>NZ_CP043633.1:2108750-2472500 GCF_012974865.1 Nonlabens sp. Ci31 | reverse complement strand
GAACCGATGACCTCCTGCGTGCAAGGCAGGCGCTCTAGCCAGCTGAGCTAATCCCCCATTTCAGAAATTTAGAAAATAAATTCAAAATTATGAATATGGAATATAATCCTCAACATCTAAAGTTTCCTTATTATTTTAAATGAACAAATGTGGCAAAACCACATAAAAAGTAGTCTCAGGCAGACTCGAACTGCCGACCTCTACATTATCAGTGTAGCGCTCTAACCAGCTGAGCTATGAGACTCTAAATCATTGAACAAAACCTCGCGGCTTCTCTTAATTGACAATTCTAATATAAAATAAATAAACACACTAATTAAGTAACTCATTATTACATCACTCTTGTAGTTTCATTATTTCAGAAACTCCAGAAAGGAGGTGTTCCAGCCGCACCTTCCGGTACGGCTACCTTGTTACGACTTAGCCCTAGTTACCGGTTTTACCCTAGGCAGCTCCTTGCGGTCACCGACTTCAGGCACCCCCAGCTTCCATGGCTTGACGGGCGGTGTGTACAAGGCCCGGGAACGTATTCACCGCATCATGGCTGATATGCGATTACTAGCGATTCCAGCTTCACGTAGTCGAGTTGCAGACTACGATCCGAACTGAGATAGGGTTTGAAGATTCGCTCCTTCTCACGAAGTGGCTGCTCTCTGTCCCTACCATTGTAGCACGTGTGTGGCCCAGGACGTAAGGGCCGTGATGATTTGACGTCATCCCCACCTTCCTCACAGTTTGCACTGGCAGTCTCACTAGAGTCCCCGACATGACTCGCTGGCAACTAGCAACAGGGGTTGCGCTCGTTATAGGACTTAACCTGACACCTCACGGCACGAGCTGACGACAACCATGCAGCACCTTGCAAATTGTCCGAAGAAAAGTCTATTTCTAAACCTGTCAATCTGCATTTAAGCCCTGGTAAGGTTCCTCGCGTATCATCGAATTAAACCACATGCTCCACCGCTTGTGCGGGCCCCCGTCAATTCCTTTGAGTTTCATTCTTGCGAACGTACTCCCCAGGTGGGTTACTTATCACTTTCGCTTGGCCACTCAGTACTCAATCGTACCGAACAGCTAGTAACCATCGTTTACGGCGTGGACTACCAGGGTATCTAATCCTGTTCGCTACCCACGCTTTCGTCCATCAGCGTCAATATATTGTTAGTGATCTGCCTTCGCAATCGGTATTCTATGTAATATCTAAGCATTTCACCGCTACACTACATATTCTAACCACTTCACAATAATTCAAGACTAACAGTATCAATGGCAGTGCCGGAGTTAAGCCCCTGCATTTCACCACTGACTTATTAGCCCGCCTACGGACCCTTTAAACCCAATGATTCCGGATAACGCTTGCACCCTCCGTATTACCGCGGCTGCTGGCACGGAGTTAGCCGGTGCTTATTCTTACGGTACCGTCAACTCTCTACACGTAGAGAGGTTTCTTCCCGTACAAAAGTAGTTTACAACCCATAGGGCCGTCTTCCTACACGCGGCATGGCTGGATCAGGCTTGCGCCCATTGTCCAATATTCCTCACTGCTGCCTCCCGTAGGAGTCTGGTCCGTGTCTCAGTACCAGTGTGGGGGATCTCCCTCTCAGGACCCCTACCTATCGTAGCCATGGTGAGCCTTTACCTCACCATCTAGCTAATAGGACGCATACTCATCTATTACCGTAACCTTTAATTACTAAATCATGCGATTCAATAATACTATGAGGTGTTAATCCAAATTTCTTCGGGCTATCCCTCAGTAATAGGTAGATTGTATACGCGTTACGCACCCGTGCGCCGGTCGCCATCATCTAGCAAGCTAGATATGCTGCCCCTCGACTTGCATGTGTTAAGCCTGCCGCTAGCGTTCATCCTGAGCCAGGATCAAACTCTTCATCGTCGAATCTTTTTAAAGATCATTTAATATATGATGCTTTTTTGAAACTACTTAATTAGCATTGTGCTTATCTAAATTTATTATATAACTATAATTACCACCCTAAAGTGATAACTCTAATTTGTGCTGTCAATCAATATCTCAATGAACATCTTCAAAATCTAAAACTAAAATCTTACCATAAATCTTCACGATTTTATTGTTGATCTTTTAGCCTTTTTGAAGAACATTTGCCTCGTTAAACATATACCTGTTTTCCTTAGCGGGTGCAAATATACAGACACTATCTGTTACAAACCAAACTTTTTAATGAGAAAAAATGAAAATAATTTGAAATGAAAAACAAACACCTCATTTACAGTAAACTACTATTTGAAATGATTTGATATCTTATTCCAATACCCTTGTAAACCTTACCTAAGTGAT
Organism: Nonlabens sp. Ci31; assembly: GCF_012974865.1. Taxonomy (NCBI): domain Bacteria; kingdom Pseudomonadati; phylum Bacteroidota; class Flavobacteriia; order Flavobacteriales; family Flavobacteriaceae; genus Nonlabens; species Nonlabens sp. Ci31. The sequence continues at coordinate 2,470,180 of NZ_CP043633.1, read as the reverse complement.
CTTCTTACCCGCAGCTGCATCAAAACGTCTCAATAAATACCTGTACCTCAAAAACATCAAAACAGCCGAAAGTGATAAAGCGATTAATAATCCCATCCATATGCCTTGAACTCCAAAGTCATAATAGCTGCTCAAAATAAATGAAAATGGAAATCCAACTATCCAATATGCTATAAAACAAATAAGGGTTGGGATCCAGACATCTTGGAAGCCTCGTAAAGCTCCTAATAAAACCACTTGAAAACCATCACTTAACTGAAAGAAAGCTGCAATTATTAAAATCTTCGATGCTAACTCAACCACATCTATATTATCTATATATATAAGAGGTAATTGGTTTCTAAAAAGTAAAAAGCAAAAAGCAAAAACTAATTCGAACATCAAGGTCAATAAAAATAGAGATTTTGCAATTCTCTTTAAGTCTGAGATATGACCAAGTCCCTTTTGATTACCTACTCTAATAGTAGCTGTTACCCCTAAGCCTACTCCTACCATAAATGTCAAAGCAGATAAGTTTAACGCAATTTGATTTGCTGCTTGACTATTGGTGCCTAGTGTACCAGATAAGAAAATGGCAGCCGTAAATAGCGAAACCTCAAACAACATTTGAAGCGCTGTAGGAAGACCCAGATGAAATAATTTATTTATTACCCCAAAAGAATAATTCTTTAATAAGAAAAAATAACTCTTAAACTGTTTGTTGAAAAAAAGCAAAACAGTTAGGATTAAAAACATTAATATCCTTGCCACAAATGTTCCAATAGCAGCCCCTTCTACTTCTAATCTCGGAAATCCAAATTTCCCATAGATAAAAACATAATTCAACAATACATTAATAATGTTTGCTACTATAGAAGCGATCATGGAATAGGTAGTTTTAGAAAGACCGTCTATAAACTGTTTCACCGCCTGAAACATCATTAAAGGTATTAAGGAAAATGCTACCCACCTCATATAAGGAATAGCTAAATCAACAACCTCTTTAGGTTGATCGAGCATGTAAAGTATGGGCTCACTTAGGAACATCAAAAGCATTAACAAAACACCCATGATAAACGACATTAAAAACCCTAAATGAAAAATAGAGGTTACTCTGTCTGAATCTCCTTGAGCATCTGCCTCAGCCACCAGAGGTGTTATAGCAAATGAAAACCCTATTCCTACAGAAAGGGCTATAAAAATCAAAGTATTCCCTAGTGATACTGCAGCTAGCTGTGCTGCACCCAACTTCCCTACCATTATATTATCTGCTAATGCAACTAATAAATGGGCAATTTGACCTACCATTAAAGGCACCGCTATATGGAGGTTTTTAGGAAATTCTTTAGTGTAATCTTTTAATGCCATAGTGATTTCTCAAAAGGCGTAAAAGTAGATAGAATGTGCAATAGAGATATGCTCTAATCCATCCTTTTATTAACTATTCCATATTGATCAAAAAGATAGATCAAACTGGTCATTGTTGCAGCACCTAATTCTAACTCCCGCTTATTAACAGCATCGAAAGTATCGTTTGCTGCATGATGAAAATCAAAATATCTTTGAGAGTCTGGTCGTAAGCCTGCTAAGGTTGTACCGGAGGCTTTTAATGGGCCTACATCTGCTCCACTGCCGCCCTGCTCGAAATAATGTATCAAGTAAGGTTTGAATAAGGGCTTCCAAGATTCTATAACTTTCATTTGATCCTCACTAGTGTCAAAACTGAAACCTCTAGGCGTAAAACCTCCAGAGTCGCTTTCCAAAGCAAAAATATGATTCTCATTTTTAAGTGCCGCTTGTTTTGCATATTCTCGGGCGCCCTTTAATCCATTTTCTTCATTCATAAAAAGAACTACTCGTATCGTACGTAGTGGTTTATAACCTAATGCTTTCAAGGTGTGCAATACTTGCATGGACTGCACCACTCCAGCACCGTCATCATGACTACCGTCACCTAAATCCCATGAATCTAAATGACCTCCTACGATGATCACTTCGTTAGGATAGGTACTTCCTTTAATTTCGCCTATCACGTTATGGCTTTCTACATCTCCCCATACGGTACAGTCTTGTTTTAGATAAAACTGTACATTCTTATCTAGTGCTAGGTAAGTGTGCAACTTTTCTGCATCATTTGTACTGATCGCAGCTGCCGGAATATAATTCTCAACGTCGGAGTCCCCATAGCTCATTGCGCCCGTATGGGGATAATCGTCTAGTCTTAGATTCATAGATCTCACTATTACTGCAACAGCACCGTATTTACCTGCTTCTTCTGCACCGCTGTATCGTTGATCCACACAACCTCCATAAGCCTCAAAAGTTTGAATCTTTTTAGGATCCATAGGCCGGTTGTAAAAAACAATTTTACCTTCTACCTGTTCTCTTCCTAACTCAGAAAGCTCTTGTAAAGAAGTAACCTCTATTACTGGGGCTTTTATCCCAGCTTCTCTAGTTGGGATGGAACCCCCCAAAGCGCATACATTAACGTTGATAGTAGATAGATCATTCAGTTGTATATAGGCAAATTCTGGTGTACCTCTTGTCCATTTAGGAACTAGTACCGACTGCAATTCTGTTCTATTAGTAAATTTTTTGATTTCCTTTTCGGTATAAGTTACTGCTCGTTCGGCTTGTAGGGATCCCGATAACCTTCCTCCTATGGTGTTAGATAAATAATCGAGCCACTCATAACTTTTAGATTCTGTAAGGTTGAAGTCATAAATGCTTCTCAGCATAAGTGAATCTGACTTTGATGTTGGTAGGACTTGCGCTTTCGCGAAAGCGGAACCTATTAAAACAAGTAATCCTATGATGTATATTTTATTCATTTTCTAAAGCTTTTATGTATTCATTAATATTTCCAGATACTTCATCATTTAATTGAGGTGCTTGTATTTCCTTAAACTGGGACAAGGTCTCCAAAAGTATTTTTGCTACTAAAAGTCTTGCCACAGGCTTATCGTCGGCTGGGATGATATGCCATGGAGCGATATCTGTATTTGTGTGGCGTATAGCTTGTTCATAGCAATGCATATAGTTTTCCCATAATTTACGCTCCTTAAGATCATCTTTTGAGAATTTCCAATTCTTCTCTGGCGTATTTAACCTTCTTAACAGCCTGCTTTTTTGCTCTTCTTTACTGAGATGGAGAAAAAATTTAAAAATAAAAGTTCCGTTTTCAACAAGCTCTTTCTCAAAGTTATTGATCTGTTGGTAACGCATTTGCCAAAAGTCTTCTGTCGCCTTTTCGGGGCTATCAAATCCTGGAAGATTTTCAGCCATTAAGTAATCTGGATGGACTCTGGTAACCAGCACATTCTCGTAATGTGTCCGGTTAAAAATACCAAAATGACCCTTAGACGGTAATGCGATATAATGCCTCCATAAATAACCTTGTGATAATTCGATATTTGTAGGCACTTTAAAACTGTGCTGTACAACACCTCTTACATTAAAGTCTTTAAATACCTCGCGTATCAGACTGTCTTTACCTGAGGTATCCATTCCTTGAAAACAAACCAAAATGGCATGACGGTCATGTGCATACAACCTCGCTTGAAAATGAGCCAGATCTCTTCTTACTTTATCGAGTTCCTTTTCAGCCTTTTTTTTTGAAGGAGATTTTTTTAAGAGTGTGGCTAGCTTTGAAAGTTGAAGCTGCTCTGTTGCTTTATAATCATCTGATGTCATAGACTATTTATTTACTAGCAAAAAGTTTTACATCTTTTTCACTGATTTGACTACCTCCTAAAATAATCAAACGTTCTACAACATTGCGCAACTCGCGTATGTTTCCTGTCCAGTCATATTCTTTTAGCAATTTGAATGCTTTATCTTCAAATTTCTTGGTTGAATTCCCTTGTTCTTTTGCGATTTTTGCTGCAAAATGATTGATTAAAAGAGGTATATCATCTCTTCTATCGTTGAGCGTAGGAACATTAATTAGAATAACAGCAAGTCTGTGGTATAGATCTTCTCTAAACTTTTTGTCTTCAATTTCTTGTTTTAAATTTTTGTTAGTCGCTGCTAGAATTCTAACATCCACTTTAATATCTCTATCACTTCCTACACGTTGTATTTTATTTTCTTGTAGTGCTCTAAGAACTTTAGCTTGGGCTTTTGCGCTCATATCACCTATTTCATCAAGGAAAATCGTACCGCCATTTGCAGCTTCAAATTTTCCTGCGCGATCTTTATTAGCGCCAGTAAAACTTCCTTTTACATGGCCAAAGAGTTCGCTCTCTATCAACTCACTAGGTATAGCGGCACAATTCACTTCTATAAAAGGGCCGTTAGAGCGATCACTTTTTTCATGTAACCAATGCGCCACAAGTTCTTTCCCTGTTCCGTTTGCACCAGTAATAAGAACTCTAGCGTCTGTAGGAGCAACTTTTTCTATGATATTTTTAATGATCAGGATCAACTCACTATCGCCTATCATTTCGTAATTCTTGCTCACCTTTTTCTTAAGGCGCTTGTTTTCTACAACAAGACTTTTCTTGTCAAGAGCATTGCGTACGGTATTTAAAAGTCTATTTAAGTCGGGCGGTTTAGAGATATAATCAAAAGCACCTAATCGCATGGTATGTACCGCAGTATCTAGATCTCCATGTCCCGAAATCATCACTATAGGAATCTCTGGCTTGATTTTCTTCATAGCTTCCAAAACCTCAACACCATCCATCTTAGGCATTTTAATATCACAGAGCACTAGATCGTAATCATTATCTCTAATGAGTTCTATTCCTTCCAGACCGTCAACAGCCTCTGTCACGACATAATCTTTACTTTCTTCAGTTAAGATTTTACCTAAAACGCGACGTATTGCGCTTTCATCTTCTATAAGGAGAATATTTGCCATTTTTAAATTTTGAATTTTAATCCTACTCGTGAGTAAAATGTATTGGTATCATTAAGCGTGACTACATCATCACCATTATTATCTCTCAAACGTATATCGTTTATAAAGGTATAGCCTGCATAAATATAAGCCGAAATATGTTTAGTGAAATTATACTCATATCCTGGACCTATCATAGCAATCGTCATGGAAACATCCTCAGCGACACCTCTTGTGGTAGGCTCATCATTTTGAATGTTTGCATAAAAACCATCCAGTCTGGCATACAGTTGCACATTGTTCTTTTCATTGAACCTGTATTTCAAATTCATCTTGGGGACCCCTAATGTAAAGCTCCAGCTATCATTCAACTCTCTAAAATAATTGAGATAAGGCAATGGAAAAGGTCTGCCGGCAGTGGTAGCATATTGAACCCCTAGTACAAGTCGCCATGGCTTGCCTCCATCTTCTCTATTCTTTTCACTTTTTATAAAATAAACGCTTCCGGTTAGAAAATAGTCGTCAGATTTTGCTTTTCCCTCATCAAAATTAGAAGCTACAAGGATCCCTATTCGAGCTCCAAACCTCCAGTTGTTTTTCATAGGAAATGTGTAACCTAATCCTACTTCATAACTTTCGTAACGGTCAGACCCAAAATCAGTTAGTATAAAATCATCTTTTACAATGTATTCTACATTCCTATATTCTAAAAAAGGCACTACATAAGTTCCTTCACCTACTTTAAGCGGCACATTTGCAAACGTCCTAAACCTTCTAAAGCTATTATCAGATTTACTCTGAGGGAAATAGGTATACTCTGCTCTAAATAAGTCTGTTCCTTGGGCGTGCGCTTTCGCGAAAACGAGAACACACAACACCAACACATTTATTTTAAGCATATCCATTACTCTAGTCATTACTCATATCGTTAGATCCTTCACTGCCGGAAGGTCGAGAGATAATGTGTAAATCCCTTTGTGGGAAAGGAATGGTAACTCCATTCTCTCTAAAGGCTCTGTCGATAGCAAAACGCAAAGCACTTTTAATACGAGGCTCTGCAAAAGAGTCTCTTACAAAAAAATAAATTCCGAAATTTAATGAACTATCGCCAAAATCATTAAACATAACAAATGGTTCTGGACTTTTAAGAATTCCCTTTTGCTCACTTGCGCAACTTACCAAAAGCTTTTCTACTAACTCTGTGTCACTTCCATAAGCAACACCTACTAGCACATGCTCTCTAGTTTTAGGGTGATTTTGAGTATAATTATAAACGGACTCCGACATAAAAAGGTGATTAGGAATAATCAAAATCTTATCATCTCTAGTAACAATTCTAGTACTTCTCAGCTTCACCTCAAATACACGTCCTACTTTACCATTCATTTCAATAACGTCGTTTACTAATACAGATCTATCAGTAAGAATGGTGATTCCCGCAATAATATCTTTAAATAAATCTTGTAAAGCAAAACCCAGTCCTACAAATAATGCAGCACTTGCCGTAAGAAGTCCCGTGAGCCTCACCCCACTGGAATGTAAAACGGTGATGATAACGATGATGTAAACCAGGTAGTTGAAAAACTTAAAAACACTATCAAACTTTAATTTGTCTGTAGTATCCATTTTGCGAGTAATCACTTTTTTAATTCCTCTTAAAACTAAAGTAGTAATCACAATGGCTAGAACAGCCAGAATGAGCATCCAAGTATCAAAATGGAAACCGTCCGAGTTTCTAGATCCTACTATAGGGTAGGTGAAGAATTCCTCTATTTTATCCCAATTTATATTCATAATTAGTAACGCAACCATTTATACAGTTCCTTCCAGTTAGTTTTCTTTCCGTACATTAATATTCCTATTCTATAAATCTTTGCAGCAAGTATTGCTACACCTATAATACTAACATATAATAGCAACATACTTATTGCAATCTCCCACCATGCTATTTCTCCAAAAGGTATTCTCATCAACATCACGATAGGAGAAGTAAGCGGAATATAAGAAAATATAACGGCAGTTGTTCCATGTGGATTATCCATTACTGAAAAGAACCCTACATATATAGCTAGCATTAAAGGCAATATCACTGGCAACATAAATTGTTGGGTATCCGTTTCATTATCAACTGCTGCACCTATAGCTGTATAAATAGAAGCATATAGAAAGTAACCGCCCATAAAGTATATGAAGAAGCATATTAATAGTTTCAAAATAGGAAGCTGAGCGATGTCGTTAAAAATCAATTCCATCTTACTCATATCTTGAGCTTGCAGCATCACATCAGCATTTGCTGGATTTGAAAAAGCATCAACTCCTAAAAAAGTAGTGGCTACGAGCATGAGAATAAAACCTACGACTACCCAAATCAAAAACTGTGTGATTCCAGCTAGTGACGTTCCAGTAATCTTACCTATCATTAAATAGATAGGCTTTACACTACTCACAATAATTTCTATAATGCGATTGGTCTTTTCTTCTATCACAGATCTCATAACCATGTTACCATATATAATGATAAACATCATCAATAAATATCCTGCAGCTCCACCGGCCGCAATTTTAATCCATCCAGACATTTTACTGGTTTTCTCACCGGTAAAATCCTGTAGTTGCAACTCCTTATTCACGGTGCGCTCTTTAATCACATTAAGATCAATTCCAGCATCTTCTAAGTTATTTGCAGTGGCTTGTTTGTTGATTTTATTTTCAATAGACTCTAAAAAACCTTGAGAAGGAGAATCATCAGAATAAAAACTAATATCTGCCAGCTGCTGTTCCCTTGCTTCAATAAGTATCAATCCATAATAATCGGCCTCCTTACTGGCAGCGATAGCCGCCTCTTTAGAAAGCCCGTCTAGTACGATGTATTCATTACGGTCATTTGTTTCAAAAAGTGCTACATAATTAGCATCAGTTTGATCAAGAACAGCAATTTTTCTAGCCGTATCAGAGTTGATACTGGTCAGCCATCCTATCAATAATGCTACAGCAACAAATATAACGGGACTTACAAAAGTCATAACTATAAATGTTCTGTTTCTTACCTTATTTAGGTATTCTCTCTTTATAATAAGCCACAATTTATCCATGTTGCTGTACAGTTTTGATAAAAATATCATTAACACTAGGTATCACCTCACTAAAATGTGTGAGTTCGCCTAATTTTAATAATCGATTCAATGCGATAGGAACAGCTACCTCATTGGGAATTTTAATTTGAATGTCTAAGGTATTATCTAAACCCGATAAAGCTATAGGCTGAGGATCAAATTCTGCTGGAATTTGTTGAAATGCCAGATCATTATTCTCACAAATTAAAGACACCGCATAATTACGATCCCTATATTGTTGTTTTATTTCGCTTAATTTACCTTCGAGCACTAGATTTGATTTGTGGATCAATGCAATATGATCACACATTTCTTCGACACTTTCCATACGGTGTGTGGAGAAAATTATGGTCGCTCCATCATCACGTAATTTTAAAATCTCATCTTTAATAAGATTTGCATTCATTGGGTCAAAACCAGAAAAGGGCTCATCAAAAATCAACAGGCTTGGCTCGTGCATTACCGTAACAATAAACTGTACTTTTTGAGCCATTCCTTTAGAAAGCTCTTGGAGTTTTTTATTCCACCAACCTTCTATTCCTAATCTTTCAAACCAATAATTCAATCGCTCCTTTGCCTGGGTTTTAGTCAGCCCTTTTAGTTGAGCGAGATAAATACATTGCTCTCCTACTTTCATTGATTTATAAAGACCACGCTCTTCTGGCATGTACCCTATATCTTCTATATGCTGAGGTTTTAATTGTTCCCCATTGAGAAGGATGTATCCTTGATCTGGCATAGTGATCTGGTTGATAATTCTGATCAGTGATGTTTTACCAGCTCCGTTAGGACCCAATAATCCGTAAACACTCCCCTTAGGAACAGTTATAGACACATCATTAAGTGCTGTGTAATCTCCATAATCCTTTTTTATACGTATAGCTTCTAGCGCGTTTCCCATGCAGTAATTAATTGTGCTAAATTAATAAGAAGGATATGGTATTACTAAGGATTTAGAAGATTTTAATAGGAAAATTTGTTAAATGGTCGCGATAAGAAGAAGAATAAGATACTTTGTCGTTCCATCCCATCATATCCGTAACAAAATGCCATAAAAAAAACCACCTCTTGTAAAAACAAGAGGTGGAAAAATTGCTATGAAAAAGAAAAATAACAAACAGTTGGTTGACTGTTCGTTACAGTAAATATATACAAATTTTTCTAAATCATTAAGTTTTCTTTAAGAAAACATATCTTTTACCTTTTCAAAGAAAGATTTATCGCCTTTTTCTGGAGCTGGTTCAAAGTTGGAGTCTGTCATCATGCTCTCAAAAAAGTCCTTTTGTTCCTTAGTTAAGCTACGTGGTGTCCATACATTTACATGTACTAATAGATCACCTGTTCCATAACCATTGAGACTAGGCATTCCTTTACCACGTAGTCTTAGTATTTTCCCACTTTGAATACCTGCTTCTACTGGTATACGCACCTTACCTGTGACGGTTTGGATTTCTTTAGAAGTTCCTAATACTGCTTCAGGAACACTTACATACATATCATAATGAAGGTTATTCCCTTCTCTTTGTAACTCTGCATGAGGTTTCACTTCAATATCTACTAATAAATCCCCACTTATTCCGTTTCCTGGGGCATCATTTCCTTTTCCAGAAACTTTGAGACGCATGTCTGATTCTACTCCTGCTGGGATTTGAATAGTCACGGTTTCTTCAATAGCGACCATACCTTGATCATCTGCTCCGTCTGGTTTATTATCGATGCTTTGCCCTGCTCCTCCACATACATTACATGGAGCTGCGGTTTGCATACGACCCAAAATAGTATTCTGAATTCTGGTTACTTGACCACTACCATTACAAGTACCGCAAGTTTTATAAGTAACTCCTGGCGCTTGCTTTTTACGTTTTACTTTTACTTTTTTATCGACACCATTTGCCGCTTCTTCTAAAGTAAGAGAAACTCTGATTCGTAAATCTTTTCCCTTTACTCTACGTTGTCCGCCACGACCACCGCCAAATCCTCCAAAACCTGAGAATCCGCCGCCGCCGCCGCCGCCGCCAAATATATCACCGAACTGACTGAATATATCATCCATATCAAAGCCTGCAGCGCCACCACCGCCAAAGCCGCCGGCACCTCCAGAAGTATAAGCCTGATGACCTAACTGGTCGTAGCGGGACTTCTTTTGAGGATCGCTTAAAGTTTCATAAGCTTCTGCAGCTTTTTTAAAGTTCTCTTCTGCAGCTGCATCACCTGGGTTTTTATCTGGATGGTATTGAATAGCCTTTTTCCTGTAGGCCTTTTTTATTTCTGGTCCAGTTGCTCCTTTTTGAATGTCTAATACGTCATAAAAATCTGCCATAATTATTGTCCTATCACTACTTTTGGAAAACGAATAATCTTGTCTCCTAGTTTATATCCTTTTTCAATCACATCTACGATTTTACCTTTCATATCATCACTAGGTGCTGGTATTTGGGTAATCGCTTCATGGATGTCTGCATTAAAAGTATCTCCAGCTCTTACGTCAAATTCTTCTAATCCTTTATTGATTAAAGTATTGCGCAGTTTACCTGAGATTAATTTAATACCGCTGGTGAGTTGTTCATCTTCAGATTTGTTGATCTCCGTCATCGCTCTGTCAAAGTCGTCCAACACTGGCAACATGTCCTTTAAAACTCCTTCTCCAGCAGTTTTAAAAAGTTCCATGCGTTCCTTTGCGGTGCGTCTTTTAAAATTCTCGAATTCTGCAAAGAGACGTAAGAATTTATCTTTCTCTACTTGCAATTGCTCTTCAAGAATTTCAACCTCACTGGGTTCCTCCTGCACTTCCTCCGTTTCTTGCTCCACTACTTCTGGTGCATCCTGCTCTTGCAGGTCCTTCTCTTGTTTTTCCTTTGCCATTTTCTGACGGTATATTTTAAATAAATTCAACACGTTTTTATCGAGGTGTTTATAATGTTTACGCTTTCGCGAAAGCGAGATAGTCACAATAATCTTCACCTACCTACGCGCGATATGGCAAAAGTGCTGCCATACCAATTTGCGTGTCAAAATGTCACAACAATTAATTAATATAGATTTAACTTACTTATTTGTATATACATTTAATTTTGACGCTTTAATAAATCAAAATTTAACTATGAAAAATAATTTTTTTAAAATCACAGGAATGGCAGCAGTAATCGCTTTTACAGTTGCTTGTAAAGACAACAAAAACGAAGTAGACGCGACGGCTGAGGCTGAGGCTGCTGAAGCAACTGTTGCTGCAGTTACTTATACGGTAGATACAGAGGCTTCTAATATTGCATGGGTAGGTTCTAAACCTACAGAAGATCACACAGGTAACATAGCTCTTTCTAGCGGTATGCTAAAAGTAAATGGTGAAGTGGTAGAGAGTGGAGAGTTTACTATAGATATGACTTCTATTGAAGTGACTGATCTTGAAGGAGATTCTGCATTAAATCTGAAATCTCACTTAGAGGGAACGGTAGAAGGTAAAGAAACAGACTTCTTTAATACTCCTAAATACCCTACAGCAAAATTTGTTGTTACAGGATTATCTACTGTGGGAGCTAAGATTATGTTAGAAGGAAACCTTACTCTTAAAGATGTTACTAAAAACGTATCTTTTCCAGTAAATGTAAAATATGATGGTGATCAAATGATGTTGACTAGTGAAGAGTTTACCATTGACAGAACAGACTGGGGAATACAGTACGGTTCTAGTACCTTTACAGATATAGTTGCTAACAAAGCAATTTCTGATGATATTAAACTTACAGTAAACTTAGTTGCTACTAAGTAATTACTGAAGATTACCTTTTTTATAAAAGCCTTGCCATCAAAGATTGCAAGGCTTTCTTATTTATATCGAGTACTGTATTTTTACCCGTCCAATCTCCATTTATGAAACCTCTTTTAATCACTTTCTTTAGTCTTTTTATAGTCACAAACACTATCGCTCAGGAAGAGGAACTGATCGATACAGACTTGCTAGAAATCGTTTACGAATACGAGCAAGTAGAAGTGGATTCTATTCTTTCCATAAGGTTGCCTATTGAATTTTTTGAATCAACCGATGAGGAAGATGACGTACATTCTGATTACTGGATAGGTTACGGTGAAGATGATATGACCTTTATGGTACATCGCGCTAAAATCGATGAAAAAATATGCGTATCTAATCAAACCGAGCTGGAGGCGCACTATGAAGAAGCTATAGATGGATGGAAAGATAGTGAAGTAGGTTTAAGAGAATTAAGCAACCTGATCTATAAAGCAAACCGGGTGTACCAAGCCGAGTTTAGCTTCAATCAATACGATGAGGAACTGGATCAAATGACTCATAATGATTACCGTATTATTCAAATCAAGGAAAATTTTTATCAAATAGGAATTGTTCAACCTTTAAAAACAAAGAGCAAATCAAGAAACGATTTGTTTTTCAAAAGCATTGAAATAAGCAAGGATTACCAGCTACAAAATCAGTTTACCGAGTGCAACAGCTTTGACCTACTTTTTAATAATGATCAAGATAATTCTACTGGCAGCAGTGCTTACGACACCGGCTATGCTATCGGAGAATTTATGACAGGTTTTTTATGTATAGGAATTATTATAGTTCTTTTAGCTCTTGTCGTTTTTCTTATAGTTAGAAAAAACAAAAAGAACCAACAAAAAGAATGGGATCAATTTAATAACTAACTGATTTTACTCCAGGTATTCTTTTAAGGCTCCTTCCAGTTCTGGATAGTGAAACTGATATCCTTTTTCTTGAATTTTTGCACTACTCGCATGCTGGCTAGCAAGAACTATGGAAGACATTTCTCCCAGCATTAATTTCATGACAAATTCTGGCACATTAGGCAAGAATACTGGCTTTCCTAAAACTTTCCCTATGAGCTCCATCATAGGTCTATTTCTGATAGGATGTGGAGCCACCGCATTATAGTTTCCTTCTAATGTGTTTTTGAGAATGTGGATAAATATCCCAGAAAGGTCTTCTATTGCGATCCAACTTTGCCACATTTTACCATTGCCGAATCCGGTTCCAGCATAAAACTTTACAGGTTTTGCCATTTGGTCTAACGCACCTCCTTTATCAGAAAGGACAATACCTATGCGTACTGCGGCATGTTTTAGCCCTAGATCTTGAAACTTTGCTCCTACTTCTTCCCAGGCGATGCAAACATCTGCTAAAAAATTTGTTGCTGTAGGCGGAATTTCATTTTCTCTTAGGGCTTGTCCATTTTGGTCGTCAGGATAAATCCCTATGGCGCTTGCTGTAACCACCTGTTTTACTTGATGATCGCTTTCTTGAAGCAAACGCAACAGCAATTCTGTACTGTTAATACGGCTGTTGAGAATACGTTTTTTTGCGTCATCCGTCCATTTTTGAAAAACTGTTTCTCCAGCAAGATGAATAATAGCTTCTACACCATGAATACAAGAAGCATCTATAGTGCCTTTCTTTACATCCCATAAAAAACCTTTGTACGCAGCTTCGTTTTTAACAGCGCTTTTTCTTGTCGTCAAATAATGAACCCTATGACCTTGTGAGCGTAAATCTTCTGAAATTTTTGAGCCTACTAGACCAGTAGCTCCTGTGATAAGTACAACCATACTACGAATTTAATTCTCAAAGTGATAGAACCCTATCTTCTTTGGACTAAATTAACAAGAAACCGATAAGGCCTCTTGAGGTCATTACCGGTTTCTAACTAGTACTTTTGGCTCATTCTTTCTTCTACAAGCGCACTATAATTTCTTTATCACCAGCTACAGTAAATTTGGCATCGGCCCATGCAGGTGGACCATAACTCATAGGATTATTGCTGGTCCCATATGCTTCTTGTGGCATTCCGTTGGAACTAAAATCCATTTTTTCATTACCGTTTTTGTCATGGAGAACTATGACTGCATAATCTCCAGGTGGTACATTTTCAAAAGTGGCGGTGGCAACTCCATCTTTAATTTCAATACTGGCTGTTTGTAAAGGGGCTGCTTTCATAAATTGGTTTTCCGTACTCAAGCTGTAAACCATCTTCCCTTCGTCCCCAGAGGCGTTATTAACAGTTACTTTTAAAGTGAATGTTTCTTGAGCACTAAGCACAAAAGAGAATAATAATACGGTGAGTGTTGTAAATAAGGTTTTCATAATAATTGTGTTTAGTTTGTTATACAAGACAAATATGCAGCACACTTTCACTTGATAATAATTCTAATTACCCAACTGTATGATTTGGTTACTGAATTGTAAAAAGGATGGAATGATCATCAAGGAGAAGAGTTATTATCCAAAGGAAACTCTTAATCATCAGGTGTTTTCTATCTTCGTTAAATAGAATAGGAATAGAAGCATCATGATAAAATTTGGAATTATAGGTCTAGGAAAAATAGCAAATAAATTTGCACAGGATCTTATTAGAGTTGATGGTTGCTTTTTACAGGCGGTGGGCTCAAGGGACCTGACTAAAGCGAAAGACTTTGCGGCTACCTATCAAGCAAGACAGTATTATTCGAGCTATGAAGAAGTCGCCGCTGATCCCGAAATAGACGTTATTTATATTGCCACACCGCATGTTTTTCATTTTGACCATACCATGATGTGTCTTCACGCTGGTAAAGCTGTTATTTGTGAAAAGCCATTTGCGATGAACCTTAAAGAGGTTGAAATCATGATCAAAACCGCTAAAGAGAAAAAACTCTTTTTAATGGAGGCTTTATGGACACGTTTTATTCCTGGCACTCTTCAAGTGATGGAACTTATGGATCAAAACACCATAGGTGAGATCTACTCCATTCAGGCAAACTTCGGTTACGTAGCAACAACAGATCCCAGTAGTCGACTTATGGCAAAAGAATTAGGTGGTGGCTCCTTACTCGATATAGGGATCTATCCTGTTTTTATAAGCTTGTTATTATTAGGAATACCAATAGAAACAAAATCCATAGCACAATTAACGACAACTGGAATAGACCAACATTGTGCGATGCTCATGAAGTTTAAAAACGGAGCAACCGCCATTCTAGAATCGTCGTTCCTTGCCGAAACTTCTAATAAAGCTGTCATCTTCGGTAATAAAGGAAAAATTACCATGCACGCGCCTTTTCACCATACAGAGAAAATAACAGTAGAAACCCATGATAAAGAACCCTATCAAATTGCAGCTCCCCTTATAAATAACGGTTACACGCACGAAATTGAGGAAGTGAAAAACTGCTTTCTTTCTGGTCGACTAGAAAGTGATAAAATGAGCCTTCAGAATAGTTGTGAATTGATAAAAACTTTAGATCTGATTCGCTCTCAAATTAACTTAACCTATTAAAAAAGAAAATTTCACTTTCTTTAAAACTAAGCCTTGTATCCATTTTAAGAGTACAGCAGAATAGTCACTGCGACTCTAGACCTCTTTAAATTCTGACCTAAAGTAAAAGAAACACCCGCTTTTGGACTGATTTAGTAAGAAAAACAACATATATATGCCCCATACTAGCAGGTTCCTAATATCTTTACTTCATGTATAAATACCTCTTTATTTTACTGCCTTTTATGATACTCACTACATGTCAGAATCAAGAACAAGAAATTGATTTAAAGACTGTTTTTCGATATAATGAGCATGCAAATGTGACCAGTCTAGACCCTGCTTTTGCAAAGGATCAACGTAATATTTGGGTGTGTAACCTTCTTTACAATGGGCTGGTAAAGCTGGATAAAGACCTAGAAGTGGTTCCTGATCTAGCTTCTCATTGGAACATTGATACAACAGCTACTATTTATACCTTTTATATAAAAGAAGGCGTTTATTTTAATGACGCTTTCCTGCCTGCCGGCAAGCATGGCGCGAAAGCGAGAACCGTAACAGCACAAGACTTTAAATATTCCTTAGAGCGATTAACAGACCCTAAGATTGCCTCTCCCGGAGAATGGGTTATGAAAAACGTAGAAAGTATCAAAGCCATAGCGCCACTAGAACTTCAAATTACGTTGAAACAAGCATTTCCAGCATTTTTAGGATTGCTATCGATGAAATATTGCAGTGTCGTACCTGAAGGAAGTAACGACTTAAGAGAGCAACCCATAGGTACAGGACCCTTTTATTTAAAAAGATGGCAGGAGAATGTAAAAATGGTATTGCGCAAAAATGATTTGTACTTTGAAAAAGATAAAGAAGGAAACGCACTGCCCTATTTAGAGGCGGTTGCCATTAGCTTTAAAACAGACAAGCAAAGTGAATTTTTAGAATTTGCCCAAGGGAATTTAGATTTTATAAATGCCATCGATCCCAGTTATAAAGATGAGTTACTGACAACATCTGGCGAATTAAAACAGGCATATATCCCTACAGTAACTCTTGAAAAAGCCCCTTTCTTAAACACCGAGTATCTAGGACTAAAAGTAGACAGCAAATCACCAGAGTTACAAAGCAAGAAATTGCGACAAGCTATTAATTTAGGTTTTGACAGAGATAAAATGATCAAATACCTGCGCAATAACATAGGTACGCCAGCGCACAACGGTTTCATTCCTAGAGGCATTCCTGCGGGCGGTGTCGTAAAAGGTTTTACCTATGACCCTAATCGTGCTAGGTCGCTCGTCACTGCTTATAGTGAAGAAACTGGAGATAAAAACCCCGCCATAACGATCAGTACAGGGGCAAATTACTTAGATTTATGTGAATTCATACAGAAAGAACTTCAGAAAATAGGTATTCAAGTTCAAATCGATGTCCTGACGCCATCAACATTAAGGCAGGCGCGTAAAGATGGACAGTTAGATATATTTAGAAGCAGCTGGATCGCAGACTATCCTGATGCCGAAAACTACCTTTCTTTATTTTACTCTAAAAACTTTGCTCCAGGTGGTCCTAATTACACTCATTTTAAAAGTGCCGCTTATGACTTGCTTTATGAAAATGCCCTTAGCGCTAGTGATCCAGAAATAAGAAAAAGTCTGTACATAAAAATGGACAGTATTATCATAGAAGAAGCTCCTATTGTACCATTGTACTATGACCAAAGCGTACGTTTCATATCTAAAAAAGTCCTTAACCTAAAGAGTAACGCTGTTAATATGCTGAATCTGACAAGGGTTAAAAAGAAATAATCCCCGCTTTTTATTTAACTTTACGAGAGAAGAAAAGGTTCCATGCCACAAATTCTTTAAATTATATGAAATAAAAAATAACAGTGGTTATGATTTTTTATACTGATGAGACTTATCTCACGATAGAAAGGAAAGAAGATCTATTTCAGTAAATTCAAATACTAAATAGTAGCGATTATGAAAATGTATATTTTAATTAAGGATGACGTTCCTACAAAGATGGCTCCAGTAATAGCTGCCCATGCCTCACTTGCTTGTTATAAAAAGTATAAAGATGATCCAGATATGATAGAATGGGTCAATTCTATATTCAAAAAAGTAGTTTGCAAAGTGGATGAAAAAGAATTTCAAAATTCTTTAAAAGATGGAAAGTACGTATTGCTTACAGAGTCTTCTCTTGATAATCGTGAAGTAGCCGTAGCTTTTGTTCCTCGAGTAGAATTCACGAAGCAATTCCGTTTTTTTAAGATGTGGGCTCCCGATTAGGAGTTTTACTAGAAAGTTCTCGTAGAAAAGTGGACTTTAACAAGAATGAAATGTATACTATACTTTATCTTTCCGCTTATGATGATCAACACTACATTAATAGATTTTAATTCTGAGACAGAATTAGAAGACTGGACCATTGTAAACGACACTGTCATGGGTGGCGTTTCTTCAAGCTCGATAGAGCTTACCAAAGATGGACATGCAAATTTTAAAGGAAAGGTTTCTTTAGAAAAAAATGGTGGTTTTGCCTCAGTAAGGTACAATTGCCCAGACACTAAATTAGGGGATGCTACTAAGGCCCTATTAAGGATTAAGGGCGATGGTAACGAGTATCAATTGCGTTTTAAAGAAACTGCTTCTGACGGGCATTCATACATAATAGCTTTCCCTACCAGTGGAGAATGGGAAACTGTAGAATTAGAATTAGCCGAAATGGTACCCTCTTTTAAAGGTAGCCAATTGAACATGGATAATTTTGATCATACTTTCATTGATGAACTATCCTTTTTTATAGGTAATGATGAAGTATCATTTAACCTGCTGATAGATAAGATTGAATTGGAATAAACACCATTAAAGAACAACTTCTTTAATACCACAAACAAATAGACACCAGACACTTCTTATAGAGAGCAGTGTCTGGTGTTTTTGTTTAAGAACAACACCTGTTTTTGTTCAGTAGAATGACTGAAAATTACTATTGATAAAGAGAGTAATTACCTATGATTATGTTGGAAATACTACCAGATGGGATGAATAAAAAAAGTTCTTCTCCAAATTAAAGTAGATTTTCAGATAGGTATAAAATTCAGTCCATAGAAAATATCCTTAAGGATGTGAAAGGTTGATGGATAAAACTTTTTTTACCCTGCCTTCAGAGTCCGTATTTATTTCTTGTAAAGATAGATTTAAAGACGTAGACTTAATGCGAGAATAATTTGCTCTGGTCGGGTATCTAGTGTTCCTTGAGCAGCTATATTATTTCTTATAAAACGGACTTCATTATTAGTAAAACCACGTTCATAGCGTACATCTATTCCCAAATCCCCTAAGTTCACTCCAACACCAAATTGAGCACCAACACTCCATTCATTTTGAACATCACTCAGCGCTGTATCTTGTAATTTTGTGTCAACTATATACTGTAATGAAGGTCCAGCAAAGACATGTAAAGGTCCGATGATGTTAGTTCCTAACAGTAGAGGTACATCTATTTTTTGAACATCAAACTGACTCCCGTTATATTCATTACTCAACTTTGTGTACTTTAATTCTGGCCTTAGATATAAGAAATCAAGATCTATTTTCCAGTAAACCCCTAGATGGTACCCTATCTTCTCGTCAGGGTTATCAATAATAGTTTGTCCGTTCTCCCTTAAATCACCTGTGGAACCATAATTAAGCCCCGCAGTAACTCCTAATCCACTTTCCATTTGAGCCATTACTGTCGTGCAGATCAGTAAAAAGCCCATTAACATATACTTTTTCATATTTATCCTTTAACTCCTAACGCAAGAACAATTCAAATATTGAACAAAAGACTTTTAATAAAGCCAAGAGAGGATCGCCCTACACAAAAAGCAATTTTAACATTAAATATTGTTCCTTGGCCACAAGTTAAAATAAATTTGTAGCAACAATTAATGTAAATGTAATATAAATTTATGAGTAAGGATATGATTTCTATTCCGCTTTCGCGAAAGCTAATAACTACTCTTATTAAAAAGGGTACAGAAGCAACTGAGACGATAAGTCATACCCTAAAAGAGCATGGAATCACGATACAGCAATTTAATGTACTTCGTATTTTGAGAGGCCGCAAAGGAAAGGTTGCGAGCCTTCAAGATGTGAGCAAAGATATGATTCATGCCAATTCAAATACTACTCGAGTGATTGATAAACTGGTAGATAAAAAATTTGTAGATCGCGTACAATGTCCAACAGACAGAAGACAAATAGAACTCACTATTACAAAAAACGGTATGGAAGTACTTACTATTTTAGACCAAAAGGTGGATGCTGCAGAAACTCAACTTACCGCACAACTAGATGAGCAAGCAATCATTAATTTAATAGAAAAACTAGAAAAAATTTAACCCCTGTGTTAACGGAGTTATACATGAATTTTTAATATCAACTTATTAACTAGAAGTAAGTGACACAACCACACTTAAAAAAGGATACGCTTGACCACCGCTCTTGAAAACAGAAATTAGATTAAAATAAAAATGAAATAATAGAAATGAAAATATATACAAAAACAGGTGATACGGGTACTACAGCCTTATTTGGCGGCACACGAGTTCCTAAGCACAACTTAAGAATCGATAGTTATGGTACTGTAGACGAGCTGAATTCTTGGATGGGATTGATACGTGATCAAGAGATAGATGAACATACAAGCAAAATCATCAACTCCATACAGCACAATCTTTTTACTATAGGCGCTATTCTAGCAACCCCTCCAGAAAAGCAAGTTTTAAAAAATGGCAAAGACCGTTTGAACATTTCTAAAATTAGTGAAGAAGAGGTTAGCTTATTAGAAAGCGAAATGGACCTTATGAATGAGGAGCTGCCTGAAATGACACATTTCATACTTCCTGGCGGACATCCTGCTGTGTCATATTGTCACATTACCAGAACCGTATGTCGCCGTGCAGAGCGTCTGGCGACAGAGCTTAACGAACATGCACCTGTAGATCCACAAGTTTTGAAGTATCTCAACCGACTTTCTGACTATCTATTTGTGTTGGCACGTAAATTGTCTAAAGTTTTGGAAGCCGAAGAGATAAAATGGATCCCAAAAAAGTACTAATTTCATTTCGTTCAGAATCTGTTGAAAGCGCTTGAAACGCAGTATTACAGTAACTTCTGGTTAGAAAGAAATAAAATGTGGGGCAACTGATGAGTATTTTCAGCAAACATTTTGATTTTCAAAAGCTTATACGCTCTTGCAAATCTTGAAATCAAAGTAAAAATAACTTGCATAAATCGACGAGAAGTTTATTTTTGCAAAAAACTTAACGAGTAAAAATATGTATTGGACACTAGAACTAGCATCTTATTTAAGTGATGCACCTTGGCCTGCTGAGAAGGATGAATTGATCGATTACGCAATTCGTACAGGAGCACCGTTAGAGGTAGTGGAAAATTTACAAGCCATTGAAGATGAAGGAGACTTATACGAGTCTATTCAAGAAATATGGCCAGATTACCCTACAGACGACGACTACCTCTGGAATGAGGATGAGTATTAACAATCCTTAATCGGATAAAAAGTCTCGTAAAGAGGCTTTTTTTTTGCTTTAATTTTGGATATTAGCAGTAGCAGTAGGTATATTTTAAATTGCTGTAAATCAAACAAATAAAACATCATGGGACTATTAGATTCCGTATTAAAAGTCTTCGTTGGCGATAAGTCAAAGAAAGATATAAAAGAAATTCAACCTATTGTTGACAAAATACTCAAATTTGAGCCTGGACTAGAACAGCTTAATTTTGATGAATTGCGTCATAAAACAACAGAATTTAAGGAGAGAATTGCTGCGGCAAAAGCAGAGACTCTATCTGATATTGCCCGCTTAAAGGAAACAGCTGAGAAGGAAGAAGACATTGATAGACGTGAAGAAATCTATAATGAAATAGATCAATTACAAGAGGTGGCTTATCAGCAAGGGGAAGAAATTCTCAACGAGATCATGCCAGAAGCTTTTGCTGTAATGAAAGAAACTGCCAAACGCTTTTTCCATAATGAAGAAATACGTGTTGTCGCATCAGCGAGAGATCGTGAATTATCTGGAACAACAGACTATGTAAAACTGGACGGTGATCAAGCGGTATGGAGCAATTCATGGGATGCTGCTGGTAAACCTATTACTTGGGATATGATTCACTATGATGTTCAGCTTATAGGTGGAGCAACCATGCATAGCGGTAAAATTGCAGAAATGCAAACTGGAGAAGGAAAAACACTTGTTGCTACTTTACCTGTTTATCTCAATGCACTTACCGGTAATGGTGTTCACGTGGTAACCGTAAATGATTACTTAGCAAAACGTGATGGTGCATGGATTGGTCCTTTATTTGAATTTCATGGTCTGACTATAGATTGTATCGATTACCACAAGCCTAATTCTGAAGAAAGACGTCTAGCATATCTAGCAGATGTTACTTACGGAACGAACAATGAATTTGGTTTTGATTACTTGAGAGATAATATGGCTCATGCGCCTAAAGATCTGGTACAACGCAAACACAATTATGCCATTATTGATGAGACCGATTCTGTTCTTATCGATGATGCACGTACACCCTTAATTATATCTGGACCAGTCCCACAGGGAGATCGTCAAGAGTTTGATGTATTAAAAGCTCCTGTTGCAAATATTGTAGAGGTTCAAAGAAAAGAGCTGGTACAAACACTCGCTCAAGCTAAAAAACTAATTGCTGAAGGAGACACTAAAGAAGGTGGGAAACAATTACTAAGAGTTTTCCGTGGTCTTCCTAAAAACAAAGCTCTTATTAAATTCTTAAGTGAAGAGGGAATAAAAACCTTGCTCCAAAAAACTGAGAATTTTTATATGCAAGATAACAACCGTGAAATGCCTAAAGTAGATGAGGCACTTTACTTTGTAATCGATGAAAAAAACAATCAAGTAGAGTTGAGCGACAAAGGAATTGAATTCCTTTCTGGTGAAGACGAGCCTGACTTTTTTGTAATGCCAGAGGTAGGTATGGAAATAAGCCGTATCGAAAACGCTGGACTTTCTAAAGAAGAAGAAGCTGAAAGAAAAGAAGAATTATTCCGTGAGTTCTCCGTAAAATCTGAACGCATTCACACCTTGAATCAGCTGCTTAAAGCCTACACATTATTTGAAAAAGATACGGAATACATCGTAGATGCTCAAGAAAAGAAAGTACCTAACGGAAACGGGGGTGTTAGAATAGAATCTGAAATGATCGTTAAGATCGTAGATGAACAAACTGGTCGTGCCATGGATGGCCGTCGTTATAGTGATGGATTGCACCAAGCCATTGAAGCTAAGGAGAATTTAAAAATCCAAGATGCGACACAAACCTTTGCCACCATTACCTTGCAAAATTATTTCCGTATGTACAAGAAACTTTCTGGTATGACGGGAACTGCCGTAACTGAAGCTGGAGAATTCTGGGAAATCTATAAACTAGATGTCGTAGAAATTCCTACTAACAGACCTATTTCTCGCGATGACAGACAAGATCTTGTATATAAAACAAAACGCGAAAAATACGGTGCCGTAATAGAAGAAGTAACAAAACTTAAAGAAGCTGGTCGCCCAGTGCTTATAGGTACTACTTCTGTAGATATTTCTGAGCTACTGAGTAGAACATTACAACGCGCAGGAATAGAACACAACGTACTGAATGCAAAGCAACACAAACGTGAAGCAGACATCGTTGCAGAAGCTGGAAACCCAGGACAGATCACGATCGCTACCAACATGGCCGGTCGTGGAACAGACATCAAATTATCTGCTGAAGTAAAAGCTGCTGGCGGACTTGCCATTATAGGTACAGAGCGTCATGATTCTCGTCGTGTAGACAGACAGTTACGTGGTCGTGCCGGTCGTCAAGGGGATCCTGGAAGTTCACAATTTTATGTGTCTCTAGAAGACAACTTGATGAGACTTTTCGGTTCTGAACGTATGGCCAAAACAATGGACCGACTAGGAATGAAAGAAGGTGAAGTGATTCAGCATTCTATGATTTCTAAATCTATTGAGCGTGCGCAAACTAAAGTAGAAGAGAATGCTTTTGGTGTTCGTAAGAGGTTGCTAGAATATGATGATGTCATGAACGCCCAACGTGAAGTGATTTACAAGCGACGTCACAACGCCTTATTTGGAGATCGCCTTGCAGTAGATATCGCCAATATGATCTACGATATTTCTGAGAATATTACCGAAGGAAATAAAATAGCACAAGATTTCAAAAACTTTGAGTTTGAATTGATTCGTTACTTCTCCATGAGCAGTCCTGTTTCTGAGGAAGAGTTTTCCGATAAAGACGATAAGACCGTTACTGACATCGTCTATAGAGCTGCTTATGATCATTATAAGGAGAAAATGGAGCGCACCGCTTCAGAGGTTTATCCCGTAATTAAAAATGTAATGGAAAACGACGAGCGCAATTACGAGCGTATCGCAGTTCCTTTTACAGACGGTATCAAAACCTTAAATGTAGCAACAAACCTACAAGAAGCTTATGATAGTGAAGGTCGTTCCTTAGTGACTGACTTTGAAAAAAATATTACGCTAGCCATTATTGATGAGGCATGGAAAACACACCTACGCAAAATGGACGAGTTAAAGCAAAGTGTGCAACTTGCCGTTCATGAGCAAAAAGATCCATTACTTATTTATAAATTTGAAGCCTTCGAATTATTCAAAGTGATGATAGATAAAGTAAATAAAGACGTTATTGGTTTTATGTTCAAGGGCGATCTTCCTAGTAGAGATGCTGCGGCAATAAGTGAGGCCAGACAACGCCAAACAGAAAAAACAAGCACTCAAAAAGAAGAGGTTTTAAATAGCGATGAGCAAGCTGCTCAAGCAAGAGCTGTGGGCGCCGGAGCAAGTCAGCAACAACAACGTGCTCAAGTTACAGAAACGATCACTCGTGATCAACCTAAGATAGGTCGTAACGATAAAGTGGTGATCAAGAATGTTATGACTGGAGAAACCAAAGAGACAAAGTTTAAATCTGCACTTCCTTTGATCAATAAAGGAGAATGGGTACTGGATAAGAAAGCTTAGTTAGATAACAATTCCGCTTTCAATTTTACTTTCAAAATTGAAATTTAAATGGATTTAATTCCGCTTTCGCGAAAACGAGAAAAACAAAATGCCTTACTGAAAAGTGAGGCATTTTTTTGTTGAATTAAATGAAGCCAACCCCAATGGTTTTAAAACCATTGGGGTTGGAGGGAAAGCAACTTTAATTTTAAAATTAAGGTCTAGAAGAAGGTCCTTTCCTAATTATAGGAAAGGTGGGCAAAGTGAGTGCAACGAGCTTTGGTCGGAAAGGTTGATACGGTATTAGAATTTTGTGCAAATTTCAATTTTATCTCCATATTTAAATACCGCAGCAACCACTCCTGATTGCATCACAGCATGCGCTGCGAGGCCAATCTGTCCTCGCCTATCCTTAGGCGAGGAGCTTTTGAATCTCGAATTTAAAAAGCTCCTTTCCTAATTATAAGAAAGGTGGGCAAAGTGGAGCTTGCGTAAATTTGGTCGGAAAGGTTGATACGGTATTAGAATTTTGTGCAAATTTCAATTTTATCTCCATATTTAAATACCGCAGCAACCACTCCGAGATTTCTGCGAAATCCCGATTTAAAAAGCTCCTTTCCTAATTATAGGAAAGGTGGGCAAAGCGAGTGCAACGAGCTTTGGTCGGAAAGGTTGATACGGTATTAGAATTTTGTGCAAATTTCAATTTTATCTCCATATTTAAATACCGCAGCAACCACTCCTGATTGCATCACAGCATGCGCTGCGAGGCCAATCTGTCCTCGCCTATCCTTAGGCGAGGAGCTTTTAGATCTCGAACTTAAAAAGCTCCTTTCCTAATTATAGGAAAGGTGGGCAAATTGGAGCTTGCGTAAATTTGGTCGGAAAGGTTGATGCGATGCTGTAATTTTATTCAAATTTCAATTTTATCTCCATATTTAAATACCGCAGCAACCACTCCTGATTGCATCACAGCATGCGCTGCGAGGCCAATCTGTCCTCGCCTATCCTTAGGCGAGGAGCTTTTAGATCTCGAACTTAAAAGGCTACTTTCCTTATATCTTTTATTCCTCTCGCA
This sequence comes from Nonlabens sp. Ci31, assembly GCF_012974865.1. Lineage (NCBI taxonomy): Bacteria > Pseudomonadati > Bacteroidota > Flavobacteriia > Flavobacteriales > Flavobacteriaceae > Nonlabens > Nonlabens sp. Ci31. The sequence goes on along the minus strand of NZ_CP043633.1, from coordinate 2,444,835 downwards.
AAAAAGCGCGTCGGATGCAGGCTTCTTAGGCGAGGAGCTTTTAGATCTCGAACTTAAAAAGCTCCTTTCCTAATTATAGGAAAGGTGGGCAAATTGGAGCTTGCGTAAATTTGGTCGGAAAGGTTGATACGGTATTAGAATTTTATTCAAATTTCAATTTTATCTCCATATTTAAATACCGCAGCAACCACTCCTGATTGCATCACAGCATGCGCTGCGAGGCCAATCTGTCCTCGCCTATCCTTAGGCGAGGAGCTTTTGAATCTCGAACTTAAAAAGCTCCTTTCCTAATTACAGGAAAGGTGGAGTAAGGTGTTGGAAGTGAGAACATAACTAGCTTGATACACGAAGATAAATACCGCATCAACCACTCCGAGATTTCTGCGAAATCCCGATTTAAAAAGCTCCTTTCCTAATTATAGGAAAGGTGGGCAAAGCGAGCGGTAGCGAGTTTTGGTCGGAAAGGTTAATGCGATGCTGTAATTTTATTCAAATTTCAATTTTATCTCCATATTTGAATACCGCAGCAACCACTCCTGATTGCATCACAGCATCCGCTGCGAGGCCAATCTGTCCTCGCCTATCCTTAGGCGAGGAGCTTTTAAACCTCGAACTTAAAAAAAGCTCCTTTCCTTATTCCCTTATAATTTGTGAAGACAAATTTCTGGGATAGGAAAGGTGGAGTAAGGTGTTGGAAATGAGAACAAAACTAACTTGATACACGAAGATAAATACCGCATCAACCACTCCGAGATTTCTGCGAAATCCCGATTTAAAAAGCTCCTTTCCTAATTATAGGAAAGGTGGGCAAAGCGAGCGGTAGCGAGTTTTGGTCGGAAAGGTTAATGCGATGCTGTAATTTTATTCAAATTTCAATTTTATCTCCATATTTAAATACCGCAGCAACCACTCCTGATTGCATCACAGCATGCGCTGCGAGGCCAATCTGTCCTCGCCTATCCTTAGGCGAGGAGCTTTTAAACCTCGAACTTAAAAAAAGCTCCTTTACTTATTCCTTGATAATTTGTGAAGACAAATTTCTGGGATGGAAAAGGTGGGCAAAGAGAGTGCAACGAGCTTTGGTCGGAAAGGTTGATGCGATGCTGTAATTTTATTCAAATTTCTATTTTATCTCCATATTTAAATACCGCAGCAACCACTCCGAGATTTCTGCGAAATCCCGATTTAAAAAAGCTCCTTTCCTAATTATAAGAAAGGTAGGCAAAGCGAGCGGTAGCGAGTTTTGGTCGGAAAGGTTGATGCGATGCTGTAATTTTATTCAAATTTCAATTTTATCTCCATATTTAAATACCGCAGCAACCACTCCTGATTGCATCACAGCATGCGCTGCGAGGCCAATCTGTCCTCGCCTATCCCTAGGCGAGGAGCTTTTAGATCTCGAACTTAAAAAGCTCCTTTCCTAATTATAAGAAAGGTAGTCAAAGTTAGCGGTAGCGACTTTTGGCCGGAAAAGTGGAGGCGGTATTAGAATTTTGTGCAAATTTCAATTTTATCTCCATATTTAAATACCGCATCAACCACTCCTGATCGCTAGAAAGCTAGCCGATCTGTCCAATGCATTCCTCTCGCAAAAAAGCGCGTCGGATGCAGGCTTCTTAGGCGAGGAGCTTCTAAATCTCGAATTTAAAAAGCTACTTTCCTCAGTCCCTGATAATTTGTTAAGACAAATTTCTGGGATAGGAAAGGTAGGCAAAATGAGCGGTAGCGACTTTTGGCCGGAAAGGTGGAGGCTGTGCTAAAATTAATAGAAGCATATTATCAACCCCAAAGATTTTGTAAACCTTTGGGGTTTGGTGGTAATTAACACGACGATTCTATAGAAAAATAGTATTTTTAAATCTTAAAACCTATTCTCATGAAACCCATACTCAGGAACATCATTGCTGTCATTGTAGGCTTGATATTAGGAAGCACTGTGAATATGATTTTGATTACTATAGGAAATAGTATGTTCCCTATAGAAGGGATTGACATCAACGACATGAACGCTTACGCCAGTATCATGCCCACTTTAGAAGCGCATTACTTTCTTTTTCCTTTTTTAGGACATGCAATAGGGACCTTCATCGGTGCTTTGGTAGCTGCTGTAATCCCTGTTTCTTATAAAATGAAATTTGCTCTTGGTATAGGTTGTTTTTTTCTTTTGGGTGGCATTTACATGAATTACCTACTTCCCGGACCTACCTGGTTTACTGTTGCAGATATCGTTTTGGCGTATATTCCTATGGCGTGGTTAGGTGGAAAACTGGCTTTGAAATTTTCTAAAAAATCATAAATTGGCTACACAACCTCATATCAATCCCAACTTAAAACGCAAGAAAGAAGTTGTAGATGTAAAACAACTTTTTAGCGAGTTGCATTCTGGCCAGGTGAGTGCATTGAGTCGTGCGATTACTTTAGTGGAGAGCACTGCTGGTGGCGATTCCGCTTTCGCGAAAGCGGTATTACAACTATCCCTACCCTATTCAGGAAAATCCTTTAGACTAGGAATCACTGGAGTGCCAGGCGTGGGAAAATCCACCTTTATAGAATCGCTGGGAAGACAGCTTATAGAACGCGGCAAAAAAGTGGCCGTACTCGCGATAGATCCATCGAGCAACATCTCAAGAGGCAGCATTTTGGGCGATAAAACCAGAATGGAAGAACTAGTGAAAAGCCACCAAGCATTTATACGACCTAGTCCTGCTGGAACCACGCTAGGCGGTGTGGCACGCAAAACACGTGAGGCGATCATCTTATGTGAAGCAGCAGGCTACGACTTTATCATCGTAGAAACCGTGGGCGTAGGACAAAGCGAAACCGCAGTCCACAGCATGACCGACTTTTTCTTACTCCTCAAACTCGCTGGAGCTGGCGACGACCTGCAAGGTATTAAACGCGGCATCATGGAAATGGCTGACGCGATCATCATCAACAAGGCAGATGGTGATAACCAACTCGCCGCAAAACATGCCCGACGCGAATTCAAAAACGCCGTGCACCTTATGCCTCAAAAAGACCACAACTGGCCTACTCAAGTACTCACCTGCAGCGGTCTCAACAACATAGGTCTCACAGAGGTCATCGAAGAAATAGAAAACTACACCGCACACGCGTTAGCCAATAAAAGCTTTACCAAAAAACGCCACTCACAAGAACTCTACTGGTTCCATCAAACGGTAGAGGATGCCCTAAAAACCAACTTCTACAACCGACCTGAGGTCATAGAAAAATTGGCTGTTTTAGAAAAAGAGGTTTTAGGTAAAGTGAAGAGTCCTTTTGATGCGGCTAGTGAGTTGTTGGGGTTGTAGTTTTTAATAAAGTTTATCTTACGTATAAATATCTCTGAACCACTCCTGATTTGCAGCAAAGCTGCTAAATCTGTCCAATGCATTCCTCTCGCAAAAAAGCTCGCGAGATGAAGGCTTCTTAGGCGAGGAGCTTTTGAATCCCGATTTAAAAAGCTCCTTTCCTAATTATAGGAAAGGTGGGCAAATTGGAGCTTGCGTAAATTTGGTCGGAAAGGTTGATACGGTATTAGAATTTTGTGCAAATTTCAATTTTATCTCCATATTTAAATACCGCAGCAACCACTCCTGATTGCATCACAGCATGCGCTGCGAGGCCAATCTGTCCTCGCCTATCCTTAGGCGAGGAGCTTTTAAACCTCGAACTTAAAAAAAGCTCCTTTCCTAATTATAGGAAAGGTGGGCAAATTGGAGCTTGCGTAAATTTGGTCGGAAAGGTTGATACGGTATTAGAATTTTGTGCAAATTTCAATTTTATCTCCATATTTAAATACCGCAGCAACCACTCCTGATTGCATCACAGCATGCGCTGCGAGGCCAATCTGTCCTCGCCTATCCTTAGGCGAGGAGCTTCTAGATCTCGAATTTAAAAAGCTCCTTTACTAATTATAGGAAAGGTGGAGTAAGGTGTTGGAAATGAGAACAAAACTAACTTGATACACGAAGATAAATACCGCATCAACCACTCCAAGATTTCTGCGAAATCCCGATTTAAAAAGCTCCTTTCCTAATTATAGGAAAGGTGGGCAAATTGGAGCTTGCGTAAATTTGGTCGGAAAGGTTGATACGGTATTAGAATTTTGTGCAAATTTCAATTTTATCTCCATATTTAAATACCGCAGCAACCACTCCTGATTGCATCACAGCATGCGCTGCGAGGCCAATCTGTCCTCGCCTATCCTTAGGCGAGGAGCTTTTAAACCTCGAACTTAAAAAAAGCTCCTTTACTAATTATAGGAAAGGTGGAGTAAGGTGTTGGAAATGAGAACAAAACTAGCTTGATACACGAAGATAAATACCGCAGCAACCACTCCGAGATTTCTGCGAAATCCCGATTTAAAAAGCTCCTTTCCTAATTATAGGAAAGGTGGGCAAAGCGAGCGGTAGCGAGTTTTGGTCGGAAAGGTTGATACGGTATTAAAATTTTGTGCAAATTTCAATTTTATCTCCATATTTAAATACCGCAGCAACCACTCCGAGATTTCTGCGAAATCCCGATTTAAAAAGCTCCTTTCCTAATTATAGGAAAGGTGGGCAAAGCGAGTTTTGGTCGGAAAGGTTAATGCGATGCTGTAATTTTATTCAAATTTCAATTTTATCTCCATATTTAAATACCGCAGCAACCACTCCTGATTGCATCACAGCATGCGCTGCGAGGCCAATCTGTCCTCGCCTATCCTTAGGCGAGGAGCTTTTAAACCTCGAACTTAAAAAAAGCTCCTTTACTTATTCCTTGATAATTTGTGAAGACAAATTTCTGGGATGGGAAAGGTGGGCAAAGAATCAGGGAAACTTTATGACTTTGATCATCCATATCAAGCAGCTGTGAAATATAGAGCCCTAATGAAAAAAGAAGGGAGTTTTTTACTTTTGGACAAAGATGACGGTAATCATGAAATATTTATAAGCCAAAATTCATGTCATTTATTAAGAAAGAATATTAGGAACTCTATGAACAAAAATAAAAAGTATCTTACAGGGATTATTACAACTCCAAATTTTGAAAATCAATAATATGTCAGTTTCCATTCCAGATTCTCTATTGCCATTCTTACCATTATTATATATCGCTTGGGCTGACGGTGTTCTTGAGGAAAATGAAATTGATTTTATCAATCAAAAAATTAAGGAGAATAACACCATTAAACCAGAAACAAAAAACTTGGTTTGTAAATGGTTGGATCCTCAAAACCCGCCATCAGCGCGAGAGCTGGCTTATTGGAAAGGTTATATCAAAGAAAATGCTGATTTATTAAACCATACGGAGAAATTAGATTTGTTCTCTATAGGTAGCTTACTCGCAAAAAGAGAAGACAGCAAAGAATGGGTAAATGATGAAACCAGAGAATCGTTACATCTCATCGAGGATTATTTAGGTATTGTGAGTAACGATGCCATTCGGTCGGTTTATGAGAATGATCCAGTTTCTTCTAGCTATCAAGCTACTCCACATAAGACAGACAAAGCATATTCTCAACCACTCAAAGAGTTATTACAACATGGAAATGCCGCTTTAAAAACTAAGGTTAAAAACATACTCGATCCACATAAAGATGGCATTGAAAGTCATGATGACGATTTAAACACACGCAGAGAAAAGGTGTTGGAATGGTGTAAAGAACTAGCACAGGCTGGACTTGGTAGTTTAGCTTATCCCCTAGAATATGGAGGCTCTGAGTCCTTAGAACAATACGCTGCCGTATTTGAAGAAATAGCCAAGTACGATTTGGGCCTGACGATTAAGTTTGGTGTTCATTATGGATTGTTTGGTGGCAGTGTGGCATCACTAGGAACTAAAAAACACCAGGATAAGTATTTAAAAGACATAGGCACAATGGAATTGCCAGGTTGTTTTGCAATGACTGAAATGCATCATGGTAGCAATGTAAAAGCACTACAAACCACGGCTATTTACCAACCAGAAGATAAAACTTTTATAATCAACACACCTACACAGTATGATAGGAAAACCTACATAGGTAACGCAGCTATGCACGCAACGATGGCAACGGTATTTGCGCAACTTATTGTAAATAACGAAAAACATGGTATTCATGCTTTTTTAATACCTATAAGAAATAAGCAAGGTGATTCATTACCAGGGATTACCATAGGAGATAATGGTCATAAAATGGGCCTGAATGGAGTGGATAACGGTACGTTACATTTCAATACTATAAAGATTCCAAAAGAAAATTTACTGGATAAATTTGGTGCTATTGATAAAACTGGTCAATACACTAGCCCAATAAGCAGTTCTTCAAAACGATTTTTTACCATGTTAGGAACTCTAGTAGGCGGCAGACTTTGTGTACCTATTGCTGGACAAACGGCGGCAAAAAAAGCCTTAAATATGGCCGTATATTTTGCCTTAGATCGCAAACAGTTCGGTCCACCAGGAAAACCAGAGCAATCCATAATGGATTATCCCACGCATCAAAAAAAGCTGATGCCATTGATTGCCAATGCGTATGCATTTGATTTTGCACATGATCATTTATTAAAAAAATATGCCCACAATACGCATACAAATCAGCAAGAAATTGAAGCTCTCGCTGCTGGATTAAAAGCCTTGAGTACGTGGAACGCTACTAAAACCATACAAACTTGCCGAGAAGCCTGTGGTGGAAAAGGTTATTTGAGCGAAATGTACTTTGATCGTTTAAAAGCAGACACTGATATATTTACCACATTTGAAGGAGATAATACCGTTTTATTACAGCTCACTGCAAAAAGCCGATTGACCTATTTTAAAAAGCAGTTTGGAAAATTGGATTGGTGGGATACACTCAAATATATTTCTACCATTGCATCATCTAATATGAGTCAATTGAACCCAATAATTACCAGAAATACTTCTGAAGAGCATTTGCTAGATAGCGAGTTTCAGTTGGAAGCTTTTACTTATCGAGAAGAGTTTTCTTTGCGCACGCTAGCCATGCGTCTCAGTAAAAAGATTAAAAATGGTATGGATAGTTATGATGCATTTCTAGACGTTCAAATTCATTTAATTGATATGGCCAGTGCTTATATTGATCGAGTAGTTTTAGAACAATTCATCAACACAATTCATCAGGAAGAAGATCCTAATGTTAAAAAAATATTGACCTCGCTAAAAAACCTATATGCACTACATCGTATAGAGACTCATAAAGGCTGGTATCTAGAACACGACTATATCTCAGGCTCCAAATCATTAGCGATAAACAAGTTGGTTTCAAAACTTTGTAAAGAATTGAAAGAAGAAAGTCAGCACCTCGTAGATGCTTTTGATATTCCAAAGTACATGACTGAAGGTGCTATGGCGTTTTAATAGCAAGTGTTCGAGCATTTTGTTCAACAGCATCTCATCTAAAAATCGACATATTTCTATATTCTCCTAAAATCCCTAATCTTTAAATTGTAAAAGGTTCCTTTTGACTACTTTTGCACGCTGAAATTAAGAAGGTGTATGCACGCATCTCTAATACTTTTCAATTAGACCCTAGTTACATGAATGAATTAGCAACTTTTGCAATTACCGTTTTCACTGGCTTTTTTGCCATTATGAATCCAATTTCTAATATGCCTATATTCCTGACCTTAACAGAAGGAGCTGATAAAGAGACCAAACAAAGAATCAACTTAAAAGCCGTTCTGGTTGCTTTTATTATAGTTACTGTATTTGTATTGCTTGGTAATTATATCTTTGACTTATTCGGTATCACCATACCCGCATTTAAAATTACTGGTGGGATTTTGATCTTCTTTGTTGGATTTGAGATGTTACAGTCTAAAAAATCAAACATCAAGCATCTTAAAACCGTCAATATTGATGAAAATATTGCTATTTCTCCGCTGGCAATTCCTATTCTAGCAGGTCCAGGAACGATCGTAACGGCAACTAACTTTGTTGCCAATACTACATCGTATATGAACATAGCCGTTATTATCCTCGTTTTTGCATTGATGTGTTTTCTCAACTACATTGCATTTACATTAAGCGACATCATTGCAAAAAAGATAGGTGATAATGTGATTTCGGTAATCGGGAAGTTGATGGGATTGATCATTGCGATTATAGGAACCAACATGATTATCCAGGGACTTAAATTATCCTTTGACGTTTTTAATTAAAAAGTAAAAAGATCTGATGAATTACAAATGCACTCTCCTTTCAAGAATGTATAATGCTAGAATCAACTGATCCATTTTACTGGCATATATAAACATATAACCTCCTGTAGAAAGAATACACTGCATAGTAGAATGAATCTTCTAAAGGTGGTTTTATAATTTTTACCAACCAGCCTATTAAACTGTCATCAACTATTCATTAAAACCGATAAAATGTAATATTTTTAATTCCAATTTTGATATTTAATTCCAGCACATGAGATTAAAACTTTTTACGCGTATTTTATTTTGGGTTTTTACGATTCCTCTCGCTGTATTTGCTATGGTATTATTGATTATTTATTCAAGACAAGATGCGATTGTACAATCTCAAATCACTGCGCTTAATAGTAATTATCAAGGTGAAATTAGTGTTGGTGATTCCCATCTAGCACCCTTTGCAAACTTCCCAGACATTGCCATTAAGATTGATCATGTAGTGGTCCGTGAGAATAAAGAAACTGACGCAAGTGTCATTTTAGATATTGCTGATATTTTTATAGGGTTTAATTTTTGGGATATGGTAGTTGGCAATTATGACATTCACTCGTTGATCATTCAAGACGGTTTTTTTGATTTAGTACTTCATAAAGACGGGAAAACTAATCTTGAAAATGCCCTCTCTACCACTACTGAGAATAGTGATGAAAAAGCTTTAGATATTCATCTAAAAAAAATAGAACTCAGGAATTTAGATATCCACAAGCGAGATGAATCCACTAATATAGACATTGAAACCCTCGTTTATTGGGCTAAAGGAGGTTTTAATAGTCGTCAGGACAAAATCGCAGCACATATAGACAGTGAATTTGAACTTAACGTTATTAAAGACAAGGATACAACCTACTTTAAGCACAAGCACTTTGAATTTCACACAGATCTGGTTTATAATGAAACAGATGGGTTGTTGGTCTTTGAACCATCGGGCATAAGCATGGAACAAGGAGATTTTCAGCTTCAAGGGAGTGTAGATACCAAGAATGAAATGACATTAGATATTGCTGTAAATGGGACCAAACCCAATTTTGATCTGTTTATTGCCTTTGCTCCTACAGCATTGATCCCTACCTTAGAACGTTATGAAAACCAAGGCAACATTTATTTTAATGCAACTCTTCAAGGACCCACGACTCATGGAAGGCAGCCTTTAATAGAGGTGAAATTTGGAGCATCAGAAGCGTACCTTGAAAATTTTGAAGTAAATAAAAGAATTGATAAAATGGGCTTCTCTGGTCATTTTACTAATGGGAAAGACCGGAATTTACAAACCATGGAGTTTTCGCTAAATGATTTTTCTGCTAATTTGGAGAAAGGGGAATTTACTGGAAACCTACTTGTTAAAAACTTTGAAGCTCCCGAAATTGATATGCAGCTGGACGCTGATTTTGACATTCCTTTTTTAGTTGGTTTTTTAAATTTGACAGAGGCAAAAGATGTAAAAGGCAGCGTAAAAATGAAACTAAGGTTTCATGATATTATTGATTTCAATAACCCTCAAAAAGCATTAGAAGATTTAAATCAAGCATATTATGCAGAACTTAAAATCGAAAACCTCGCATTTAGCTCTGAAAAACTCCCCACTCCTTTAAAAGATTTAAATCTGCATTTAGAAATGAATGGGGAAAAAGCCCAACTCCATAAATTTAATATTTCACTGGGGAACTCTAATCTATCTATTACCGGGTCGCTGTCAGATTTACCCGCCATTATTCATCAAAGTGAAACACCTGTAATTGCACAGTTAGAAATAAAGTCAAGCCTTTTAGATATTGCAGAGCTTACTAAGTACTCTAAAGTCGACAAGGTGGGAGTAAATGAGCAAATGGAAAATCTTAGCCTTATTTTTTCATTTAATACATTAGGAAATGCATTTACAGAGTTTGAGCACTTACCTAAAGGTGAATTTTTTATCGATGATTTCTATGCCGTTTTAAAACATTACCCACATACATTGCATGACTTTCATGCTGATGTTTTAGTGACAGAAGATGATTTGAATATTAAAAATTTCACCGGTTTTGTGGATACTACTGATTTTTATATCAATGGAAATATATACGACTACAGCTCATGGATGCAAGATGAGCTTAATGGTAATGTTGATTTTGACCTGACCCTTACTTCAAATTTATTGAAGTTTGATAACCTGTTTACCTACCAAGGCGAAAATTATGTACCAGAAGACTACCGCCATGAACAAATAGAAGACTTAGAATTACATTTTAAAAGTACCTGGCATTATGAAACCAATACACTGCATAATATTAAGGTAGACCTCGATAAATTTGAGGGTAAGATGCGCGTTCACCCCTTGCGCTTTGAAAACTTTAACGGTACATTTCAATATGAAGAAGATCATTTATTGATTCCTAATTTCAAGGGAAAAATGGGGTTTACTAAGTTTGAGATTAGTATGAATTATTATCTTGGGGAAGATGTTGCTATTCAGAAAAGAGACAACTCATTTACCCTGAAATCAGATTATATCGATTTTGATGCACTTTCAAATTATAGCCTCAAAGCAACTTCTCAATCAAATACTAAACCTACACCTAAAAACAAAAGCGCAGATGTACCCGAGCATGCAGAGGTGTTTAATATCTATGAATTACCATTTACCGATATGCAGTTTAATGTTGATATAGGTCATTTTGTGTACCACAGGCTTGATTTTAAAAATATTTTAGGTCAACTGCGTACCACTAAAGATCATTATATCTACCTAGATAATGTAAACTTAGATGCAGCTGGAGGACACATTTCATTAAATGGCTATTTTAATGGCAGCGACCCAGAACACATCTTTCTAGAACCGAACTTGAAAATGACAAACGTGGACTTAGACCAGCTGCTATTCAAATTTGAAAATTTTGGACAAGACGTTATCCTTTCCGAAAACCTACACGGCAAGTTAAATACAAGTATTACAGGAAAAATTCGTGTGTATCCAGATTTAGTCGTTGATCTTGATCAATCTGAAGTACATATAGATGCAGAAATTTTAAAGGGTCGATTAGAAAACTACGAGCCCGTGAAGATGCTCTCTGAGTATTTTGGAGATAAAGACCTGACTCAAATTAAATTTGACACACTCCAAAACCACATGGATATTGTGAACGGCGCAATCACTATTCCTAATATGACCATTGAATCGACTTTAGGACACATGGAAATATCTGGAACACAAAATATGAACGACGAAATAGACTATTATATGCGCATTCCTTTGCGTGTATTGTGGAATGCAACTAAGAATAAAATATTTGGCGCAAAAGAGAATGATCCTGAAACAAAAGATAAAATCATAAAAGTTGATTCTACAAAAAGAATCAGGTACGTCAACCTCAACATAAAAGGTACTATCGACAACTATGATATAAAACTTAAAAAAGATAAAAATTGAGTTGTAATGTATTTAAGAAATTGCGTGCTTTCTACTTGATGGCAGCTTAGAGTATTCTATTTTCAAACACCTAGTTGACAACTAACCATTACGATTATATCACTGTTTAGCATATCGTAAAGAATATAAATCCTATTTTTTTTGCCTTACGCATTCAAGGCGCTTATGTTTTGATCAAAAAAAATAAAGCTATTCACTTTCTAAAGTTGTAACACTTGGATCAATAACCACCTCAAAATTCACAGAGTTGGCTATAAAACAAAGCTCATGTGCCTTTTTATGCAAATCTAAAGCAAGTGCTTTTTGAGTAACATCTGTAATAGTTGCGGCAGGATGTAATTGAACTTTAGTAAAACCCCCGCTTAAGTCAGTGCGCAGTTCTAGTGTTCCTATGGCGTTGTCATTATAATCTACCACCTCAATTCCATGTTGCTGGCACACATACAAATAGGACATCATATGGCAAGAAGAAAGTGCGCTGAGCAGTAAATCTTCTGGATTGTGTTTGCTGGCTTCCCCTTTGAATTTGCGGGCCGCAGAAATTTTTAAATCTGGTTTTTCTGCAATTTTAGAAGTATGTGTTTTAGCGTTTTTATGGTCTCCTTTTTTCCATTGGGTCAGCACTTCAAATAAGAATTGCTTTTTCATAGATCAGTCTTTAATTAATCGTTGTGGAAACTCCGTATCTCGCTTTCGCGAAAGCGTACACCCAAGCAAAAAATAAACCTAGTAAAGTCCCCATAAACGCTCCCATAAGCACATCGCCTAGATAGTGAACGCCCAGATAAACGCGACTATAAGCAACGAGAACAGCCCAAATAATCATAACAATACCTATGGTTTTATGCTTTCTTCTCAAAATAAACCATAGGAACGTAGCAAACGCAACAGCACTACTCGCATGACCGCTATAAAAACCATAAGTACCACCACTTTTACCGACCTTAGAAATCAATCCTTCTAAAGCTGGCTCTCGAAAAGGTCTTAATCTTTCAAAACTATTTTTAAAAAGGTTGGCTAGTTGATCGCTACAAGCAATTAACAAAGCAATAGCAATCAATGCGATCGCTAAGTTGCGAATACCCAGTTTTCTATAAAGTATAAAAAGAACAAATGCATACAACGGGATCGCATAAAATTTATGCGTGATGATATTAAAAAACAGATCTATCGCATCACTACCCCAATCGTTAAGAAATAAGGTAGCGTCCCAATCTAATTCTTTAATATTTTCCATTATTGCTCGTATAACTTCATTTGCTCATCGTAAAAACGACTGGCTTCTTCAATTAAGTTTTTAGTCTCTTCTTCCAGTTCTTCTGCATCAGCTTCTGTGACTTCTTCCAGGAACTCCACTTCATCATCTTTAAGATTGATGATAAAACGTGGATAATCTAAATGAATGACAAAAATATCTTCAGGATAATGAACGTTATCGCCCATAAGAAATCTAGGAAGTTCCATAAAATGAATAGTTGAATTTCTAATAATAGATGCAATTTAATCATTAGTGAGAATTAAGAAGTCATAACTTGAGTAAAAATTGAATTCAAAACCATTAAATTTGTTCTATGTTAAAGAAATTAAGAGCTGATAATTTACAGAAATCCTATAAAGGTCGCCCAGTGGTAAAAGGCGTTTCATACGAGGTCAACCAAGGGGAGATCGTTGGTCTGTTAGGACCTAATGGCGCCGGTAAAACCACCTCTTTCTATATGACGGTAGGACTTGTAAAACCTACTGGAGGTGATGTATGGCTGGACGATAAGAAGATCACTCAATACCCTATGTACAAACGTGCACAGATTGGTATAGGTTATCTCGCACAGGAAGCTTCTATCTTTAGAAAACTAACTGTAGAAGAAAATATATTAGGGGTTTTACAATTGACCAAGCTGTCTAAAAAAGAACAAAAAGAACGTTGTGAGAAGTTGCTAGAGGAATTTGGTTTACAAGACCGACGCCATAGAAACGGTGATTTATTAAGTGGTGGAGAACGACGACGTACAGAAATCGCACGCGCACTGGCTACAGACCCTACATTTATATTGCTCGATGAGCCTTTTGCGGGAGTAGATCCTGTTGCTGTAGAAGATATTCAAAGAATTGTCGCTCAACTCACTAAGAAAAACATAGGTATTCTGATTACCGACCATAACGTACAAGAAACCCTTGCGATTACCGACCGTACGTATCTTATGTTTGAAGGTAAGATCTTAAAGCATGGATCGCCAGAAGAACTCTCTGAAGATGAAGTGGTGCGTCGGGTTTATTTAGGACAGAATTTTGAGTTGAGGAAGAAGAAGATTTTTGAGTAGGGTCTTTTTTTTAATGCAGGCTTGAACTGAATATGTGAAAAAATTAAAAGACTTCTTTAATACATAGGTGCTTTGCTTTAAATCTATCCTGTAAATAAAAGGAAAGCCTATTTAGACCTTCCTTCTCACGCTGTTTTAGTAGGAATTTCGTGTTGCAAATGCTCAGTTCATACGAACGAGTAGCAAACGCTCGAGACATGGTGCTGCGTGAGCGATGGTAAGCAGACAGCCAAAGCATGTGGGGCTAGAGTCCGTTGGATTTAATCCTCTAATGGCTCTCTACTTGTGTGGCGAACTCGTAAAATTAGAACCTGCATGTCTTTAATTTGGTAAGTTACTCGAAAGCTGTATTTTTCAAAACTCCTAAAACTTCCATCGTTATCTTTTCTAAACCTATCAAAGGCATAAGTCTCGGAGTTTTTTGATAAATCCTTAGCCGTTTTTAATAAGGCACTTTTAACTTTAAAAGCTGATTTAGGTGATTTCTCTTTTAAATACTCCAAGGAATCCTTAAGTTGGAATAATGAATTATCACTCCAAACCACTTGGAGTTTTACCACTCTTTAGCCATTTTCTCCACTTCATCTTGTGTGTGGAATTCACCATTTTCGATTTGAGCAATGGATTCATCTAATTCACGATTGTACTGTTCAATACTTATACGTTCTGTAGACATGGATTGCTTTACTTTTCTCATCGACTGGATCATGTTTTTTACAGCTTTTATAAAGGTTGGGTCTTTAGATTCAGATAGTGCTGCTTCTATCCACTTTATTTCTGATTGTAAATCCATAACTATCGTTTTTACTGTTCACATAACAAAGTTAATCAATATTCTTGATTGCTCATAGATAAGTTTAAAACAGCTATTTAGATATACACATAACGTATCAATAATTATTCATATAAACTGTTCTTAATGCTATTTTAAAGGATGGACCTCCTTGATCTCATCACTTTTTACAGAGCCATTATTATTCACATCCCTTATTAGGAACGGCCTATATTAAAAGAGCCACGTAGATAGCCCCGGCTGGTGCGAGCGTCCCGCTCGTACAAATTATCTAATTTATATCAATTTACAAAATGGTATGGTCATCATTACCATAATTTCTTGCACTGCTAAATTTCCAATCTATTGGGTTGGTCACAAAGCCTGATACAACAGGATTGTTGTGTATGTATTTTAGTTTCTGCTCAAATACGTTTAATGACCAAATCTCTATTGGTTTATTATCCTGCTGCCAAAACTGTTTATTGGCAACATTGCTATTTTTTTTGCCCGCACGTTCAAACATCTAGAGCATCCATTCTTTTCGGCTTTCGTGTGGATTATCATCAATGATTTTAACTATTTTCTTTGAAGTAAACCCTTTAAAATCTCTTATTAATCCTGATGGATCGTTTTATGCTGACCGAAAAATTAAATGAACGTGGCTTGGCATGATACAATAACCATAAAGCTCCATGCCTTTATTTTTTCTGCAAAAATCTAACGATGCTACAATACACCAAAAGTAAGCGTCTCTAGTAAATACATCTATCCAGTTCACAGTAGCAAAGCTTATAAAGTACGCACCAGATTTGTCTGCAAATTTATACTTTCGGCTCATCAACTCTTTTCAGTAAAAATAGATAAAAATCAGTTCACTTTTCTTTGAGGGCACGAGCAAGATGCTCGCGCTAGCAGGGGAGAAAGCCGTTTTAGACTTTCCTTTTTAATCTTAACTCTTATTGTGTAGACCACGAGCGAGACGCTCGCGCCAGCTGGGGCTAGCCGTTCCAGCTAATTATACTCGCACCAGCAGGAGTACAAAAAACTAACTCGACAGCTCTCTGAGTTAGAAAACGCAGAACAGATAAGCTCTGAACTTATTAATGGACTGTTAAACGCTTATCAAGAACTCTCTGTAGATTATTATAAACACAACAATAAGACCAGTACTAAACAAGCTTTACTTTTAGCTAAAGAAATGTATCAAATTAATTTTGATGAGATTATTACTGTTATTGATCAAAAACAGTAAAAGGAAAGCCTATCTAGACTTTCCTTTTATAAATTCAAATACTCTTTAAATAGTCCTTTTCATAACTATCTCTAATTGAATCACATCCCTTATAAAGGACCGTCTATTTTAAAAGAGACTCGTTGGTAGCAGAGCTCCGTTAGTGCGAAAGCGCGCGACTTGGATTACGGTTATATTGGATTCAATTCTCTTAATATATAAGTGATTTTTGGATTAGAAATTGAAAAAGACCGATGTCCAAAAATTATTCTCTGCATACAGTTAATCAATTCATTAAATGAGGTTTCTTGTTTTAAAAAAAGGACAAAATTTATCATTCCATTCTCTACATCTTCAAATTTTCTCAATCCTAATTTTACCGATAGCTCTTCGCTAGATGCATAGTATTCCTCAAAATTAATCATCTCTTTTTTTAAGTAATAAGATAATACTATTCCATCTGGAAACTCCGCTTGTGGCACATCACACCATCCATACCACAGATTCGAATATTTAAGTGACTGCAAAAGTAACAAAGGCTCTTTGTTATAATATAATTCTAATTGTATAGGTGTGTTTGAAGCTTGATTAAGGAATTGTTGGATGTATTCATTCGGAGTTTTTTTTTTGATAAAAATCTATTAATTAAGTACTTTTTAATCTTGTTTAAATTCATAAATATTCATTTGATTATTTTCCTTGTTTTTTATTCTCTCTATTTTGCACGTATTGAGATACAATAACAGATCCAGAACCAATTAAACCTGCACCCCATTTTAAAGCAGCTGGAACGTTCTCTAGCATTTTACCAGTCGTTGCTGTTGCGGCAGTAACTTGCACTGCTAAATTTCCAATCTATTGGATTGGTCACAAAGCCTGATACAACAGGATTGTTGTGTATGTATTTTAGTTTCTGCTCAAATACGTTTAATGACCAAATCTCTATTGGTTTATTATTCTGCTGCCAAAACTGTTTATTGGCAACATTGCTATTTTTTTTGCCAGCACGTTCAAACATCCAGAGCATCCATTCTTTTCGGCTTTCGTGTGGATTATCATCAATGATTTTAACTATTTTCTTTGAAGTAAACCCTTTAAAATCTCTTATTAATCCTGATGGATCGTTTAATGCTGACCGAAAAATTAAATGAACGTGGCTTGGCATGATACAATAACCATAAAGCTCCATGCCTTTATTTTTTCTGCAAAAATCTAACGATTCTCCATACACCAAAAGTAAGCGTCTCTAGTAAATACATCTATCCAGTTCACAGTAGCAAAGCTTATAAAGTATGCACCAAATTTATCTGCAAATTTATACTTTCGGCTCATTAACTCTTTTTAGTAAAAATAGATAAAAATCAGTTTACTTTTCTTTGAGGGCACGAGCAAGATGCTCGCGCTAGCCGTTCTGGCTAATTACGCTCGCGCCAGCTGGAGATTTATAAAATGATAAAATCAAAATCATTAATCTCCATATCTTTTATAGATATACGCGTTAATACTATAACCTCATGATCGCTTTTGAAATTAAAATCATTTCTCAAAATTTCTGGCTTGAAAGAATGATTTTTTATCGAAGTAAGAATTTCTGATATTTTATTATGCAAAACCTCCGTTTCTTCACAATTTCCGTTTTTACATTTATAAATAACCGATGAGTTTGATAAAGAATCTTTTGTGAACAAGTAAACAACTTGTGGGTCGTCATAGTCTTCAATATCAATAAATATAATTTCGTTTTCTTTTAGATCATTATTATTTAAACATTCTAATTTTAGTGATTTACGATAATCATATAATAACTTTAAATAAAATGCAGATGTAGGTTTATATTTATTGTTTTCTGGATTTTGATACCGATTACTATATAAATCTCCTAATCTATCATTTTGAAACAGCTGAGATTCAAAAATATATTCTAATACATTTTTTTTAACTAAATCATTTTCTTTTAGTGAATTGCAACTACATAAAAATAAGAGTGGTGCAATAAAATAGCGAATTTTACACCTCATTATTGTCTAAAATTAAATTGAAAGTAGGAAATTGTACCATTATCAACACTCTTTATTGACCTCGTTTCTCTACTACTACCTTTTGTAGGATAATAAGATGAATTTAGTAGCCTAATTGCTGGTGTTGGTTGTCCATATTCATGAGGAGCATTTGGATAGAAACCGTAGTGAGTGCTAAGTGATATATTATTCGCATGGCGATATCTATTTTCTATGTATGAGGCGAAAAATTCAGATCCATCGACAACTCTCCTGCCTATTTTACCGGGAGATAATGGAGATTTAATATTTAGTGCGTTCATTACTCCATGACCTACTTCGTGAGACAGAGCAAGATTGACATTTGATCTTTGTCTCTCTTTATATGGGTCATCAGTCATTAACTCATCAAATACATCCTTCCCAATAGTAATAACTTGAGCCATACCTTTACCCATTTTTACTGGATCAGTTATTTTTGATCTAGACCCTTTACGTATATTGGTTGTCATTCCACCTTCTTGCATAGAACTCTCTTGAAGAATTGATATTATTTCCTTTCCTTTAACTGTAATATTCGAATCTTGAATAGACTTTAGCGCATTAAATGCTGTTTCTAGAAATCCAGTCATATTACCATCATCATCAAAACCTTCACCAGAAGTATATTCTGTCTCCTATGTATTATCAGTATATAACTTTCCATCTTTATAATAAGCCGCATTGCCTTCACTTATACCGATCCTGATATCTTTACCGTCTGGATCTGTAAAAACTACTGGATT
Source organism: Nonlabens sp. Ci31 (assembly GCF_012974865.1). NCBI lineage: Bacteria > Pseudomonadati > Bacteroidota > Flavobacteriia > Flavobacteriales > Flavobacteriaceae > Nonlabens > Nonlabens sp. Ci31. The sequence continues at coordinate 2,426,143 of NZ_CP043633.1, read as the reverse complement.
ATTTGCCGTATAGTTAAAAGGAGAAAAACTATGATAGCTCTCTGCATGTGGATCAATGTTCATCCAACGTCCAAGAGCAGGATCGTAATTACGAGCAGTAATATCTATCCAGTCTAATCCAAGTTCATCTTGTTCTTCTTTACCACCAAAGCCGTATTTATGGTCACGTCCAGTAATCACGTTATTATACCCTTTGTGTTTAAGTCCAAAAGGATAATAATTATTCTCTTCCTGTATTTGTAGGTTAACGCCAGTATTGCTGGTGTTTTTATAGGAGAGTCTAACGTTTCCTAAGTGGTCTTTATATGGATATACATAGTTAAACACTATTCCTTTCAGCTCTTAAATTATTCACCACACTCATCAATATATAAATAATAATGATACAAGGCACAGCATAAATTTGTAAAGTGATCATCAGTGCGATACAAATCGCTATAAAAACCCAGCGCATCTCATTTCCTTTCCACCCAAAGCTTTTAAACTTTAAAGCAAATAAAGGTAGTTCTGCATTGAGAATGTAAACGCTGAATAAGGTTATTGCTATAAGAATATAGGGATTAGTCAATCCGTAATACAACCAGCTTAAGTCGGTGTCTTGAGCTATAAGGCCTAAGGAGATGATCAGAATGGCATTTGCTGGAGTAGGCACTCCTATAAAAGAATCGGTCTGTCTGTTGTCTATATTGAATTTTGCCAGTCGGTAGCAACTTCCTAAGGTGATAAGGAAACCTAGGATAGGCAGATAGGGATGACTGATCCAATAATCTTGAGATCCTGATGTGAAGCTTTGTTCTTGATCTATCAAATTAAAACCGATCGCATCGCTCAAGAGTTGGTACATCACAATTCCTGGCACGAGACCGCTAGTGACCATATCTGCCAGGGAGTCGAGTTGGGTTCCCAGCTCACTAGAAACATGTAAAAATCTGGCAGCAAGACCGTCAAAAAAGTCAAAAAATATTCCCGCGGCTACAAAAACACCTGCGAGAACAAGCTGGTCGTTAAACGCATAAATAGCTGCAATACATCCACAAAGTAGATTCAGTAAAGTGATGATATTAGGTATCCAATTCTTCATCTTACAAATATGCAGTTTTTTAGTGATGTGTTTTGCTATCTTTTTAGGCAATATCAATAGATTTTCATAGTTATTAACTCAGAAACTAAGATATTTGCTACTTATTAAAAATCCTGCTTGAAAAATTACTTTTATTTATTGATTGTTGTTTGTTCCGCTTTCGCGAAAGCGCAAACCTCTAGAGCATACTCTAACGAATTCCTAAACATAGGAGTCGATGCAGCGGCTTTGGGAATGAGCAATGCGGTAGTGGCAAGCAGTAATAATGTCAACTCCGTATACTGGAATCCGGCCGGATTAATGAAAATGGAAGAACAAGAAGTTTCTTTGATGCACTCGAGTTACTTTGCAAATATTGCTCAATACAATTATGGTGCCTTTGCTATGCCTATAGATGATGTCAGTGCTTTTGGTTTCTCCGTGATCCGTTTTTCTGTAGATGACATCTTAAATACCACTCAATTAATAGACGATCAAGGAAACATCAATTACGATCGTATTTCTACTTTTTCCACTGCAGACTGGGCTTTTACCTTCTCCTATGCACGTGAAGCAAAACTAGACGGTTTCTCCTATGGTGTCAATGCCAAAGTCATACGCAGAGTCATAGGCGAGTTTGCTAACTCTTGGGGTTTTGGGTTTGATGTAGGCTTGCAATTTAAACGTGGCGACTGGCAAGTGGGATTGATGGCTCGTGATATCACCACTACTTACAACACCTGGACTATAAACGAAGAGAAATTTGCCGAAATAAGCGGTGCCGTTGAAAATCAAAATCAGGAATTACCAGAAACAACAGAGATTACGTTACCTAAACTTCAATTAGGACTCGCAAGAACTTTTACCTTTCACTACGATCATAAACTCACCGCAGAGGTGGATCTCAACATGCGTTTTATACAGACCAATGACATTATTTCAAGCAGTGCAGTAAGCGCTACTCCTGCTTTAGGATTGGAATATGGTTTTACCGACCTGGTATTTGTTCGTGCAGGAGTCGGTAATTTTCAAAACATCCAGCAACTGGATGGTAATGACAGCACCACCTTCCAACCTAATATAGGTATAGGCTTTAAATACAAGGGCATTTCCGTAGATTATGCACTTACAGATATAGGAGACTCTAGCGAGGCCTTGTATTCTAATGTATTCTCTGTTAACATTGATCTTTCTGTTTTTAATAGGTAAAATGAATTCAGAATTCCGAACTCAGAATTCGTAATTGATTCCAAAGAACTTAAATTAGCACTTCATTACTTCTACATGAAATTCACCAGTATTTTACTAGCCTTATTATCAGGAATTCTATTGTGGCTGGGCTGGCCTACTTACGGCTTTGCTGGTCTATTACTTATAGCTTTTGTACCGCTACTTCTTTCTGAAAAACGCATCAGAAGTTCTTCCACAAAACGCAAAGCAGGAAAAGTATTCCTTCACTCCTATCTCACTTTTTTTATATGGAATATAGCCACTACTTACTGGTTGTATTTTTCAACCCCTTTTGGAATGTGGTTTGCTGTTTTAGCAAATGCTGCATTGATGAGCTTGGTGTTTTTAGGGTATCATTTACTGGCTCGTAGAGCTACACAAGGAGCCGCTTTGACATTTCTCGCTTGTTTGTGGATCAGCTTTGAGCGCATGCATTTGGAATGGGATTTTTCTTGGCCGTGGCTCAATTTGGGGAATGGATTCAGCGAGATGACTTCTTGGATTCAGTGGTATGAATACACAGGGACCTTTGGTGGTTCTTTATGGATATGGCTGGTAAATATATTTGCCTTTTTAAGTGTGTTAGCCTTTCGTCCTGAGAAACTTCAGGATAAACTTTTATTTAAAAAAATAAAAAGCGGACTTATTTCAAAGCGCAAATTCATTATCAAACGATTTTCTGTACTTCTAGGTTTGATCATCATACCCATTGTTATTTCCCAAATATTAGTTTTTGATATTTTATCCTTTCAAAAAGGCGGTGGAACAAATGTGGTTATCGTACAGCCCAATATAGATCCTTATAGCCAGAAATATTACACCACAAACGACAGTGTGGTAAAGGTGATCATGAACTTGGCGCAACCTGAAATGGATGCATTCACAGATCTTATGATTACACCAGAAACAGTTCTTGCAGATAATGTACGACTGTCTCAACTAGACAAATTAGAATACGATCGCTCTGTGAATCAAATTAGAGCAGCGTTGTACGAGTATCCAAATATGTATTATTTAGGAGGTATTTCCATTGCAGAAATCTTTACAGACACCACTAGAATTACCACGCAAACTAATGTAGCTCGCGACGGTAGAACTCTTTACAATGATTATAATAGCGCTATGTTTTTAGCTGCTACTGACTCTTTACAAGTTTATCACAAGTCTAAATTGGTAGTAGGGGTTGAGAATTTTCCTTATAAAAATATCCTACAGCCTATTTTAGGAGATGCGATGCTGGATTTAGGCGGCACGGTAGCTACTAAAACGACTCAAAAAGAACGTTCTGTTTTTCAAATTAAAAACGGTATTAAAGTAGCACCTATCATTTGCTATGAATCAGTTTACGGAGAATATGTCACCGATTATGTTAAAAATGGAGCGCAATTTCTGGCTATTATTACTAATGATGCCTGGTGGGGAAATACCCAGGGTCATCAACAACATTTAAGCCTTGCCAGACTGCGAGCTATAGAAAACAGGAGATGGATTGCGCGAAGTGCCAATACTGGAATAAGTGCTGTCATAGATGAGCGTGGGAACATCTTAGAATCCTTAGAATACGGTACAGAAGGAGTTATTAAAGGAATTGTATATCCTAAAACTAAAGTCACTTTTTACACCACACATGGGGACTATATTGCAAGAATAGCTAGTCTTATGGGATTGTTTGTATTGCTTTTCAGCGTTTTTAGACGTGGGAAAATAAAGCGGAAATAAGTAGAGCGTTTTCAGACGGAGTTTTCAGACGGAGTTTTCAGACGGAGTTTTCAGACGGAGTTTTCAGACGGAGTTTTCAGACGGAGTTTTCAGACGGAGTTTTCAGACGGAGTTTTCAGACGGAGTTTTCAGACGGAGTTTTCAGACGGAGTTTTCAGACGGAGTTTTCAGACGGAGTTTTCAGACGGAGTTTTCAGACGGAGTTTTCAGACGGAGTTTTCAGACGGAGTTTTCAGACGGAGTTTTCAGACGGAGTTTTCAGACGGAGTTTTCAGACGGAGTTTTCAGACGGAGTTTTCAGACGGAGTTTTCAGACGGAGTTTTCAGACGGAGTTTTCAGACGGAGTTTTCAGACGGAGTTTTCAGTTTTTAGCAAAGCTAAAAACTCACTTCCCAATGTTGACCGAAGCTTCGACTGTTAACGCATTACTGCAATCACTGCCCTTTAAAGAAAATGATGGTACTTAAGGTTTTAACAATGATTCTGATATCAAGAAAAACACTGCGCTTTTTGATATAATACAAATCGTATTGAAGTTTTCTCAGATGGTCTCCATCCGTAACACCGTATTTTGTTTTTACTTGCGCCCAACCTGTTAAACCTGGTTTTACCACATGACGAGTTTCATAAAATGGAATCTTCTCAGAAAGTTGTTCTACAAAAACCTGACGTTCTGGACGTGGACCGATCACACTCATTTCTCCTTTTAGAATATTCCAAAATTGAGGAAACTCATCTATACGTGTCGCTCTTAAAAACTTACCAAATTTTGTTATTCTCACATCATTCTTAACGGCAAATTGAGCTCCCGATTTCTCAGCATCCCTTTCCATAGTTCTGAACTTAACTATTTTAAATAATTTTCTATTGATACCTACTCGTTCTTGGGCATAAAATAAAGGCCCTCGATTGCCGAATAAGTTTCCAATAAGTACAAAGGGTATGATCGCTGCAAATATGATCAAGCCACATAAAGAAGCCACTATATCAAAAAGCCTGTGGTATACTAAATAGAGTCGGTTTTGGTTGTTTCTAGCAAAAGGAAAATACTTGTAGAAATCCTTACCTACGTATTGTACTGGAACTCGGTCTGTCATTTCTTCATAGACCTGAGTATACTCTCTAACTGAATAGCCGTTTTCTACCAATTCAATGAGCCATCTGTATAAATTAGAAGTAATTCCTTCGGCTTCATTACTAGCAACCACAACTTCAGTAACAGATCTATCCTCAAATAAACGATGTGCTTCTTTAATTCCTATGACTTTTAAACCAACAAAATGCCCTGATGCTACCGCTGGTCCAGTGTTTATAAAACCGCTTATTTTATAATTAGGATCAACGTCTTGCAAGGATTGTGCAATCATAGCCGCGTCACTGGCATCTGCTATTAGGATAATATTTTTATTAAATCTAGAACTCGCAAAAAACTTGATATAAATAGATCTCCAAAGCAATAATGGTAAAGTTATCGCTAGATAAAAATATAAAATCTGAATTCTATTTTCTGGTAATACTGGAGTGAAAAATGGAGTAAGCAAATAAATTAACGAGGTAACTGAACCTGTAGTAACGGCACTTCTCAATGTCCCTGTAATACGACTCGCTCGTTGTAAATTATACAATTCAAAAACGGTTGCAAAAAATAATAAATAGGCAGCGAGTATAACAGACCACATCCATTGCTCCTCATTGATAAGAAAGTAATTAAAATGAAATATAACTCCCAGCAAATGCAAGGCACCCAAGACGACAACCACATCGATGATACGCAATAAGATTTTGCGTTCAGACATTTCAAAATGTATGGGAGATAACACTATAAACAGGCTTTAAAAAATGTAAATATACAAGTTATGACTCCAGTAATGAGTTCCATAACTGGCTTACTTCTTTCCAAGAATAATCTAATGACCTTTTCCTAGCTTTTGTAATTATAGTCATAACATCTTTAGGATGGCTTATTAGATGCTCAATATTTTCTACCATTGCTCCTACATCGTTATCTGGAACTAACTTACCGTGGACGTTAGGATGTATTAAGTATGGGATACCTCCTACGTCAGTAGACACGACTGGTAATCCTAATGCCATCGCTTCGATTAAACTTACTGGAAGGTTATCAAAATGGGTGGTATTGATAAAAATAGAATGATCTTTACTTTTTTCTATCCATTGCTTTTTAGAAAGCAACCCGGTAAAATTTACTTCTACTTGTAATTCTTGAGCCAGCAACTTACAGGCTTCTAGTGCCCCATCTTTTTCTGGACCTACCATGGTCAGACTAGCTTTAGGATAATTCTCCCGGAGTAAGTGAAGAACACGAACCGCCATTTGCGGATTGTAAATACCTGCAAATGATCGTACCCAAAGAAGTTTTGGCTCAAGGACAGATCGTTCTAGAAACGCATAGTTTTCTATCTCTATAAAGTTATTGATCTTAGTGACGTTGTGGTAACCCGCTTTCGCGAAAGCGGAACGCAAATAATCACTAGGGCTTACAACAGCATGAGCGTTATTAAGAAAACCTCCCATAACCCTTGGGTTTTTAGATAATCGAATCGGTAAATTTCCGCCGTGAAGAATGGGAATGTACTTTATACTAAATGATGTACATAAACGGGAGATAAGAATCGCAAACCAAAAGTTTTTAGTGCTGTAAGTGTCTATCAAAACTACGTCTGCCCATTTTTTACTCTTGAAAGTCGTGTACATCATGTCTAGCATACGCCTGCTGATGTTTGGAACAGAAGAAGCATAACGCAATTGATACCCTTCTTTTTCCAATAAAGGACCTAAAGTATCTATGCTAGTTGCCGTCTTACCTTTTTGTCCTAGTTGATTACCTATGTAGAGAATATTCTTCATTAAGCTGGAGCAAAATCTGGTGTTTTTTCGATTGGAATACCTTTCTTTTTTACCTTAGGTTTTACGACATAAAGTAATGCCATTCCGTAAAAGAACGCTGGTGCAGCAATACGCATGGCACTGTGATTTATAGTGGCAATCCAGAAAATTAAAAATGCGTAAAAATACACGTTCCCTTTATGACTGAGCCTAAATATAAGCGGAGTAAATATGAGTACAAGCAATGAAAGAATCCCAATGCTACCGTGTTCAGAAAGCAACCTACTGGTCTCATTATGAGAAGCAGCGACTATACCGTCTTTTTTTGCTCGGTAATGTTTTACTTGACCTGCTCCTATTCCCGCAATGGGATTTTCAAGAAATGCCTCTAGTTCGATTGATATAAGTTCTGCTCTACCCGTGGAAAGGTCCTCCTTTGCACGACCAGCAGCATCTTCATTTGCATACCTTTTATCAATTAGACCGCTCGTTGCTAAAGAGGTATAACCCCATGCCATTACTAATCCTAAACCTATCACCCCTAACTTAGGTAAAAAAGAAAATCTAAACTCAGACCGTTTTAAGAAAAATAAGGTGAATATCACAGCTCCTATCATTAAAAAAGCAGTTAACACCCCACCACGTGAAAAGGTGATCCAACCCCGATAAGTCATTCCTAAGAACAAGACAATATCTAATACATTGATCCATGTATTTTTAATACGCAAGAAACGTATAAAACAAATAAACATCCCTATCCCTAAGGCTGTTGCTACTTGATTAGGTCCATATCCCCCAGATGCTGCAAAGTTAGAAGCTGTATTAGTCACTACATCTCTAATATCTGGCGTGACTACAAATAAATAAAAAGCCAGCATGACTATGGGACCTACACATAACTTTAAGATCTCATCCAATCGCGTAGTCGTAATCCTGCGTTGAAAACAGTACATAGCTACCACTCCTAATGTCACAGGACCACTTAAATTAAAAGCTACCGCTTTCCTTAGTGATTCTGAAATCGGGATATTCTGAGAAGCTATGACGATACTGGGGACTAGTAAAAGCAAGTAAAACACAAATGGTATGGACTTGAGAGAAAAGCCCCGTAAAAGGATACCTGCCAGCATAAAAACGATGACCATATACTTAATCATCTCATAGAATAACAAGCCGCCATTCATTTTTAAAAACACCTCCAAACAGGTGATATAGGCACAAGCAAGAATCACCTCTTGATTCTTATCGGCGCTTGTAAAAAGTCGCAACACAAAATAAATAATGGCAGCGTAAAAAAACACCTTTACCAGCAATGGAAGTGCGATCATAAAAATAGTGATCACAATATGTCCAGCGATTAGTATGGGATAAGGCAGTTTTTCAAACTTGATCATTAAAAGCAAATGTATTTAATCGGTCATTTTTATGAATGCAAATCTACTGATTTAAGAAAGAAGCCACTGCAGTTAAGTTGGTATTAGAAAAATTATAATTGTGCTTTAATTTTAAGCAACTCTGCCTTTACATGCTCCAGCTTGCTAATGATATCAAAAGTGTGGAGCTCGCTTTTATGATTTTTCATATAATCTTGAGCACCGTCTAGTGTAAAACCTTTTTCTTTTACCAAGTGATAAATGGTTTTTAGGTTCTCAATATCATCCTTAGAGAATTTACGGTTACCACGCGAATTCTTCTTCGGTTGCAATACATCAAATTCTTTTTCCCAAAAACGAACCAAAGAGGCATTCACTTGAAAGGCTTTAGTTACTTCTCCCATGGAGTAATATAGTTTTTCTGGAAGTTCTATGTTCATAATATGATACAGGTGAAGTTATTTGAGGTAAAGTTCCTTAAAGTAATAGATGCGAGTACCTGGAATTACCAGTTTCCAGATTTTTGTTTCTGGAATAACTTTTTTAGCAGCTAGCCTCTTACCATCTGTATAAGTTCTATAGACTAAAGCATAAAACAAAAGACATCCCACAAACAAAGTAGGATTGATCCATTCCATTTTACTCAACCAAATCAGTATTCCAAAGGGAACTAAAATGTAGCAATAATAAACGATTAAATTTTTCATAATAATTAAATGGCCCTTAAAGTTAATTTTTAAAATTAATCTAAAGAAATATTTTCTATTTGAGATTTCTTTAATAGCGCATTAAACTCTTGTGGTGTTAAATTACCGTAATAGAAATTAATAGGATTGATGCGATCCTCATCTTTAAATACTTCATAGTGCAAATGCGGCCCCTGAGACCTCCCTGTACTACCTACATAACCTATAATGTCCCCTCGTTTCACCTTTTGTCCTCGACGTACATTATAAGGTTTACTTGATCTTAAATGAGCATATAACGATATATAACCAAATCCGTGATCTATTCTTATATGATTTCCATAACCCGAGCTATTAGCATCTGCACGAAGGATAACTCCATCACCAGTTGCAAATACCGGTGTGCCGCGAGGGGCTGTAAAGTCCATACCGTAATGAAATTTCCTGGTTTTATTAAAAGGATCTGTTCGGTAACCATAACCACTCGCCATACGTGTAAGGTCTTGATTACGTACCGGCTGTATCGCAGGTATAGAAGTAAGGAGTTTCTCTTTATCTTCTGCAAGAGCAGCTATTTCATCTAGAGATTTTGATTGTATCGCAGTTCTTTTCTTAAGCTTATCGATGGCTTCCTTAAGTTCAATAATCTTTTTTGCACTATAGCCACCTTCATAATCTATATACCTGTTCACACCACCAAAACCTGCCTGGCGTTGCTCTGAAGGGATAGGGTTGGCATCAAAATAAATACGATAGATGTTGTTATCGCGATCTTCAACATTTTCAATCACTGAGGATAATTGAGTCACATCTTCTCGCATTTCGTCGAGTTGTAACTCTAGATACTCTGCTTTACTACGAGATTTCTTTAATTGTGGCGAGACTAAAAACATGTCTGCAAAAAAGAAACAGACCAATCCAAAACAAAAACTTACTGTCAAAAACAGTAAACTCCTAAAAAAGAGCCTCCTTTTTTTGGTCTCTACCTTTCGGTAAGAAAGAGTTTCAGAATCGTAGTAATACTTGACCTTTGACATATGTTTTATTATGCTATTTTTGTGCGCTCTTAGGATATAAAAATAAGTAGAAAAAAGTTAGTGTTTGTTTCGCTTTCGCGAAAACGAACTTCTAACCTATTTTATCACCTAGAGCAAAAATAAGAAAATTGAATTAACCGCTATTACAGCTAGAATGAAGTCAAAACAAATACGCCAAACCTTCCTTGAGTTTTTTGAAAATAAAAAACACCAAATTGTTCCTAGTGCCCCTATGGTGATCAAAAATGATCCTACCCTGATGTTCACTAATGCAGGAATGAACCAGTTTAAGGAATATTTTTTAGGGAATTCTGATCCTAAAAACAACCGTGTTACCGATTCTCAGAAATGTTTACGGGTAAGCGGTAAACACAATGACCTGGAAGAAGTAGGTGTAGATACCTACCACCATACCATGTTTGAAATGTTGGGGAATTGGAGTTTTGGGGATTATTTTAAGAAAGAAGCTATTTCATGGGCCTGGGAATTACTCACCGAAGTGTACAACATTGATAAGGACTGTCTTTATGTAACTATTTTTGAAGGTGACAAAAGTGAAAACCTCGATCGGGATTCAGAAGCCTACGACTTGTGGAAAGGGTTCATTGCAGAGGACCGCATCCTCAATGGTAACAAAGCAGATAATTTCTGGGAAATGGGCGCACAAGGACCTTGTGGACCCTGTTCTGAAATTCATGTAGATATAAGAAGCGAAGAAGAAAAGGCAAAAGTAGATGGTGCTTCTCTTGTCAATATGGACCATCCACAAGTAGTAGAAATCTGGAACCTGGTCTTTATACAATACAACCGCATGGCAAACGGTTCTTTAAAAAACCTGCCTAATCAACACGTGGATACAGGAATGGGTTTTGAACGCCTTGCTATGGTATTACAAAACGTACAATCCAACTACGATACAGATGTTTTTACTCCTTTAATTAGAGAAATAGAAACCATAACGGGTCATTCTTATGGTAAAACTACCCAAGAAGACATAGCCATTAGAGTTATTGCAGATCACGTAAGAGCAGTTTCTTTCTCCATTGCCGATGGTCAGCTGCCGTCTAATACTGGCGCTGGTTATGTGATACGTATGATCTTGCGTCGTGCGATACGTTATGGATTTACTTATTTGAATAAAAAAGAGCCGTTTATCTACCAATTAGTGAACACCCTTTCTAAGCAAATGGGAGATGCCTTTCCCGAGCTTAAAGCTCAAAAGAACCTGATTCTTAATGTCATCAAAGAAGAAGAAGCTTCTTTCTTGCGAACTTTAGAAAATGGGCTGGCACTACTCGACTCTATGATAGGCAGCATGAAAAAAGAAAGTTCTAAAACTCTGGATGGTAAAAAAGCTTTTGAACTTAATGATACGTATGGTTTTCCAAAAGAACTGACTCGATTAATTTTAAGTGAGCAAGGTCTGGAAATGGATGAAGAAGGATTTGCTTTAGCGCTTAAAAAACAGCAGGACGGATCTCGTGAGGCAAGTGCTACAGAAACAAGCGACTGGACCGTTTTAAAAGAAGATGATACACAGGAATTTATAGGCTACGATAGACTTACAGCAAATGTGCGTATTTCTAAATACCGCAAAGTCATAAGTAAAAAAGATGGCGAGTTATACCAATTAGTTTTTAACATGACGCCTTTTTATGGAGAAAGTGGTGGACAGACAGGTGATAAAGGATACCTAGAAAATACAAGTGGCGATACGGTTTACATCATCGATACCAAAAAAGAAAACGGCCAAACCGTTCACCTGACTAAAAACTTGCCTAATGAAATAAACGGCGCGTTTAAAGTTACTGTGGATGTGAATCAGCGTGCGCGTACTGCCTCAAATCACACGGCTACTCACTTGCTTCATCAGGCCTTGCGTAAGATTTTAGGAACTCACGTAGAGCAAAAAGGTTCTATGGTACGCAGTGCTAGCTTACGTTTTGACTTTTCGCATTTTTCTAAAGTAAGTGCTGAAGAATTGGCCGAAATAGAAAACTTTGTAAACGCCCGTATTAGAGAACAATTACCCTTAGAAGAGAATCGCAGCAACACCTATGACCAAGCTATGGAAGAAGGGGCGATAGGATTGTTTGGTGAGAAATATGGCGATGTGGTGCGTACGATCAAATTTGGTGAAAGTCAGGAACTTTGTGGCGGTACTCATGTAAACAACACCGCAGACATCTGGCATTTTAAAATCACTAGTGAAAGTGCCGTTGCCTCTGGAATACGCCGTATAGAAGCTATTTCTAGCGATGCAGTTAAAGATTTCTTTACAGAACAATCGAAAAAATTTGAAGAGATCAAAAGCATCTTAAAGAACCCAACAAAAAATCCAGCAGAATCTATTGCTGTGCTTCAAGATGAAAATGCTTCTTTGAAAAAAGAAATCGAGCAATTACTTAAAGCTAAAGCTGGAAACTTAAAAGGCGATTTAATAGCCAGTGCAACAAGTATTAACGGAGTCAACTTTATCGCTACAAAAACCGATCTTGATGCTAAATCAGTAAAGGAACTTGCCTTTGACATTGAAAAAGAAATGGAGAACCTTTTCTTAATCATAGGAGCAGATAATGGTGATAAAGCAACCCTTACCGTCATTCTAAGTAAAGATATTATTGAAGACAAGGGTCTCGATGCTGGTAAAATAGTGCAAGAATTAGGAAAACACATTCAAGGAGGTGGCGGTGGCCAAGCACATTTTGCTACTGCTGGTGGTAAGAATCCTGCTGGAATTGATACGGCGCTAGTGGCAGCGAAAGAAATGATTTAATTTGATTTGGTTACGTAGTATCAGTTTATTTAAAAATCTCGATACATTGTGGATTCCAGATAAATGTCAGTTCTCACTCTTTTTTTTAATTCAAATCTCATTCTCTGAAATTTTCTGGAATGACAAAAAGTTGTGGAAAGAATCTGCTCATGTGATCTGTCGTGTTGGAAAATTGGCGTGATTCAAATTTAAAATGATCGAAAATGTTGAAACGCAAATTTGTTCAGTATCCAATAAGTATTCTCAGTTATTTTATTGATTTCGATCTGTAATGGATTCCAGATAAATGTCAGTTCTCACTCTTTTTTTTAATTCAAATCTCATTCTCTGAAATTTTCTGGAATGACAAAAGTTTTGGGATCAATCTATTGACGTACTTTTTGCTTCCTAATATTTACCTAGCTCCACTTTATTAAAAGTAGATTACTTCACTGTGCTATTATTAGCAAGAAAAGCTCCATATTTAAGAATTGCAACAAATACAACACCACCGACCGCGTTACCAACTAATGAAGTGAATTGAAAAGTGAGGTAATCCACAAAGCTAATTTTATCAGATGTTAAAAAGCCAGCAAAGACTTCAATGTTTCCAACTATACTGTGATGAAGGCCGGCTATCGCTATAATAAAGGTGATCATATAGATAATCATGATCTTACCTGACGCCCTTTCCGTAGAGGTGATGATCCATGATAAAAGTGCCATCAACCACCCTGCTAAAACAGAACTTACAAAAATAATATCTCTTGAGTAATGGTTTACATGAGCAGCTAAGTTCTCAATTCCTTGATAAGATATAACTCCCAATTTGGGGCCGATCCAAACTACGGAAGCTCCTATAAGATACCCCCCTACCAGATTACCCAAGATAACAATTCCCCATAGAGACATTAATTCACCTATTGTTTTTTTACCACTTATTACAGGCAAGGATAACAAAGAGGTTTGCTCCGTGAACAATACTGATTTCCCTAAAACCACTAAAATAAAACCAAAAGGATAAACAAATGAAGCGACATAGGGTATATACCTATTTTCTATTTGACCTTCAAACAAGGTATAGACAATAGCTACCAACAAAAAAGTGAAACCAATTTCTAGACCTGCCATAAAACTACTTAGAAATGTAGAAAATCTGTTTTTACGATAGGTATCAAGTCCCTCGCACATTTGTTTTACAAGAATATCGTCTTGGTCTTCTATCACTTCCTTTTGAGACTTATGCTCTATAGCTTCGTCTACTTCTTTATTTTCCATTTACGGCTAAAATTAAGTCGTTACTTTTTATTTTTTCAATATTATTGTCAAACAACGGCTCAATTGAATTGAACTGTATCTAGCTCAAGATAATAAGTTTAGAACAAGCTAGGTATTTATTAGGAATTATTTATAACAATTATTCTTGATAGCCAATGCAGTGATAACTCGTTCTGGAATTTCATTTACTTTTAAGTTTAAAAAAGTAAGATCGTACCTTTGAAATCTAACAACACTGTCTAAAATGAAACTCTCCACACCTGTTCCTATTTCTAATTTGCCAGTTCCTATAGATCACCATTCTAAAGTAGTTTTACTAGGCAGCTGTTTTACAGAAAATATAGGTTCTAAGTTAGCTTACTACGGTTTTGATGTAGCAGTGAATCCGTTTGGAATCGTGTTTAATTCTACTAGTCTGAGAATTCTTGTGGAACGCGCCATTAAAAATCAATCTTTTACTTTGGCCGATTGTACCGATCATTTTTCCTATCTGGTACATTCTGATTTGAATTCTATAGATCCTGAAAAGTTAGTATTTAACCTCAATACTGCTTTACAAAACCTAAGAGAATCATTGAAAAAAGCTACTCATTTATTTATTACCTTAGGGACTTCTTGGATTTATAGGCATGTGGAGAAAGACATGATCGTGGCCAACTGTCATAAACAACCTCAGCAATTATTCCGCAAAGAGTTGCTTTCTATTGATGTCATCCAGAATGATTTGAAACGTATCTATGAATTGGTCACCACCTGGAATAAGGAAATTGCCATTACCTATACCCTATCGCCTGTGCGTCATTTAAAGGATGGGTTTATGGAAAATCAACGCAGCAAAGCTAGACTTCATGAAGCTATTCAAATACATGTGGAGAGCACTTTTGCCAGTTATTTTCCTGCATACGAAATTGCGATGGATGAGTTGAGAGATTATCGATTCTATGCTCGTGACATGGTACATCTCAATGAATTGGGTATTGATTTTATATGGTCTCGCTTTTGCGAAAGCGGTATCAACACCAACACCTTAACTCCACAAAAAGCAGTAGAGAAGTATCGAAAACTGTCGCAACACAAAGCAACCGATCTGGAACTTCACCAACAGCAGTTAGCAAAAATGAAAGAACAATTAAATTCTCAATATCCTCAAATAAAACTCTAAATGAAAACTATTTTTAAATACGTTATTAGCGGATTTATAGCCGTTAGTGTTTTTTATTTTGTTTCTAGTTTATTAGAAAGAAATAGAGATAAAGAGCAGCTTATTGCTGAAACTGCACTGATTGAAAAAGAGATCAACAACGTGAGCAAGCTTGTGGTGACAGAGATGAAGTATGCTAAAGTTTACAATTATGAGAATACAAAATCCTACGGCTGGGATTTTTTCCAGAGTCAAAAAACAGCCTTAATTATTTCCAATGCAAGAGCTCAAATATCCTATGATTTGAAAAAATTGAAATATGAAATCAATGCGCCTGACAAAACAATCATCATCAAGTATATTCCAAAACCAGAAATGATTATAGATCCCAATCTCACCTTCTATCAAATGGATAACGGCTTGCTCAACAGGTTTGAAGGTAAAGACTATAATACTATAACAAGAAAGGTAAAGACAGATCTTAAACAAGAGATTGAAAAAGATGCTGTTATGAAAAATGCTCAAAACAGGTTACTATCTGAATTGAGCAGTCTTTATATAATCAGTAATTCTTTGGGCTGGAAACTCAACTATAAAAAGGCAGAGATCAACAGCACCAAAGAGATGGACAGCATCTTGTTCTAACTATTCTTCCATAATTTTATGAGCTACCGCAGCTTTCTCAAATTCGGCTTCTAGTAATTGATAGTATTTATTAAAGATTTCCTTTTTGACATTACAGGTTTTATTGTTGCGCTCTAAAGCAGCCGCAAATTCTTCTTGAGTGATTTTTTGGTCCATAAAATCTGTAGTAAGCTGTGGACGCTCCATCTTACATGATGCATAGTCATTATATGCGATCACATACTTTTTGTAGATGTCACTACTCGTTATGGGATCACCAGCAGCTGTTGTAGCTTCTGAAGGAGTTTGTTTGCAACACGCAAACAATACGATAGAAAGGATAAGCAGTATTTTTTTCATGATAGTAATTTTATGGGTTAAAAATAGGCACTTGTAGTTTTTAATCAAAACTAGAAGTGATAAAATAAAAAACCCTTTCTGAAATAACAGAAAGGGAATAGACCTATTCGATAAAACCTGGCTAATTTCTACGTTTACGGTCTCGGTATTCTTTAATCATCTTACGTCTGAAATCTAATTCGGCTTTTTTCAATTTAAGAAATCGCTTTGCACCTATGACTTTAATTATTTCCTCGTGTTTATAATCGAGATTAGTTGCCACTATTTTCTGATCTAGAGCTACCATTTGATCCACATAGGATAGCGCCTGACTCTCGCTCATGGTCTCAAATTCACTTTCTAGCTTCTTCATAAGCCTTTTCTTATCCTTCTCTAGTCTATGGTGCTCCTCTTTTACCTTATTGTATAATGGCCAAAATTTTTCAGCTTCTTGAGAGCTAAGGTTTAATTCCTTAGTTATATGAGCAATGGAGAGCGCTTTAATGCGGTCTCTCATCTCTTCTTTACGATCCTGACGGTCTGTATTATCTGAATTTTGCGCATTCATGCCTATCGAGCACAATGTGGTAAATAAGATTATATATATATATTTCATTCTATGATTATTTGATTCAAAGAAGCGTCTTCCATGAGGTAGTCAAAAAGCTCCTTATCTGTTATATTCTCTTCCATTTCTATTTCCTTCAAAATAGTATTGTCAGCAAAAAGTAATGCGACAGACTCCTCGTCTTGCATAAAATCAACATCTACTAAGAAGTCGGTAATTTCTTGGTCTTCTAGATCTGCAAAAGTAACCTTGTCCTGGGTAAATAATCCATTTATAGTTATAAAACCAATAAATAAAGCTGCCATGGCAAGAGCTGGATAAAGCCATTGTTTTGTCTTAGAAACTGGCAACGGTATCACTCTTGTTTCCTGTCCTAACCTACTCATTACTCGATCTTCTAAAGACACGAGATAATCCTCTGGCATTTTAAAACCAGCATGATCTTGTAATTCTTGATCCTGGGTATTTTCCAACACACGATCAGTAAGTTGATCAAAGTAACCGCAGGGAACTTTAAAACCTGCTTGAGTATGTATGCTATTCTTTTTCATATTGTTATGACTCTTATAAAGTCACTTAGTTTAATCTTCTTTAATAAATTGCTCTACTTTTTTTGCTGCTATGTGATAGGTGCTTTTTACAGCTCCTTCACTTAAGTCTAATAGTTGTGCAATGATCTTGAATTTAAGATCGTCGTAGTATCTAAGGTTAAAAACCTCTCGCTGTCTTTCTGGTAATTGTGCTAATGCCTTTTTCAAAGCAAGCTGAATTTCATCACTAGTAAAATACACATCAGCTTCTAACTTATCAGTTAAATGATCTTGTAATTCTTGAGAGGATAGCTGCAGTCTTTTAGCTTTATTATTGAGAAAGGTGACACTTTCATTATATGCAATTCTAAACATCCATGTAGACAGTTTACTATCGCCTTTAAAGTTTTTCACTCCTTTGAATATCTTGATAAAAACGTTTTGCAACACATCGTCTGCATCATCATGAACGATAACCATTTTTCTAATTTGCCAGTAAAGTTGTTCTTGGTATTGAGCTAGCAGTGCTCTAAACCCTTGGTTGGTCGTAGACTTATCAAGGATCAAAGAAATTAGTTCTTTATCTGGTGTTGTACTCATGTTTTTCTAGGACTCTACTAAACAAGAAAAGTTTAATCATTTTAAAAATAATTTAAATCTTTCATTAACGTTTAGGAATCTACATAATAATTATATTCACGTTTTATTTATATGACTATGAATCAGGATAACTTTCCACCATACAATCGCTCTTTTGAAGCCCTTTCAATAGTAAACGATGAGACTAGAGCTCTTTTTTATAAAAAGACTTACGGACACGTTGCTATAGCGGTACTTTTATTTATAATAGTAGAAACACTTTTACTACAAGTAGAGCCATTGGTCAACTTTATGTTTAGTCTTGCACAAGGCTGGTCATGGTTGTTAGTTCTAGGCGCTTTTATGTGGGCCACTTCTTATGCTGAGAAGATGGCGCATACCTCTCATGATCGCAACCAGCAATATTTAGGCTTGTTTCTTTTTGTACTCGCTGAAGCTGTTATATTCCTTCCTCTTATTGCAATGGCATTACAATATCAAGCTATGGCTGGTGAGGAAAGTAATTTATTAAGTCAAGCTGCGATAGTCACCTTGTCCTTATTTACTGCCTTAAGCGCTGTAGTTTTAATTACTAAAAAGGATTTTTCCTTTCTCAAGAGTATTCTTGCGGTAGGTTTTATAATTGCAATAGGTTTGATCATCGCAGGGATGATTTTCGGTTTTGACTTAGGTCTTTTCTTTAGTGGTGCCATGGTCGTTCTAGCGGCAGGGACCATTTTATATCAAACTTCAAATTTGGTACATAAATACCATACCGATCAGTATGTAGGAGCAGCACTAGGTTTATTCTCCTCTTTAATGCTTTTATTCTGGTATATTTTAAGCATATTTATGTCACGCGATTAATACAATCACTTCCATATTAATAGAAAACAAGGCACAATGGATGGCACCATACGCCTTTGCTGTGGTAGGATTTGGATTTTTATCCATTTTTGCCCACCTCATATTGCGCGGTCTTCAAAGAAAACGTGACTTTCTATGGTACAGACAAGCCTTAAGTTATCGCAGGTTACCGATTTCGCGAAAGCGAGTTCTAGAAACATACCCCTTTTACAAGCAGCTTTCCTATAAGTATAAAAAGCAGTTTGAACATCGAGTAGCTGCGTTTATTGTAGACAAAGATTTTAGAAATAGATATGAAGGTGCTGTTACTGACCAACAAGTGGTATTGATTTCGTGCGTTGCTTGCCGATTGAGTTTTGGACGCCGCAGCTATTTGTACCCAATGCTGAATACGGTTTTATTATTTCCTGAAGCCTTTATGAGCCCTGCTAATAAAGCCTTGCATAAAGGCGAATTTAATCCGCTGGCTAAAGTGCTAGCGATCTCATGGAAAGATTTTAAGGAAGGAATGGATATAACTAATGATAATCTTCACTTAGGCCTGCATGAATTTACTCATGTCATGCATTTTGAAAGTGACCGCAGCAATGATATAGATGCCGTTCGATTCAAAAAATATACCAATAAAATCCTGCGAGAATTGATGAAACCGGAAGTGCGCAGCAAACTGGATCAAACACAATTCTTTAGAGCTTACGCCTTTATCAACCAATATGAATTTATGGCGGTACTTTCAGAATACTTCTTTGAATCAAATGCTGATTTTAAAAAAGCATTTCCAATAATATATGGGCATCTTATTAAAGCATTGCTTTATAAGGAAGAATGGATCTTGAGGTAGGTGTTGTTTTTGAGATTTAGGATTTCTTTTTAATTAAAAATCCCATTACATAATAAATACTGGACAACCTTGTGATCTAGCTCTTTAGTTCAGTTAGCACTTATTCACGCCAATTTTCTAATAAGACAAAATCAAAGTATATAAATTTCAGCTTGTCTTCTCGCTGTTTTCAAAGCTTAGGATAACTCTATCAGATCTCTGAGATAACGCCTACAAAAAATCCCAAAGATTTTGAAAATCTTTGGGATGGTATCATTTAAAAAGCAATCTTCTAGTCTCTCGTCAATTTCTTATAACGGATTCTCTTAGGAGCATGATCACCTAGTCGTTTTCTCTTATTTTCTTCGTACTCCGTAAAACTACCTTCAAAAGAGTAGATTTGAGAATCACCTTCAAACGCAATAATATGCGTACAAACTCTATCTAAAAACCACCTGTCATGCGAGATAATCACGGCACAACCTGCAAAGTTATCCAGTCCTTCTTCAAGTGCTCTTAATGTGTTTACATCAAGGTCGTTAGTAGGCTCATCCAGCAATAATACGTTTCCTTCTTCCTTAAGTGTCATGGCAAGGTGCAAACGGTTACGCTCTCCACCAGAAAGAGCCGATACCTTCTTATTTTGCTCACTACCTGAAAAATTAAAACGACTTAGATAAGCTCTAGAATTCACCATTTTCCCTCCCATCATGATCATGTCCTGACTATCTGCAAAGTTTTCCCAGATGGACTTCTCTGGATCTATATTAGAGTGATCTTGGTCTACATAAGCTAGCTGTACTGTTTCACCTACTGTAAAAGAACCTTTATCTGGCTTTTCTTGATCCATGATCATTTTAAAGATAGTGGTTTTACCAGCACCGTTAGGACCTATAATCCCTACAATTCCATTTTGAGGTAATACAAAATTCAAATCTTCATAAAGCAGCTTGTCACCAAATGCTTTACTCACTCCAGAAGCTTCAATCACATTAGTTCCTAGACGTGGGCCGTTAGGAATATAGATCTCCAGCTTTTCTTCTTTGGCTTTTTGATCTTCATTTAAAAGCTTGTCGTAATTATTCAAACGCGCTTTTTGTTTGGTCTGTCTCCCTTTTGCTCCCTGACGTACCCAGTCCAGCTCTCGTTGAAGGGTTTTCTGTCTTTTAGATTCGGTTTTTTCTTCTTTTGCAAGTCGGTTTCCTTTTTGCTCTAACCAACTGGAGTAATTCCCTTTCCATGGAATTCCTTCACCTCGATCTAATTCTAAGATCCATCCAGCAACATTATCTAGAAAGTACCTGTCGTGAGTTACAGCGATGACCGTTCCTTTGTATTGAGCAAGGTGTTGTTCTAACCATAATACAGACTCTGCGTCCAAGTGGTTGGTTGGTTCATCTAACAACAGTATTTCTGGCTGTTGTAATAACAATCTACATAGCGCTACCCTACGACGTTCTCCACCAGATAGGTTCTTAATTTCAGCATCCCCAGGTGGCGTGCGCAATGCATCCATTGCTATTTCTAGTTTGGTATCCAGCTCCCAAGCATTTAATGCATCGATTTTATCTTGAAGAACCGCTTGACGATTCATCAATTTCTCCATTTTATCAGCATCTGTGTATACTTCTTCTAGGCCAAAATCATCATTTATTTTATTGTATTCATCAAGAACAGCAACCGTTTCTGCCACACCTTCACGTACAATTTCCATAACAGTCTTTGTCTCGTCTAGTAGTGGTTCTTGCTCGAGATAACCTACGTTATAACCCGGTAAGAAATCAATATCTCCTTGATAGTTCTTTTCAATCCCTGCAATAATCTTCAGTAAAGTAGATTTACCAGAACCGTTAAGACCTAGAATACCAATTTTTGCACCGTAGAAAAAACTAAGATGAATGTTTTTTAATACTTGTTTTCCAGTACTTTGATAGGTCTTCGAAAGACCCGACATGGAAAAAATAACTTGTTTATCGTCGCTCATTTGATGTACTTTTTTTCTTGTAAAATATTATGTAATTGGGTTAGGGAATTGTCTTCATATCGCTTTCGCGAAAGCGTCACCGCATCCATCCCCTTTGATTTTATATAAAGACCTTTATCAGAAAGGTCTAGTTTTTCTAATTCTTTAAAACTAAAACCGAATGTTTTTCTACCTACTAATTTAACCGTTATTGAGGTACGGCTGTAAGAAGCAGAGTTGCGTGTTGAAAACCCCTCGTAACTATTAAAGTAGAATAATGTTACTGCCGTAAGAGCAGCGATCGAACTATAAAGTGTTAAATTGTTTAAAAAGAAAACTCCAGCCATGACCAACATGAAAACTGCCAGCCCAAGTATGATCTTGTAGCGCTGTGTATTCATATCTTTAAAGTGGATCACTTCTTTCACTTATACCCTTCCTTTAAGCGCATTAAACACCCAAGCAATCGCAAAGAAACCTACACCTATTGCTGCAAAACCAAATCCTACATCTGTATATCTATAAGCTCCTAATGCGATCAAGCCAATTCCTATAATGATCATGATCAAAGTTGCCCATCCTAATACTCCATTCTTATTCAATGCCATAGTTCTCAAAATTATTTGCAAAGATACATAGTTAAACCATGTTTATCGCCTTTTAGACTACCGACTAACGCCAATAAGCTGCGTCGTTTTTTTGATTTAAAAAGCAGCTTCTATGATACTTAAAAGAGTTCGCATCTTATTTCTAATGAATAAGCGCTTCCCCTCATACTTATTGGAATACAGCAAAACATACATGACCTGTGTTTGTTGTATTAATTCATTTCTGAAAGTCATTTTAATCCAGTGACGCATGGAACTAAAACGCTACTTAATATAGGTGGATCTTTAATCGTGTTATTTAAAAATAGCTCTTCTATTTATCATCTTCTCATTGATGGATATGTTGCGTTTAGGCAAATGATACTTTCTACTACCAGCTGCCACCAGCGCCACCACCACCGAAGCCGCCACCGCCGAAGCCGCCGCCAAAACCACCACCAGAACTACCGCCGCCGCCAAAACCGCCTCGTCCCAAGCTGCTTAAAACGATAATATCTAGTAGAGAGCTATTGGAATTTCTACCGCCAGAGTCACCACCACCTTTATTTTTATTGCGCAAATTGAGAATAACAACCAAAAGAAACACCCCAATGATCAATAAAAAAGACCAAGGAATGCGATCACTAGCAGCAGCAGAGCCTTTAAACTCACCTTGTAGGCCCTGAAAAATAGCATCTGCTCCTTGATCCAGACCTGCATAGTAATTTTTACTCCTAAAATTGGGAACCAGTACTCGGTTGACGATACGTTCTGCATCAGAATCAGATAACCTAGATTCAATACCGTAACCTGTATTGATATCTACTTTGCGATCTTTAACTGCGAGAATTAGTAAAATACCATTATCTGCATCTTTCTGACCTATACCCCATGATTCTCCCCACTTTGCTCCTAGTGCATCCAGTTCTTCCCCGTTAGCACTATCTATAATGGCAAATACAATTTGTGTAGAGGTCGTATCAGCATATCGTTTTAATTTGAGGTTAAGCGCTTCCTTTTGTGCCTTAGGCAATATATCTACATAATCGTAAACAAAAACTTGTTTCCTATCTGAAGGACGACTAGGAATGTCAAACTGTGCTTGAGCAAAGTTAAAACAGCTTATAAAAACTACAAATATGTATAAAAAATACCTCATCAGCTTACAGATATTTCGTCAGAAAGTTCATTGGTATCATCCGTATCCCATGGGAAATAGGCAGCGAGTTTTTCACCTACTAGTTCTATTCCTGCGATGAGTCCGTTTTGAAACTCGCTTTCACGAAAACGAGACAAAACCTCATCTCTAACAGCACTCCAAAAATCATCTCCTACTCGAGCGTGAATACCGCGATCACCTATCAAAGCAAACTTTTTATCATCTACAGACACGTAAAAGAGAATTCCGTTTTCTTCTTTAGTATTATCCATTTTAAGCAAATGAAATAATTCTTGGGCACGTTTCACAGGCTCTTTGCATTGGGATTCCAGATGCACGCGTATTTCTCCACTCGTAAGCAATTCTGCTTGACGTATGGCTTCTATAATAGCATGCTCTTGTGAAGCGGTGAGAAAGTCCTCTACTTTAACTGCCATCCTTAATTATTTCCTAATAAGTTGTCTACATCTGGTGCTTTTTCTGCACCTTCATCTGCCTTATAAAATGCCGCTTCATCAAAACCAAAAACACCTGCCATTAAATTTCCTGGAAAGCGTTTGATCTTTACATTATAAACTTTTACAGCATCGTTATATCGTGTTCTGGCAACACTAATTCTGTTTTCAGAACGGCTTAACTCATTGATTAATTCCTTGAAATTTTCGTTTGCTTTGAGATCAGGGTAGTTTTCATAGGTGGCTAGCAGTCTCCCCAATCCTGTGCTGACCGCACTTTGCGCTTTAGAGTAAGCCGCTATATTTTCTGCTGTGAGTTTAGAGGCATCCACTTTGATAGACGTAGCATTAGAGCGTGCTTCTATCACTCCTATCAAAGTTTCTTGTTCAAACTCAGCATACTTCTTAGCCGTCGCAACAATATTAGGAATCAAGTCATTACGCCTTTGATAGGTAGTTTCTACATTTGCCCAGGAACTCGTTACTCCTTCATTAGTCCCTATAGTACTGTTGTACCAATAGATGCCGTAAATAACTAACAATCCTGCTATAATTGCTGCAATACCTAATCCGCTTATTTTTTTCATTTTATAATTCTTTAATTGATTTGTATCAGTTATAAACTCAAAGTTACAGGAAATATAGAAAAGTGTTGTCTTAAAAAGTCAAATCGCTTTTCTTAGGCTGTAAGCTTTGTAAATACTCTGGAGTCTTTAATAACCTTGATCCATACCAAGAAAACAACTCACCGTCAACTACCTTAAAGTCTGGAATGACGTTTGGTTTAATCGGGCTTTGCGATGGAGCTGTAAGAAATGCTAGTTTCAACTCGGCGATATCATCAGCAGTAAAAGGGTAAGGTTCTGAGGATAAAAATACAGCTTCTGGTTGAAGCTTGATCATGGCATCCACATCTAGTTCTGGATATCTGACAAAGTCTTGAGCAGCATTTATAAATCCCGCTTTCTCAAGCATGTCATTGATAAAAGTACCTTTTCCAACACTCATATAAGGTTTTTTCCAAATAAGATACAAGGCTTTATGATCTAGCTCTGGTTTTTTTAAGGTCTTAAAAGAACTGGAAATATTTCTGATCAATGATTTTGCTTTGAATTTGGATCCTGTGATCTCGCCTAGATCAGCTATCATTTCTAGTGCTTGTTCTAAGTTATCGATATCAGAAACATAAGTAGGTGCAATATGATCACAAAAGGAAACGATGGCAGGTGTATTTTCTTCTCGATTACAAATAATAAGATCTGGCTGTAATTCTAAAATACGAGATTCTACTATTTTTTTAGTACCTCCTACAACCTTTTTTTTATCTATCAATCCAGCTGGATGTATACAATAACGGGTAAGTCCCACAAGCCTATCTTCCAGACCTAAGTCTATTAATAATTCTGTTTGAGAGGGTACTAAAGATATGATGCGTTCTGGTAGTTGATCAAGCGAGATCATTCTACCTAATTGATCTGGTATATTACAAAACATTAGTCTAGCGAGTTTTTAGTTACCCATAATTTGTACCCAAAAACTGCCATTTGCAATCTACTTGCTTTTGCAAGGTCTAGTCTTCTTTTTGTAAAGCTGGGTAAAACTGCTTTATTGATTTTAGACAGGATTTTGAATACTTCTTTCTTCATAGCTCAAATGTAAGGTTTTGAAAGCTCGAACTGTATTAATAAAACGCAAAACCCATTCTGAATATTTAGAATGGGTTTTGTGGATAATCCTAGTAAAAATCTATATTTTCTAATAAGGAATAGTAGTTATTGTGGGGGTTTTTTCACCTTTCATAAATTTAATCTGAAGTTCCTTTATTCCTTTATTAGTTTCATAGGTATGCTGAGAACCGTTTATTTTATATTTCAATTTCACCAATCGATCACTTTTCATGTGGTGGGTAATTAATTTAAAAGTATGTCCTGCTTTTTCTAGCTGTTTCTGAAACTTTTCAAAACTTTCTTTAGACATGTCTGTGATGTAAAAAGTTTCCTTTTTATCTGTAGCAAGGCGACCATGACCTTTATGATCAGTTAGAAAGTCAATTGTGACATTTTCAAATCTGTCAGCCATAGTCTCTTCTCTTTTCAATAAGGCTTGCGCTCGTCGCTCCTCCATTTCCTCAGATCTGTTTACTAGAAGAGAATCTCTTGTTATATACATTTTTTGTTTTACAGAATCCAAAGATTTTCTTTTGCCCTGAACATAAAACCTTCTTTCTTCTAGTTCTTTCTGTTTTCCTGAGGCCGTTTTTATAAGCATAACCCCATTTTTTCCTTTCTCTCCATATTTTATAGTGGCGGCACTATCTTCTAAAACGGTTATGCTTTCAATAAAATTTGGATGTATTAACTTCCATTCTTCCTCCTCCATTTCTTTTCCATCAACAATCGTAAGAGGTGGGTTTTTTCCTAAACCTTGTTTGATTTGAGCGGCTGTAGTGGGTCTAGTAGAAATACCATTTTCAAAAGCATGCGCTGTTTGTGGATTTTTAAAATGGAACATCTTTAACGTATTCGTCAACGAATCCATGTTCATCTTCTTAAATTGAATTTGCAATTCATTTTGTAAAGAATCTATGTCGAGATTTTTCATTTGAATAGATGCCTCTTTAAGAATAATATCCATCTGGATATTTTGCAAATCTAGATGTAGTTCCTCTAGATTGATGTTCTTAATTTGCTCCTTCACCTGCTTCATTAAACTATCCATATCAATGGAAGAAGCGTTTTTGGATACCGAATAACTTACCCTACTAGGTAAGGAATAAGATTCACGAGGAGTATTAGCCTTACAAGCACCCATACTCCATGACTGAGAATCTTCTTTAATAACTCCTGTCACACATATTTCAGGTATTCCGTCATCATTAGAATAGGATTGGGAACTGGTATAGCCATCATTATCGTCTAGCGTAATTTTAATTCTTACGACCTTTGCATTTTTTATTTTCAATCTACTGTAGTCAAAATCTACCTTATATTCCTTTTTTAAATACGCCTTCTTTTCATCGAGATATTCTTTTGTAGATGTTGCATCTATTTTAAAAGTAATGCTATGATCAAAATCTACGATTGGTTTTGTAGCTTCTTCTGTAACCTCCGGTGCATCTCCATAAAGATCCGTTTCCGGCACGAGTACTTTACTTCCATTTTGATCTATTGATAGTGTGATTTTATCTTTTGGAATATGCAAGGAAATCTTATCAGGGTAAGCCATTAATAGAATCAAATCCTTATCGGTAAGCAACACGGTAAAACCTTTTTCCCATTCTCTATCAGGAAACTTTGCAGACACACTCATTTTTTTCAAAAGATCGTTTACATCTCTATCTAAGTCATCAAACCTCAATTGGTAATCCATCTTAGACTCTATGAGCTTTCTATACTTTTCTAACTGTTTATCATCAGTTTTACTAGTAATATCAAAAACTAATTCCTCAAATTTAGAATCCTTTTGATGGACCATTCGTGTTTTGGTATTTTCCACATATTCAATCTCTTCCACCACATTAAAACTGTAAAGGAAAATCACGATTACGGGCAATATCAAGGCATATTTATAGACATTCCATGTTGCTGAGGCTTCTTTTTGTAACATAAGAATTCGCTTTTTAATAAAAGGAGTAAAGAAATTATTTGCCAGTGCTGGCTGTTTATAGCTGGCAACGGCGCTTAATAAAGTACGCTCATAGCTCATTCCTGTGGTATTTTGAGTTGCGGCCTTTGAGTCGGCTATAAATTCTAGATTTTCTCCTATTTGCCTTTTTAATACCCACACCAGCGGATTGATCCAGAATAGAGCTTTAAAAACATGCGATAGCAGTAGGTCTATAGAATGCCATTCTCTTGCATGGACTTTCTCATGATCGAGAATTAAATCTAATTCTGGTGTATTTTGATCTTCTTGAGAATAACATATATAGTTAAAGAAACTGAAAGGTGTCAGCTTTCGCGAAAGCGTCACCATCATAAATTTACCAGATCGAGTCTTGTTTCCAGCTTTAATTAAACTTCTTAGCGAGCTCAGTTCTACAAGCATTTTACCAAGAAAAAATAGAGAAATAGCTGCGTAAATGTAAAAGGCTAACAAAGCATAATCGTATGGATGTGTGGACTCCACTGGAGTTTGCTGCAATATCATGGCCATGGAAGTTGACAGTTGTTGCGGTAAATAGGTGAGTTGCTCTGGCTGCTCTAGGTAAACGGTTTGAGTAATTTCTACAAAAGGGAAAAGGATACTTGCCACAATTCCTGATAGTAAAAACCAGCGGTTAGTATTGAAAAAGGTCAGTCTGCGCAACAGAAAATGATAGATAAGTACGAAGATACTAAGTACTCCGGCGCTTTTTAAAAGGTATTCTAGAGCTGTTTCCATCTTATTTCTCTTTAGATTCTATCATTTCTAAAATCTCGCGTAAGTCGGTCGCGCTTATTTTCTCTTCTTTGGCAAAAAAGGAAACCATGTTCTTATAAGAATCATTAAAGTAACTGGTCATCGCATTATTGACAAACTTGTTGCGATAGGCTTCTTTTTCGACCACAGGGAAATAACGATGCGTCTTTCCAAATGCTTCATGAGCTGCATACCCCTTCTCTTCCAGCTTACGAACAATAGTAGAAACAGTATTGTAATGATTAGCACCCTCTAATTGGGGAACGATTTCTTTAACAAAGGCTTTCTCCAGGCTCCACAGTGCCTGCATTACCTCTTCTTCTTTTTGCGTTAATTTGTCCATGATGGTATGTATTATTATTTATTACTTATTATTTGAAGTTAAAAGTGCTTTTCTAGAGCAATTATCTTTTTAAAGACCTACACTTTGATGGTTATCTGTACTTCTTCCACTTCTATATCGGCAATTTTATCAATCATCCTTTTAAGCTTAGAAGTCATGTTATCTATATGAGATGTTTTTCCAGTTAATTTAAAAGTGAAATTATCTAGTCTCTTTTTTGATGTAACGATTTGAGAATTATTGACAAATTCAAATTCCAAAGTAATTTCTTGATCCTCATCATTTTCTTTAAACATTTCTTTTACAGTTTGCCAATCAAAATTTTTCAATTCATCTAAATTTTCGGCTTTCACCTTAAATGCCGTTACAGCAGTTTCAGATTCTATTAATCCCTCTTTTTCAAATTGAATGCATGAGGCTAAAGCCATAAAAAATATAATGCTGAATGAAATATTTTTTGTTTTCATGATTTTTAAGTTTGCTTGGTACCATTCCAAATATATAACTATTATTATAGTTATCAAACTATTTTAATAGTTGTTAAACTAGTGACATAGTTAATTAGTGATTTTTTAAAACCTTGTATTGTAAATCTTATTTTACTTTTTGTATGGTTTAATTTACTTATAATCAAATTTATTGTACATTTAAATTCCTAAATGCTACGTATTATGAAAAATTATTTATTTCCGAACAAGTATAAAAAAGCAGGTCTGCTCTTATTTATAGTTGGTTTTACCCTTTTTATAATGGGGTTGTTTTTTAATGTTGATGTGGAATTATCTTTTCTAGACATCAGAATGCCTGTAATTATGACTAATCCTCTTTTTTCTGAGCGACAGTATTTTCAGATGGTAGAAACAAATATTAGTATACACCTTATCATTTTATCTATCATTATCGGCGGATTGATGTTTGGGTTCTCTAAAGAACGTATTGAAGATGAATTGATAAGCGATATCAGAAAAAGCTCTTTGATATGGGCTATTTACTTTAATTATTCCATATTGATATTATCCTTATTCTTTTTGGCCGATTTTGATATGCTTATGATGACTGTTTTTAATGTATTTACCTTATTGTTATTTTTCATTATTCGGTTTGAATGGAAAAAACACCAACTTAAAACGGCGAGTCATGAAGAATAAATTAAAAGTATTGCGTGCTATGAATGATCTAACACAACAAGATCTCGCTGATAAAATTCAAGTAAGCCGCCAGACCATCAATACGATAGAAAAAGGAAAGTATGTACCATCTACACTACTTGCTTTAAAAATGGCTAGCGTTTTTCAAGTAAACGTATTAGAGATATTTGAGATTGAAGAAAGTGACTGGAGCTGATCGTTTGTTAGATTTGAAAATTTAGTGTCACTTATGAAGTATTACGCAAAAAGAAAGTGCAAGGTTTAAAAAGATATTTAGAATTTGAGATTTGGATAATAGCGTTTAGCGCTTAAAAAACGTCTGTCAAAAATTCATAGGCGCAGCCTTCCATGAGAATCGGCAATTTTGTGATATAGAGATAAGGGATTTTTCTCAAATAGACAATCAAGAATCTAAAAGCGCGGCGTCGAGCGACTAATTGGCAATTTTAGAATTTGGCGCTTCGTATTTATAAAACATCAGTTATTGATCGTTAACAACTTTTAATTTCTAACCTATACCTCTATCAATTGGCTTAACTTTGCTATAAAACAAGTACCGTGCGCATAGATATCATCACCTTATTACCCGAATTGATAAGAAGTCCTTTTGAAGCTTCCATTTTAAAACGAAGCATTGAAAAAGGTCTTGTAGAAGTGCACATGCATAATTTAAGAAAGTTCGGACTTAATAAATACAATCAAGTAGACGATTATCAGTACGGTGGTGGCGCAGGAATGGTCATGATGATTGAGCCATTGGATAAGATGATCCACGAACTGAAGGGAGAACGAGATTACGACGAGGTGATTTATATGACTCCAGACGGTGTAACCTTAAATCAAGGAATGGCTAACCATTTATCCCTTAAAGAAAACATCATGATTATATGTGGGCATTATAAGGGAATCGACCAACGGGTGCGTGACCTTTATATTACTAAAGAAATCTCCATAGGTGATTATGTACTGTCAGGAGGCGAGCTAGGAGCTGCTGTTTTATGTGATGCCTTGATCAGATTAATTCCTGGCGTGATTAGTGATGAGACTAGTGCATTGACCGATAGTTTCCAAGACGGATTACTGGCTCCACCTGTTTACACCCGTCCGGCAGACTATAAAGGACATAAAGTTCCTGAGATATTATTGAGTGGTAACCTTGGCGCCATAGAGTTATGGAGAGAAGAAAAAGCCTTTGAAAGAACACAAGAAAGAAGGCCTGACCTTTTAAGCGAAGATTAACACTGATAATTGGTTAAAAAGTTTTAACTTTACAAGACAATATTATTATGAGAAAAACTTTACTCTTTTTATTACTAAGCGTTTTTACGTTTTCCTTCAGTACTGCTATCTTTCAAGATAGTGTTAATAATACCGTTGTTACCACACCTATTCAAAAAGAAAAGGAAAAACTCACGATCCTTACAAATCCAGTAAAAGACGGTTATTTAAAACTTACCTTCTCCAGCTCTACAAGTAACGATTTGAATCTAACCATCATCAACTCCTTGGGTAAACAAGTGTATAATGCAAAAAGAAGCATTAACAGTGATGTACAAACCTTTGATGTTTCTAAGCTCAGTACTGGAATGTATTTTCTCAGAGTAAGTACTAACTCCTCCAATTTTGTGAAAAAACTGATTATCAGGTAAGCCCTTTTAAAAACTTCTTATTTTATTTGTCAGTTTACTACAAGGTTGTATTTTTGCAACTCGTAAAAATTAACCTCTGACGATAATCGTGAACGTTAGTAAATTACTTAAATAAATTAATTCCTAGTAACATGGAACAATTAGTAAAATTCGTACAAGACGAATTCATAGAAAAAAAAGATTTTCCTAAATTCTCAGCTGGAGATACTATTACTGTATTTTATGAGATCAAAGAAGGGGAAAAAAGCCGTATACAGTTCTTCCGTGGAGTTGTTCTTCAATTAAGAGGTACTGGTTTATCAAAAACATTTACTATAAGAAAAATGTCTGGTGGCATAGGTGTTGAGCGTATCTTCCCTATCAACCTTCCAGCTCTTCAAAAAATAGAAATAAACAAACAAGGAGCTGTACGTAGAAAACGTATTTTCTACTTCAGAGAACTTACTGGAAAGAAAGCACGTATCAAAGAAGCGCGCAGAAAGTAATCCTTTTCAATTGCATAAAAAAAGCTGTCCAAATCGGGCAGCTTTTTTTATGCGATAAGGTTTTATAGACTTATTTATTGATAGGAGATGTTTCTTTCAAAAATTGACACTTTAAGTGCTAAGCCTGAGTGAAAATCTTTCAAAAATAGCCTCATTTCTTTATATTTGCAGGCTGATCAAATAGATCGTAAACGATGCAGTATCCTATCGTTTTATTACAAATTAAAATCCAATTCATCATGTCAGATCAACCCAAGATCATATATACTAAAACAGATGAGGCACCAGCCTTAGCAACATCTTCTTTCTTACCTATCATTAAAAAGTTTATCGCTTCTGCAGGAATTGATGTTGAAAGCAGAGATATCTCACTTGCCAGTAGAATTCTTACTGTTTTCCCAGAAAGATTAAAGGAAGGTCAAAAACAAGAAGACGCACTTGCTGAATTAGGTAAGCTTGTAAAGCAACCTGATGCAAACATTATCAAATTGCCTAATATATCTGCTTCTTTACCACAACTGATCGAAGCTATTAAAGAATTACAAGCAAAAGGATATGATATTCCTGACTATGTTGAAGAACCAGTAACCGAGGAAGAACAAGAGGCTAAAACACGTTATAATAAGATAAAAGGTAGCGCCGTAAATCCAGTTTTACGTGAAGGTAATTCTGACCGTCGTGCTCCTAAACCTGTTAAGCAATACGCGAGAAACAATCCTCATTCTATGGGTGCTTGGAGTAAAGATTCTAAATCTCATGTGTCCACAATGACTGTTGGAGATTTTGCTCATAACGAGAAAAGCTTTACTACAAAAAAAGACACTACAGTCGACATACAATTGATCGATAAAGCAGGTAGAGTTCATGTACTTAAAAAAGGACTTTCTTTATTAAAAGGAGAAATTCTAGATGCAACATACATGAGCAAATCCGCTTTATTGGACTTTTTAGAAGAACAAATAGACGATGCTTTAGAGAAAGATGTTCTTTTTTCTATACACATGAAAGCTACGATGATGAAAGTATCCGACCCAATCATATTTGGTCATGCGGTAAAAACATTCTTCAAACCACTGTTTGACAAACACTCTAGTGTATTTAATAAAATTGGTGTAGACGTTAATAACGGACTAGGCGATCTATTAAGCAAACTTCACGAACTTCCAGAATTGGAAAGAGAAAAAATTCAAGATGAACTGCGTGACGTGTATAAATATAGACCTCAACTGGCTATGGTAAATAGTGACCACGGTGTTACTAATCTCCACGTGCCTAGTGACGTGATTATAGATGCCTCAATGCCAGCTATGATCAGAAATTCTGGACAGATGTGGAATAAAGATGGAAAATCCCAAGACACAAAAGCGGTTATTCCAGATAGTGCTTATGCTGGGGTTTATGATGCTACTATAGAGTTCTGTAAGAAGAACGGTGCATTTGATCCTACTACTATGGGAACTGTTCCTAATGTAGGCCTCATGGCTCAAAAAGCAGAGGAATACGGTTCTCACGATAAGACATTTGAAATTGCATTTGGCGGTAAAGTACAAGTAGTTGATACAGCTGATGGTATGGTATATTTAGAACATACTGTAGAAGCTGGGGACATATGGAGAGCTTGTCAAACTAAAGATGCTCCTGTTCAGGATTGGGTAAAGCTTGCGGTTACAAGAGCTCGCGCAACTAATGATCCTGCTATTTTCTGGTTGGATAAAAACCGAGCACATGATGCTCAGATTATCAAAAAAGTAACTCATTATCTTAAAGATTACGATACTCAAGGACTTGATATTACGATCGCTTCTCCTATAAAAGCTACCGAACGTACGCTGAGAAGAATGAAAGATGGAAAAGACACGATTTCTGTCACTGGAAATGTATTAAGAGATTACAATACAGACTTGTTCCCTATTCTTGAAGTAGGAACTAGTGCAAAAATGCTCTCGATCGTTCCATTAATGAATGGTGGTGGATTATTTGAAACCGGTGCTGGTGGTAGTGCTCCAAAACATGTGCAACAATTTGAGCAAGAAAATCATTTGCGTTGGGATTCTCTTGGAGAATTTCTAGCACTTGCAGTTTCATTAGAACATCTTGCTATATCTTATAAAAACAAAAAAGCGCAGATCATCGCTGATGCACTGGAACGAGCAACAGAGAAATTCTTGACCAATAGAAAATCTCCTTCCCGTAAAGTAAATCAACTGGATAACAGAGGTTCTCAATACTATCTTGCTACCTACTGGGCACAAGAACTAGCAGATCAAGATATTGATGAAGAACTTGCGGCACAATTTGCGCCATTAGCGAACAAACTTGTAGAAAACGAAGAGAAAATTACTAGTGAACTTCTCGCTGTACAGGGCAAGCCTATGGATATAGGTGGTTACTATTTGCCAGATCCTGCTAAAGCAGAAGCTGCCATGAGACCGAGTAAAACTTTTAATGAGATTATAGGGTAATATAATTCTTTAGAAACCTGATGTCTAGTCCTAAATAAACGATACAGATTATTATAAGGATTAAATTTATGATTTAAAGCTTAACGATGCTAGCATCGTTAAGCTTTTTTGATTTGTACTGTTTTCTTTTCAGTTTATTTTGCTTGTGCATTTCTCTTGGTGTTAGCATGTGGTTAGATAAATGTGGTCTTAAATTATTATAGATTCCGATTGCATTTTTGATTAGTTTTTTCTTTAAATCAAGATTTTTAATATTTCGGGCAATGTGGAACTCTTGCTTTAGTATACCATTAATCCTTTCTGCAATAGCATTTTCATAAGGGTCATACTTTTCTGTCATACTAGCTTTTATGTTGTTGTTTCCTAGCAAGGCCTGGTAGTCATTTGAGCAGTATTGTAATCCTCTATCTGAATGATGGATTAAGGGTTCTTCTTCGCTATCCCTATTATTCAAGGCCATTTCCAAAGCTTGTAACGAGCCGTCAACAGCTAGACTTTCACAAACATTGTAACCCATTACTTTTTTAGAGTACGCATCTGTAATCAGTGCTAGATAGGATGGATTTGTTCTTGTTCCTACATAGGTAATATCGCTTACCCATATTTGTTCTGGTCTGTTTATATCAAGGTTACTAACTATATTCTTATGTTTTCTAAATCTATGGTGTGAATCAGTGGTTACATGATAGCTTCTTTTAGGTTTTATAAGCAGATGATTGGCTTTAAGTATTCTAAAGAGCTTGTCCCTTCCCACCTTCAACATTGATAATTCCATTTTGAGCATATGATATAATTTTCTTGTACCCAGCTTGGGCATGATATTACGAACTCCACGCACCAAGGTTATGACTTGTTGTGTAATGGACTGTTTATCGGCTTTTGATTTCAGTGCTCTATAGTAGACTTGTCTGTTCAGCCCGAGTAAATCACAGGTAGAAACTAACGTTTCTTTGTGTTCTTCTTTATAGTCTTGGATAACTCGGGCGTGTAGTTTTTTCTTATCTGAATATCATATTCCTTCTCAGCCATATCAACCAACATATCGAAGGTGATGACTTTTTTATCGGCTCGCTCTGCCAGATGCTCTGCTCTCGCCTTTTGTTTCTCAAGAAGCTTGACCTTAGCCTCTAACTCAAGTATTTTTGTTCTGGAGTCTTTACCATAGTAATTGGTAATTGATTTTCCCAATCAAAGTTACCATATTTTCTGAGCCATTCTCTAATAGTAGATTTTGCTTGTATTCCATATTTAAGACAAGCTTCAGTTCTACTTAATTCACCAAGTTCCATTTCTTGAACCACTTGGAGTTTAAAAGAAACGGAGTAATCTTTTTGGGTACGCTTCACGTAACCCGCTTTTTCTGAGGTTTTCATTACACTGAGGTTTTAGTGTATCGCTATTTTAG
Source organism: Nonlabens sp. Ci31 (assembly GCF_012974865.1). NCBI lineage: Bacteria > Pseudomonadati > Bacteroidota > Flavobacteriia > Flavobacteriales > Flavobacteriaceae > Nonlabens > Nonlabens sp. Ci31. The sequence goes on along the minus strand of NZ_CP043633.1, from coordinate 2,390,632 downwards.
GACGTGACCTGATTAACATTTTAAAAACCCTCCAGCTGCGCTCGAGGGTTTTTTGATTACAGACAGTTTACCAATCAAAGTACATAGCTACGGTTAAATTATGGTAGCTCTTAAAATAAATCCAGTTATATTGTATTCAAATTTAGAATCATGGAAAATTACTCTTTCCTGTACAGATCATTGATGTATACGCATCTGATCACGGTAATACCATGTGTTTTCGTAGGAGGATACCTGCTATTATTCAGTAAGGGAACTAAATGGCACAGATCATTAGGTAAGTATTATATGGTTTCCATGCTCATTACCGCTACTGTTTCTCTATTTATGCCTGCGATGGTAGGACCTCAGGTTCTAGGACATTTCGGGTGGATTCATTTGTTTAGTTTTTTGACACTTTGGTCAGTTCCTACAGCTTATATAGCGATTAAAAAAGGCCAAGTAAAAAAACACAAAATTAAAATGATACTGCTCTACATTGGTGCATTAATGATTGCTGGCGGCTTTACCTTCGTTCCAGGACGTTATATGTATGAAGTATTTTTTGGATAGGTTTTTTATTCTCGCTTTCTGTGGTATTTTAAAACAGAAGTTGATGCCGTACTTGATTCTGTACTAAAGAGATCACACCAACAATTTAACACATAAAAAAAGGGAAAACTTTGGCAGTATTCCCTTTTTAAATATGGATTCTAGAATGGTTATTCTGCCTTAACAGGATACCAGTCCATAAGGGTTACCTTAATATCACTATTGGTATCGTCAATCATTTGCTTGAATTTTTCTACATCTTGAAACCCTTCTGTACCCCTGTAGTGATACGGGATTACCTGCTTAGGCTGAAACTCAAGAACAGCATTTGCCGCTTGGTCGATATCCATCGTGTAAGGTAAGTTCATACATAAAAATGCTTTGTCTATATTCTTTAAGGCTCTCATCTCAGGAATATCCTCTGTATCTCCAGAGATGTAAACACGATAACCATTTTTCTCTAATACATATCCATTTCCTCTTCCTTTAACATGCATCTCTAATCTACCTTCGGTAAGGTTGTACATAGGGATAGCTGTTATATCTATTCCTAAAATAGTTTTAGTTTCGCCGTTATTAATAATGTTAGAAGGTTTAAAACCTACCATCTTATCAGCTACAGCTTGTGGAGTAATTATCTTACTATCTCCTTTTACGGCAGCAAGCGTTTCCTCATCTAAGTGATCATAATGTACATCTGTAATCAAAGTTAGATCAGCTGCAGGCATACCTTCAAAAGCAGCAACTCCGCCTGTAGGATCTACATAAATAATCTGACCGTTCCAGTCCATTACAAATGTCGCGTGAGATAGAGGCGTTACTTTTATATTGTTAGGCTCTGGCAATGTTTGCTCTTCTATTGTTTCGGTAGTGGATAGTTCTTCTTCTACAGTCTCCCCCTTGTTGTCTTTACAAGAAATAGTCATCATAGAAATAGCAAATAAGGCAATAAATACTTTTTTCATTTCATTTCATTTTAGGTGTGTTCAAATTTACATTCTACTACTTTCATTTCGTACAAAATAAAATTAAAGTTACGTAATTAAGAAATAAAACCCTGAATAGCAAAATGTTAAATACACTTCAAAAACTTTAAGTTTAAATAGACAACCTTCTCCTAACACCATTTTGTCTGACAGCTAACACAATTGTAAAACAAGCATCATATTAAATTTCCAAAATTACAGCGTCTTAGAAATAGCTTTGTAACAACTAAAAAACATAAAAATGAAATCAAATTACCTCCTTTTTGCAGCAGCTGGAATGCTAGCTATAACTGCTTGTAATGATGAAGAGTCCCTAAGAACAAATCCACAAGCTGATGAAGTTGTTCTTAGAGCACACTCTACAACCCCTAACTTTTTAAAAACAACAGCTGAATTTTCTTCTGTAAATGTGTACCCTATTCTTTCGAGTGCAGACCAGCTGATAGAAACACCTGAATTCGTTTATGGCTCCATGGCAGATGGATGTGGATTGATCTACAATACGGATCAGGAAAACTACACGCTTATCAATAACATCGAGGCAGATTATTCTATCGCACGCATTACACTAGATAAAACCTTCAAACCAGTTGCAGGTGAATACATCCTTAATGCACAAGCTACAGGATCTACCGCACAATGTTCTGGTTCTTTAATTACTCCAGAAGAGCACGGCTTCGGACCCTTATACCTCTCAGGTGGAGAATGGGGCGGCGCTTCAAAAGGAGTTTTTGCAACAGAAGTTACCAAACATAGCTCCTCAAGAATGTTTCCAGAAATGCTTACCGCAATGGGACAATGGAGTACAGAGAACGCAGTCGCCATAGGAAAAAATGCCTATGATGATAAAACAGTTGTATTTATAGGAGATGATGATTCTGATAATAGTATTCCTTCTGGACAGCTAGGAATGTACGTTGGAGATCGTGGAGATCTTTACAATGGTAATCTTTATGGACTTAAGGTAACAGCGGCTGGGATTAACTTTGAAATGGATATGCAAGAAGGACAATCTTATGATGCAGAGTTTGTACAGCTTAATGAGAGGAATATAGACTTACTGGATGCAGAGGCTAAAACTAAAGGTGTCATGGGATTCTCTAGGCTGGAAGATATCGACTGGAGACGTGGAGACGATAATAACCAAAGAGAAGTTTACTTTGCAGTAACTGGCCGTCAGAGAGCTGCATTAGTCGGTAAAGGTTCTCAATATGGTCGCATTTACAAAGTAGAATTAAATGAAACAGACCCTACTGGACCTGCTAAAATCACTTGTGTTCTTGACGGCGATAAAATAGGTGGCAAAGCATGGGGATTTCACAGTCCTGATAATATTCTAGTCACTACCAACTATGCTTACATTCAAGAGGATCCCAATGGCTATTTTGATGATGCTGTTAGAACTCATTATGCAAGATTGTATCAATACAACCTAAATACTGGCGTATTGAAAACCGTTCTAGAATGCGACCAAGTAAGTGCGGCTGCCGCTGGAATAGGAAGTGAGACCAGCATTTGGGAAATCACAGGAATGATAGACGTTTCTGATCAAGTAGGAATAGACGGGACATTTATGGTTATAACACAAAATCACGGTTGGGAACCTGCAGACGGTAGTGCATTCTCTGATCCTAACGCCGTAGGTGATGTTACAAGTAGCCGTAAAGAAGGAAGTATGATGTACGTTTTAACCGGGCTAGACCGATAAGATGGGTTTACTGACCTCCACTTTATTAAAGAAGACCTGTTTGATTACAGGTCTTCTTTTGCTACTGATCTCTTGTAAACAGGAACAGAAAGAATATGTTGAACAAATAGATCTACAACCGTCTTCTGCACTCCAGAATATGTATCTAAATGATCTGCAAAATTGTGCCAATTATATAGATTCTTTAACCCTAACTTCCCATATCGACAGCCTGAGGGATTATTTCAAAAAAGCACGCACAGCGTTTAAAAAAATAGAGCCTGTACTGTCTTTTAATGATCTAAACAACTACAACTTTCTGAATGCACCTAATATTCTCAAAGTAGAGGAAGAAGATCTTACAGATATTAAAATAAATGAACCCTGTAGCTTTCAGACCTTAGAAGAAAACCTTTTCAGCGATACACCAGAAATTGCATCTGTGCAGAAAATAGCTGGTAAAATTCATTCGAGATTGCTGGTTCTTTTAAGAAATACAGACTTAGCATTTTTTAAGCCCTACCATGTTCTTTGGCTGGTTCGCAAGCAATTCATACGCACCGCCACTGCAGGAGTTACCGGTTTTGATTCTCCTGTTTTAGAAAGTAGTTTGATGGATGCGGTTACTGCTTTCGCGAAAGCGGAGCAAATACTAGAGCTCTACGACCATAAGTTTACGAATAGCCAGCTCCAATTATCTTGGAAAGAAAAATTTAGACAATCAAAACAGTTTTTAAAGAATAGCAACTTTGAAGATTTCAATAGGTATGAGTTTATTAAGTCTCATATCGATCCAATGCTTGTTTTGTGGAACGACACTGCAAAAGACTGGAACGTAGCATTCCCTTTACAGATGGCCATGGATAATAATGCTTCCAGCTTGTTTTCTAAAGAAGCATTATCACTAGATTTTTTTGCAGACCAAAAAGTAACACCGCTTACAGAAGAAAAAATTGCCTTAGGAAAACGCTTGTTTAATGACCCGCAACTTTCCACTTCTCAAACGATTAGTTGCTCTACCTGTCATAAAAGCGAGCTGGCATTTACCGATGGACTTGTTACCTCTTCTGGATTAAATCGCAACAGTCCAAGTCTTACTTATAGTGCTTACCAACAAGGTTTTTTTTATGACAAAAGAGCTGGTAGTTTAGAAGGTCAGATCGTTTCGGTTATTAATAACTCACAGGAATTCCATTCTGATCTTAAAAGATTTTCAGCACATATTGATACAGATGTTACCTACATCAAGGACTTTAAAAAAGCCTATGCTACTCCTATCAATCAGCATACGATAAGAACTGCCATTGCAGATTATGTGCGCAGTCTTAATTATTGGAATTCAAAATGGGATCGCAATATTAGAAATGAGATCAACACGTTAACGGCTTCAGAAATTAACGGATTTAATCTTTTCAATGGTAAAGCAAAATGTGCTACCTGCCATTTTGCACCTGTTTTTAATGGTACTGTACCACCAGATTTCATGGAAACAGAAATGGAACATATAGGAGTACCCCAAATAGCCACGACAGAAAATGCGACCATCGATCCTGATTTAGGAAGGTTTGAACTTTTTAAAACAGATAATAGAAAACACTTCTTTAAAACACCTAGCATAAGAAATATAGCGCTTACCGCTCCTTATATGCATAACGGAGCCTATAAAACGCTGGAAGAAGTCATAGAGTTTTATAACTTAGGTGGTGGTTACGGTATAGGAATAACAGATCAAGAGTTCCAGACATTACCACCAGATTCCTTACACTTAACAACTCCAGAAAAAACAGACCTTATCAACTTTATGAAAACACTTACAGATGAAGCGTTTTTAAAAAAGGAATATACTGAAAATTAGAGGTGTATTTAGCTCCTCTTAAAGCGCATCTTTTACCAGTGCGCTTTTTTACTTTCTTGTATATTTCTAGGATATAGCCTCCAGACATATAGCTCTTAGATTGATACCATTTTAGCATTCAAATGTTGCGTATAAATCGTTTCTTTTTACCTTTCTTATTCGTTAAAAAATAATTCCATGACACAAGCTAAGCAATTATTTTTCGCCTCCATAAACATAAAAAAAATCATTTTACTTCTAAGCTATTCACAAACTAAATTGGTTTTATTTAGTCTTTCTTTTGACTTTTCTCAACCTTAAAATTCTCAAAATCATAGAAAATCTACATTTATTGCGTATGATAAAAAGCCAAATAAAAGCCCAGACAAACGATCAAAGCAATAACAGATCGCCACATATATTTCTTTTGTACGTCTTTGATAAATAGCTTACCTAATTCTGAGGAGCGCTCTTTTCTGTCCCTCTTTTGAAATTCCTTTCTAAAAGAGGATAAGTTCTTAAGCGCAAACAGCAACCAAAAAATAATCAGAAAAACAGGAAGAAAAGTAAACTGCCAGCTCATAAATTAAGGAAGACCATTAACTAAAGTTGCCAGTGCTTTACCTACTTGATTTTCATACCCATAACGAGGTGCTGCCTCACAAATATGAATGTATTTAGGGAATTGACGCGCTTTTTTGAGAATTTCATTCATCATACGCCTCAGTTCTTGAAAGGAGTAACCCAATGGCGCTTGCGCACTAGAAGGAAAATGAGCCACCACATCCATATCTATTTCTAGCGCAAAATTGGTGGTATCGACATGCTTTATAGCTTTTAGAACTTCTTGTTGAAGTTTAAAATCTTCAAAATCATAGGAACTGTAATCTATCGCATCACTTTGCGCGATCAGATCAATCATCGGTTGACTCAAGTAATTTTTTTGTATTCCTATCATATAATAGTTTTTCAAGTACCCTTCTTGAATCGCATAGCGAAAACCATTGCCACTATGTCTTGCTTTTGCAGCTCTTAAATCAGTATGTGCATCTATATTGATACAATCTACTGGAACAGAATAACCACTAGCTCTCAATAGCGGATAACTGTTATTATGACCACCGCCTATGACTATAGGTGTTTTTCCTGCTGCTATAATTAAAGAGGCGATTTCACTTACCCGTTGATCCAGCAATATTACTAGATCACTTAATTGCTTTCTATCCTTATGAGAAGATGCTGCTAAATTTTGAGCCTGCAGCATTAAATCTTCTGTATAAACCGTTCCCAAAACACAAAATCGCCTTCCATCATTTAAAGAAGTCTGTTGTAAACTTAAAAAAGATTTTAAAAAGGACTCCCAAGCTTCACTCGCTCCTGCCCTACCCAGATTAGCACGTACCCCAATATCTTCAGGAATACCTAGAATAAGGTATTTTGCCTTTAATTTAGAAAGTTTCTTTAAATCTTCACAAACTTCCATGGACTGCGCAAAGCAAACTGCCTCATCTTCCAATGTTGAAAGGCCTTCTTTATTTAAATCATACCGATGAGAAACGTAATGCTCTCGTTTTTGGTTTGTAAATAGTTTAAAATGCTCCTTCATATCTTTCTAAATAAATTGACCATCAACAACAACTTGATCGATAATAACCCGTCCGAAATTATAGGGTATAGCAGCAATACTCTCTATATTTTTAAAAATCATAAGATTAGCTTTTTTACCTTTAGTGATACTTCCTAGTTCTTCTTGAAGTTCTAATGCATGAGCAGCATTTACCGTAAGCGCATTAAAAGCACGTTGTGGTGTCATCTTCATTTTTATACAAGCCAAAGAAAAAACAAAGTTTAAATTACCTGAAGGCGTACTTCCCGGATTGTAGTCACTTGCCAAAGACACGGCGATATCCCGATCTATCATTTCATTCACTGGCGCATAATCAAGTCCCAGAAAGAAAGAACAACTAGGTAAGGCAGTTGCAATGGTTTTTGAACTTGATAAGGCAGTAAAATCTGAGGCGTCCATAACTTCGAGATGATCTACACTTACCGCTCCAGCTGTTACCGCTGCTTCTACCGCTCCTATAGAGTTGAACTGATTCACATGTACTTTTGTTTTAAGCCCATAAGCACTTCCTGCTTCTATAATACGCAGCATCTCCTTAACTGTAAAATAATTTTGCTCACAAAAAACATCTATATAATCGGCAAGATGTTCTTCTGCTATTTTAGGTAACATCTCCTCTATAATGAGTTTGATATAAGCTTCCCGATCCTCCTTGTATTTCAATGGAAAAGCATGTGCTCCTAGAAAAGTTGACTTTATTGGGATTTTATGATGGTTATTTGTTCCGCTTTCGCGCAAGCGAGATACCACTCTTAGTATTTTTAATTCGCTTTCTAGATTTAGTCCATAGCCACTCTTTATTTCTATGGCTGTAGTACCTTGGGCAACCACTTGGTCCAGTCGCGATCGCGCTTGTTCAAACAGCTCCTCTTCGGTCATTTTTTCTAAAGCAGCGGCACTATTTAATATACCTCCACCTCTAGCGGCAATTTCTTCATAGGAAAGTCCGTGAATCCTATCCTCAAACTCCTTCTCACGAGTACTTGCAAAAACCAGATGCGTATGACTATCGACATAACCTGGCGTGATGATCTGACCGGTACAATCATAGACCTCCTCGGCAGGATGAGGATGGTAATTATCCATACTGCCGTAATCTTTAATCAGACCATCTTCCAACCACAAATAGGCGTTTTTAATCGATGGCAGTTCATCCATTTGACGGCCACGTAATGGTTGATCTGTTTGTTCCCTGACTTGAACTAATTCCCTAATATTTGTAAAAAGCTTGCTCATACCGTGAAGATAATTAACTCCTGAACAATAAACGGAAATTTAAGACGAGCATTTGATGGAGGGTGGCACCTGTTTTATTTCACATTTAATTTACTTTTAATCCTTACAATCTTACTAATTTCGGCAATATGAAAGAAAATAGAAATCCCAACTACGTTTGTGTGCATGCAGGACAGTTAAAAGATGAAGTTTATGGCGGTGCAACGGCCCCTATTTACACATCCACTGCTTATGATTACAGAGGCGAAGGAACCAATTTATATCCGCGTTATTTTAATACTCCTAATCAAGTGGCTCTTGGTAAAAAGATGGCGGCATTAGAACATACGGAAGCTGGAATGATATTCGGTAGTGGGATGGCAGCTATTAGTGCCGTATTTATGGCTTTTCTTAAAACTGGAGATCACGTCATCATGCAGCGGGCTATTTACGGTGGTACTGCTCATTTTGCAGCGGCAGAGTTTGAAAATGTAGGTATTCAATACACCATGATCGAGCATGTGGATCAAGAAAGTCTGGAAGCAAGTTTGAAGCCTAATACTAAGATGGTGTACATAGAAACACCTAGCAACCCATTGTTAGAGGTTACAGATATGGCTTTGGTTTCCGCTTTCGCGAAAGCGAATTCCTTAACAACCGCAATAGATAACACATTTGCCTCCCCTATCAACCAGACTCCTGCCGATTTTGGAATTGATATCGTCATACACAGTGCGACTAAATATTTAGGCGGTCACAGCGATATTTGTGCAGGTACGGTAAGTTGTAGCCAAGTGCATATGGATAGACTCTGGAAAACTGCCAAGAATTATGGCGGTAGCTTAAGTGATCAAACGGTATGGCTGTTAGAAAGAAGTATCAAGACTCTAGCTTTAAGAGTAAAGGCACAATCTAAAAACGCTAAAAAACTAGCTAAATTTTTAGATCAACATCCAGACATTAAAAAAGTAAATTATCCGGGGTTAAAATCGCATCCACAACACCAACTCGCTAAAAAGCAAATGAATGCCTACGGTGGTATGATGTCCTTTGAACTTAAAAAACACATCAATTACACCACTTTCTTAGAAGAACTAGAAGTGATTATGCCTGCCTTAAGTCTTGCAGGTGTAGAAAGTACTATTCTAGCACCTAGTACCACTTCACACAGCCTGCTGACTCCTGAAGAAAGAGAAGAACAAGGTATTTCTGATGGCTTATTAAGGTTTTCTGTAGGTATTGAAGAACCAGAAATTCTTATCGCTGATTTAGAAAATGCGATTGGAAAAAGTCGTAAAAAAAACTAATATGAAATTAGACATACTTGCCGTAGGAGCGCATCCAGACGATATAGAATTGAGTTGTGCAGGAGTTTTACTGAAAGAACAGTCTTTAGGTAAAACAACTGGTGTTCTAGATTTAACTAGAGGCGAGTTGGGCTCCAGAGGCAGTGCAGAAATAAGAGATCAAGAAGCAGCTGCGGCGGCAAAAATCCTTAAACTTTCTGTTAGAGAAAATCTAGCCTTTAAAGATGGTTTTCTAGTAAATGATGAGGTGCATCAACTAGAAGTTGTCAAAATGATCAGGAAGTACCGCCCAGAAATAGTTTTGTGCAACGCTATTAAAGACCGACACCCAGATCATGCAAAGGCATCTGAGTTGACAAGTGTCAGCTGTTTTCTCTCTGGTCTGAAACGTATAGAAACTAGTTTAGACGGGGAAATTCAAGAACCTTGGAAACCCAAACAGGTGTATCATTACATACAATGGCTGGATATAGCGCCTGATTTTGTGGTGGACATTACTGGTTTTATAGATGATAAAATGGCAGCAGTACAAGCTTACGGAACCCAATTCTATCAGCCTGGAGATAAAGGTCCTCAAACACCTATCAACTCAAAAAACTTTTTAGAATCTATAAAATACCGCAGTGCCAACTACGGCAGACTTATAGGAACGGAACATGCTGAGGGCTTTACGAGCGAGCGACATCCGGCTGTAAAGAGTATTTTTGATTTGATTTAAATAAATTGAAAAAAAACTAATATTTTACACCCAGTTTTCAGAATTATATTAAATTTGCATCCGCTAAAGGCGAGTGGTTGAATTCTTGAGATCCACTTAAATAAAACTCACATCGATATGGTGATTGTAGCTCAGTTGGTTAGAGCGCTGGTTTGTGGTGCCGGAAGTCGCGGGTTCGAGTCCCGTCCTTCACCCTTAAGAGTCCTAGAGAAATCTAGGACTTTTTTTATTCTCATAAATTGTTGAAAACAAAGAACTAGGGACGAGAAGTTTATGCTGAATTTAGTTCCGTAAGTCCCGTCCTTCACCCTTAAGAGTCCTAGAGAAATCTAGGACTTTTTTTATTCTCATAAGTTGTTGAAAACAAAGAACTAGGGACGAGAAGTTTATGCTGAATTTAGTTCCGTAAGTCCCGTCCTTCACCCTTAAGAGTCCTAGAGAAATCTAGGACTTTTTTTATTCTCATAAATTGTTGAAAACAAAGAACTAGGGACGAGAAGTTTATGCTGAATTTAGTTCCCTAAGTCCCGTCCTTCACCCTTAAGAGTCCTAGAGAAATCTAGGACTTTTTTTATTCTCATAAATTGTTGAAAACAAAGAACTAGGGACGAGAAGTTTATGCTGAATTTAGTTCCCTAAGTCCCGTCCTTCACCCTAGTTATGTAAAAGTCTTTTATTTTATGCTTTTACTCTTCACGGTACTCTTTATGTGCGTACTAAATAATTATATACCTGCTGTACTAGAAACAGCAAATGCTTCGATAAAATAGGTAGTATCGCTATGTAAATTATGAGTAAATAATTGTCGATAGGTATCTCATTTGCCTTTTTACCAACATACTAGAGCTTTTACTCTATTAAAAAGATAGGGTTTACACTTTATTTAATTATCATTTGTTCAAACCATTCTATGAAATACATCCTAAAACGCCTATTGATAACGTATTTCATCGAATAATAAAAATACTATATAAGTAACTAATGTTTAATAAACAGCTGCTATAACTGGGTAAAATACTTTAATTCGCTTATTTTATAGATGAACGATACATTTTTATTTATTAAAAATTATGAAAAATAGTTCTAGTTTTAGATCGTTAAATAATTAATCCCTAAATCTTTTATTATGAAAAAATCATTTTTCAAAGTCTCTTTACTAGGATTTGCATCAATTGCAATGGTTCTTACCTCTTGTGAGCAAGATCAAGAAATTACAGTTGATCAGACTAAAAGCACCTTAGAACTTGCTAAAGAACACGCAAAAAAAATCGGATACAATCCAGACGATATTGAAATTCGCGATTTCTATTTTCCCGATGGAAAAACTGGAGAACGCATTTTTATTGAAGACGATATTGCGTTAACAGAAGAGCAATTCTTTGGTTTGGAACAAATTCAAACTTTAGAAAAGCAATACCGCACATTTAACTTAGTTACAGGAACTAATAGAACTATTGATATCCTTGGATATACGGCAAATAACGCCAATGGATTATCCAGTAAAGCGCAATCTGGTCTGAGATGGGCGGTAGCTAATTACAATAGACTAAGCGGTGTTTCATTGGACCTCAGGCTTACTTTTGGAACCAATTTCCAAGCAGCAGATATGGTGGTATATGATACTTCTAGCAGTAATTCTAGTAGTGGTGGTGTTGCCGGTTTCCCTAGTAACTCTGGAGTGCCAAATAAATTTGTGCAAATTTATAATTTAGAAGGCTTTTCTACTAATGTAAATGAGCACGTTATTACTCATGAAATAGGACACTCTATAGGTTTCCGTCATAGTGATTATTTTTCACGTCAGTCTTGTGGACAAAGTGGAGAAGCTGCTGGTACGGCAGGTGCTGTATATATTCCTGGAACTGCAACTGGATGGGATCCATCTAGTTTAATGAATGCTTGTTTTTCTGGGAGTACTGACGGAGAGTTCAATAACAATGACGTTACTGCATTGCAAAACATGTATTAATTTTTTAATTACCTCTTAAAATCAAAAGCGCTATCAATGATGATAGCGCTTTTTTTTTATTTTTAAACTTCTAATTTAATCTAGGGAAATTCCAACAGACTGCATCTGATAAAGCCCTTCTAAACAAACCATGTTCCTTCCAACTTTTTAAGCGAGATTTACTTGAAACATGTATCCTATAAGTGCCGTTAACCCCATAGCAAGCGTTCCCCAAAAGGTAATTCTGAGTACTGCTTTTAAAGGGTTAGAACCACCGGCTCTTGCAGCTACGATACCCAGCACCGCTAAAAATAAAATAGCAAAGGCGTACTGTATGTATTCCATACCGTTTAAAGGCGCTAGAAAAGCTACTACCACAGGTAAAAATCCGCCTACGGTAAAAGCCACTCCAGAAGAAAGTGCTGCTTGCAAAGGTTTTGCTTCTGTCATTTCATGTATCCCAAGTTCATCTCTTGCATGCGCTTCTAGTGCATTATGAGCTGTTAACTGTCGAGCTACTTCCAGAGCTGTTTCGGTCGTTAAGCCTCTTCCTTCGTAGATTTTTGCCAATTCTATGAGTTCTTCCTGAGGCGTGTCTATAAGCTCTTGTTTTTCTCGCGCCAAGTCAGATTTTTCTACGTCAGTCTGAGAACTAACTGACACATATTCTCCTGCTGCCATAGATAAGGCACCAGCCACCAAACCTGCTACACCTGCCAGTAAAACAGGATCTCGTGTACTGCTCGCTGCCGCAACTCCTATAATGATACTGGCGGTAGAAAGTATACCATCATTAGCTCCTAAAACTCCCGCTCTGAGCCAGCCGCTGCGATTCATGTAATGCTTTTCTGTTGATTGCTTATGCATGATTAATCTCCTATTAAATTAAAAGCGCCTTGGGTCAAGAACTTTGTCTCTGAATCAAAACTACTCTTATTTTCTATTACAGTAAAACCATTATAACTGCTTTTCACTTTTACTTCTTCTTGATTGAAATAATAGGTATCGCCTTCCTTTTGGTCTAAGACTAATACATAAAACACGCCATCTACTTCTACTACTGCTTCATTAGGTACCGCTTTTGCGAAAGCGGAATCTGTAATAATACTTGCATTTATAAACATTCCTGTTAAAAAGTGGGTTTTCTCTTCATTTTCTAGATGCCCGTGTACTTTAATCGTTCTGTTTTCTTCAATGGATGTACCTACCAAATGCACTTCAGCTTTGTACCTATCTGATGATGCTTCAGGAATTTTAAAGTCGATTTCTTGTCCTTTTTTTATCTTCATAATATCCTTCTCAAAAACAGAAAGTTCCAAGTGAATATGGTCTGTATCGATGATTTCTAAAATTTCAGTGGCTGGTGAAAGATAGCTGCCCTTTGAAATATTCACTTTGGTAATACTTCCTGAGATAGGTGCATAAATACTCACAACCGAACTGATAGTTCCAGAGCGCACAATCGATGGTGAGATGTGGAGCATTCTCAATTGTTTATCTAGACCTGTATGCTTTGCTACGGCAGTTTTATAATCGCTTTCTGCTTTTAAAAAGCTTTTTTGAGAGGTAATATTTTCAGCCTTCATACTTACTTGTCTATTGTACTCCGATTTGAGATAGGATAGTTGCTCATTTACTTCCAGGTACTCTTGCTGTAATTTTATAAATTCAGGATTTTCTAGGGTCACGAGGACTTGACCCTTGCGCACTACATCACCTACTAATAAGGAAGTAGTTTTAATATATCCTCCCATAAAAGCGTTGACTACTGCCCTATTTTCTGGTGGCACATCTATGATACCGTTGACAGAAACAATGCTCGGAAATGATTTTTCTTCTAAGGTTCCTAAAATCATATTGCTATGTTCCAATTGGGCTTGCGTGACCTGAATACGATTATCCATAGCAGCGGTACTTTCGGCTTCTATTTGATCAGATGTATTACTTTGTTCCCCACAACTGTATAGGGCAAGTATTAGACTTAAAGTTATTATGTTATATATATGACGTTTCATAACGTGTTATTTATAGGGTTAGGTAATTAATGGCAATAATGGTTTGATTGTATTCCTTGAGTTTATCGAGATGGCCTAGCTTGATATCATAAGCGCTTTCTAGACTTAAGATGTACTGGTAAAAATCTATTTCACCATTTCTAAAACTACCATCGGCTGTTTTTAATATTTCTTCAGAAAGCTTGTTGCCTTCGTTCTCATAATAATCTAACGCCTCTTGAAGCTGGGTGAGATTCACTTGTAACGCGTCTAACTTTGCACTTAATTGGATTTCATATTCGCTAGATTCTGCTGCAGCGATATCTTCTGCTATTTTTGCTGCTTTGATTCGAGAAGATTGTCCTCCAAAAAGCAGGGGTATTTTTAATCCGAATTGATAACCATAGAGGTTGCCATTCCATTGAGAATTGGAACCTTGAAAGTAGTTCAGACTGATATCAGGTAATAATTTTTGCTTTTCAAAACGGCGTTCTGCTTCTAACAAGGCTATTCTACTCTCATAAAAACTGATTTCTGGACTCTTCCCTATTTCTAGGCTGCGCATACTTACCTTAAGAGAAGGTTCTCTAGCGATAGTAATAGCTTGATCTACTTGAATTACTTTTAGTAAAGTACGGTAAGCAAGCATGACCTCTTTTTGTACTTGCATGTAGGCCAGATTGATTTGCTTTTGTTTAGAGGCAGCAGTGATTTTTTCCAGATAATTGGTCTCTCCCAGTTCAAATCGTCTGGTTGCTATCTTAGAGAAATTAGTGTATAAACTATCTAATTGCTTATACGTCTCTTCCTTTTCTCTAGAGATTTGATAATCATAATAAGCCGCAGTTACTTGACGTTTCATTCCCTTTTCCTTAATATCATATGCGTTTAAAGCAAGGGCAGAATTAGCTTGATTCCGTTTCTTTTCAGAAAAATAAACCGTTGGAAAACTGAAATTCTGCTGAATTCCAAAAACTTGTAAAGGCTCATTATTAAAAGCTAAGTTGTTCTCATCAAAATGATAATAAACCTCTGTTTTATCAAAACTAAAAGCACTGTTGATCAACGCATCAGATTGCTCTACTTGCAAGGCACTCGCTTTTAATCCTTCATTATTTTGAATTGCTAGCGGGATCAAATCCTCCAAGGTTTTAGGTTGTTGCTGCGCCCGTACATTCAGAGAAAATAGTAAGACCAGCACACTTGCACCAGCGATAGCCTTTTTAGAGGAGCCTTTCTTCTTTTCTTTAGATGGTGTATAGAGATAGGCATACAATACTGGAAGCACTACTAAGGTGAGTAAGGTAGCTGTTATTAAACCGCCTATAACTACCGTAGCAAGTGGACGTTGTACCTCAGCACCTACATTTGTAGAAATTGCCATTGGCAAAAATCCTAATGCGGCTGCAGAAGCGGTTAACAATACAGCTCTAAGCCTGTCTTTAGTTCCTTGTTTTATTAAAGCTTCCATACTCTCAAATCCTTCTTTTTGTAATTCTTTAAAATGCTCTATCAGTACAATTCCATTTAATACCGCAATACCAAATAATGCGATAAAACCAACTCCGGCCGAGATACTAAATGGCAAATCTCTTATCCATAACAATAAAACACCTCCTACAGCAGCAAGTGGTATTGCCGAGTAGATCATCAAAGCCTCCTGCACCGATTGGAACGCAAAGTATAAAAGAACAAATATTAAGATAAGCGCTATAGGTACAGCAACCATCAATCGTGATTTAGCACTTTGAAGGTTTTCAAATTGGCCACCGTAAGTGATAGAATACCCCACTGGCAACTTTATATTTTCATCGATAAGTTTTTGTATGTCATCAACTACAGACTGGAGGTCCCGATTGCGCACATTGATACCTACTACTATTCTACGTCTGGTATTATCTCTAGATATTTTGGCAGCTCCTTTTTGGTAACTGATATCTGCCAGCTCACTCAACGGAATTTTCCCGCCAGCCGGTACATCTATGTACAGATTTTTAAGATTATCAATATCTTGACGTTTTTGCTTATCAAGTCGTACTACAAGATCAAATCGCTTTTCACCTTCAAAAACACTTCCTGCTATTTTTCCTGCAAAGCCCATAGATATCATGTCATTCAGCTCTTGAATATTTAGACCGTATCTGGCAATTTTAGCACGGTCGTATTGCACGCTCATCTCTGGTAACCCAGCTACTTTCTCCACAGAAACATCTGCTGCACCTGGCACGTTTTCAATTAAAGCGCCTATTTCACTTCCTTTTTTTGCTAGCACTTCTAGGTCTTCACCAAAAATCTTTACTGCAATATCTGCTCGCACTCCTGTAATCAATTCATTGAAGCGCATCTCAATAGGTTGTGTAAATTCTACTTTCATTCCTGGAATCACTGCAAGTGCCTCTTTAAACTTATCGGCCAACTCATCTTTTGAGGAAGCAGAGGTCCATTCTGATTTAGGTTTTAATACAATAATCACATCACTTTCTTCCATAGACATAGGATCTGTAGGAACCTCAGCAGCCCCTATACGTGTGACTACTTGATTGACCTCAGGAAATTGCTTTAAGAGAATCTCTTCTATTTCTGTAGTTATTTCTATGGTATTACTCAATGATGTCCCCGTTTTCAATATGGGCTGAATCACAAAATCCCCTTCATCTAATGTAGGTACGAACTCGGCTCCCATAGTTGTAAACAGAAAGATGGAGAAGGCTAATAAACCGACAGCAATGCCCATTACTATTTTTTTACTCTGTAACGCCCAATGAATGACAGGTTCATACATTTTATTGAGCCACTTCATTAGTCTAACGGAGATATTTTTATCTGTTGCCGTAGATGGTTTTAAGAATATAGACGCTGCAACAGGCACATAAGTAAAACAAAGAATCATCGCTCCTATAAGAGCAAAACTAAAAGTCAACGCCATAGGTTTGAACATTTTTCCTTCTACGCCACTCAATGATAAAATAGGAATGAATACAATCAGAATGATCAGCTGCCCAAAAATGGCAGAGTTCATCATTTTTGAGGCTCCATTAAAGGTGATTTTATCTTTTAATTCTTGTCGCCCCGCTTTAGCGAGAGCATTAATCTCCCCCTTCTTTCTAGTGATTTCAAAAGCTATAAACTCAACAATAATCACCGCGCCGTCTATAATGATCCCAAAGTCAATGGCTCCCAGGCTCATCAAGTTGGCATCTACCCCAAAAATATACATTAAGGACAAAGCAAAAAGCAAACACAACGGAATAACCGATGCCACCACCAGTCCCGAACGGAAGTTACCTAGGAGCAATACCACCACAAAAATTACGATCAGACAGCCTAAAATTAGGTTTTCACTAACCGTAAAAGTGGTCTTTGCAATAAGCTCGCTTCGGTCAAGAAAGGGATTGATATAAACACCTTCTGGTAATGATTTTGAAATAGAAGCCACCCGTTCTTTTACAGCGTCGATAACCTTTTTAGAATTGGCATCCTTAAGCATCATTACTTGACCAAGGACTTTCTCCCCTTCGCCATTTCCTGTAATCGCTCCAAAACGTATGGCATTTCCAAAACCTACAGTTGCCACGTCTTTAATATAAATAGGAATGCCTTTTTTATTGATTACAACAATGTTCCTTATGTCTTCTAAGGAAGAAACAAGTCCTTCACCGCGAATAAAAAAAGCTTGATTTACCTTTTCAATATAACCTCCACCAGAAACACTGTTGTTCATTTCTAATGCCGTAAAAACATCGCGTGCTGAGATGTTCATCGCATTTAACTTTTCGGTATCTATGGCGACTTCATACTGTTTTAAGAGTCCTCCCCAAGTGTTCACCTCTACCACGCCGGGTATCCCAGAGAGTTGGCGTTTTACAATCCAATCCTGAATAGTCCTCAAATCTTCGGCGGTGTATTGATCTTTAAATTCTGGTTGTACATCAAGAATATATTGATATATCTCGCCTAAGCCTGTGGTGATAGGTCCCATTTCTGGTGTTCCAAATCCTTCAGGTATTTTATCTGAAGCCGATTTGATTTTTTCGGCAATAAGTTGTCTGGGTAAATAAGTTCCCATATCGTCTTCAAAAACAATGGTAACGACAGATAATCCAAACTTAGAAACCGAACGAATTTCCTTTACTCCAGGTAAATTTGCCATTTCTAGTTCTACGGGATAGGTAATGAATTGCTCCATATCCTGAGTAGAAAGATTGCGAGATGTGGTGATGACTTGTACCTGATTGTTTGTAATATCTGGCACGGCACCTATAGGAATTTGTGATAAAGAATACAGCCCAAACCCTACCATAAAGGCGGTAAATAAAAGAACAACAAACTTGTTCTTTATACTGAAATTAATAATTTGTGAAAGCATTTTGTCATAAAATAATATACATGAATAAAACCATAACACAATGGTGCTAGGGAACTTAAAAATAATCCTGATCTATTTATGAAAGCCTCGGTGGCTGGAAAAGTCCTTCTAAGTGTAGGGATGAGGAAGGCTCTTGGTAATGGAAATTATGTTCTTTACACTCTGGAAGTTCCATAGTTTTAAATTCTTCTCTAATAGAATTTAAAATAAAACTAGAACTGGAAGAAAGGTGGGACTGATGCTGGAATGGCAATTGCTCGTGATCTTCTTTTTCTTCTTGGTGATCTTTAGCATGGTCTGCCTTTAATTCTCCGTAATGCTTTGCAATAAATACGATTATGCTATCGCCATATTGCTCGTTATGAAATTGAGCGTGCTCTATAAATTCATCCATCTGAGATATATCATTAACATGCATCCCAAAGCTTTGCATCAGGATGATTAAAGAAACAGATAAGGAAAATAACTTTATCACTCGGTAAAGATAAGAAATTTAAAATGTCCTAATCAGTAACCAATGTTACTTTAAGTGATTATTAAACCTTTTGGATGGACTAAAAATAGAAGTAATGTTCCAAAAGTCAGTTGGTTATAGCATTCTTTTTTTTACAATCCCAGTATTGCCGCAGAGGGAACTTTCTAGAGTCCCAACCATATAAAATTTCCAAGAGAAATAAGCGAGCAGAGTGACGCCCAAAGAGTGAATTAAAATACAGTATAACCACTGGTTTGTGTTCCTGATCCATATATTTATTAGGGTATTCGTATGGCATTTGCAGTAGCTACTTATGTTATTTTACTTCTTTTAGGGAGGGCAAATCATCCTTTGATTATCTTTATAGCGATAATAGCTGTACTTACATTTACTTAGATCTATAATAAGAGCTGTTGCCAGAGCCATATGGTCACACCTCTTTTTTATGTACAACCCGCAGATCGCTAAAAAAAATCACTAATGATACAAGAACTTAAAGAATATTACGGTTCACAGTTTGAACTGCCACTTATAGAAGAAATTAACAATGTAGCTACCTTTATGGAAGTTCCCGCTGGACAAGATTTAATGAAACCGGGTCAGTATATTAAATCAATGCCCCTACTACTTTCTGGAAGTATCAAGATCATGCGACCCGATAGTGAAGGCAATGAGCTATTACTTTACCATCTAGAACGTGGTAATACTTGCGCCATGACCATGACCTGTTGTGTAGGAAATACTAAAAGTGAAATACACGCAGTAACAGAGACTCCTGTAAAACTACTCCTGATTCCTGTAGCTAAAATGGAAGAATGGTCGAGCAAGTACAAAACTTGGCGCAACTTTGTTTTTGCTAGCTACCACACTCGCATGATGGAACTCCTTGAAAGTATCGATAATATAGCTTTTAATAATATGGATGAGCGCCTGGAAAACTACCTCAACGATAAAATTAAAATATTAAATAGTAAGCATATTTACACTACTCATAAAGAAATTGCAGCAGACTTGCACACCAGTCGTGTAGTGATATCCAGATTACTTAAAAAGATGGAAAATATAGGTAAGATAGAACTACATCGCAGTTTTATTGAGGTCTTGTAACTTTTGTTACAAAACATCGATTCTTAACAGATTACCTTTATACCAGCAAACTTCTTCAATGGAAAGCATAGAAATACTTGGATATGTAGGAGCACTTTTAATAGGACTTGTTTTGGGACTTATAGGTGGTGGTGGTTCCATACTTACCGTTCCTATTTTAGTATACGCTCTTGCATTTAATCCTGTGCTAGCCACCGCTTATTCTCTTTTTGTCGTAGGTGCTACATCACTAGTAGGCGCTGTTAAAAATATGATGAAAGGAATGGTAGACTTTAAAACAGCTATTATTTTTGCAGTTCCTGCATTTATAGCTGTATACCTCACTAGAGCATATTTAATACCGGCGATTCCTGAAGAACTTTTTACACTAGGAGGCTTTTTGATTACAAAAAATATAGCCATAATGCTCTTTTTTGCACTCATCATGCTACTGGCATCTGTATCGATGATACGCAACAAAAGCAAAGAACCTGAAGCAGAAAGCATTATTACCTATAATTATCCACTTATCATTATAGAAGGTCTTGTAGTGGGTTTCATTACAGGAATTGTGGGTGCTGGAGGAGGCTTTTTAATCATCCCTGCCTTAGTGTTACTTGCTAAATTGCCTATGAAAAAAGCAGTAGCCACTTCTCTATTTATCATCGCTATTAAATCACTTATAGGCTTTTTAGGTGATGTAAAAAACCTAGAAATAGACTGGACATTTTTACTATCCTTTACAGCAGTTTCTATCGTTGGAATATTTATTGGTATATGGCTCAATAAATTTATTGACGGTAAAAAGCTAAAGAAAGCTTTTGGCTGGTTTGTCCTCATCATGGGCTTCTATATTATTTATAAAGAGCTCATTATGTAACATTAGTTACTGACAAAGAGGCTTATAGGTACTATTTTTATATGGTTCATCTCGTTTTGTGTTTCGCTTTCGCGAAAGCGAAACAGTTCACATTGCGAGGGCATAAAATAAACAAAAATGAAAATAGAACAAATCTATACGGGTTGTCTAGCACAAGGTGCTTATTACATAGAAAGTAAGGGCGAGGTTGCTATTATTGACCCATTAAGAGAGGTGGCTTCCTATCTCGATAGGGCAAAAAAAGACGCTGCACAAATCAAATATATCTTTGAAACCCATTTCCATGCCGATTTTGTTAGTGGTCACGTGACCCTTTCCAAAAAGACTGGTGCTCCTATAGTTTTTGGCCCAAATGCAAACCCAACTTTTGATGCGATTATTGCAAAAGATGGACAAGAGTTCCCACTAGGCGATGTAACTATTATAGCCCTTCACACACCTGGTCATACCATGGAAAGCACCACTTATTTATGGAGAGATGAGCATGGTAAAGACCATGCTATTTTTAGTGGTGATACCTTATTTTTAGGTGACGTGGGCAGACCAGATTTAGCTCAGAAAATAGGTGTTCTATCCGAAAAAGATTTGGCAGGCTTTCTTTATGACAGCTTGCGCAATAAAATAATGCCTCTTTCAGATGATGTTATTGTATATCCAGCCCACGGTGCTGGATCTGCTTGCGGTAAAACATGATGAAAGAAACTGTAGACACTTTGGGCAATCAGAAACAAATGAACTATGCCTTACGAGCAGACATGACCAAAGAAGAATTCATCGACGAAGTCACGCATGGATTAGTACCACCTCCACCCTATTTCCCGCTCAACGTCCAAATGAATAAGGAGGGTTATGAAGACCTTGATGAAATACTCAAAAGAGGCACACAAGCCCTTTCAGTCAAAGCCTTTAAAGCTGTTGCTATAGAAACTGGTGCTGTTGTTTTAGACGTACGCTCTCAAGATGAGTTTGCTAAAGGACATATCCCTAGGTCTATTTTTATAGGTCTTGACGGTAGTTTTGCCCCTTGGGTAGGCACGCTCATTGCCGATGTAAAACAACCCCTACTCCTAGTTACTGCACCAGGCCGTGAGAAAGAAACCCTCACACGACTTTCTCGAGTAGGCTTTGACCATAGTATAGGCTATTTAGATGGTGGTTTTGAATCCTGGAAAAAAGCTGCGATGGAATACGATACCGTAGCTTCTATCACGGCTAGCCAATTTGAAAAAGAAGAAAAAGAAAGACACTTGGAAGTCTTTGACGTGCGTAAAGAGAGTGAATACCTTTCTGAACATGTTGTAGATGCTCAAAATACACCTTTAGAATTTCTCAATGATCATTTAGCTTCCTTTCCAGAGCAAAGCTTTTTTGTGCATTGCGCAGGTGGGTATAGAAGTATGATAGCTGCCTCTATTTTAAAGAGTCGCGGTATACACAATTTGATAGATGTTAACGGGGGCTTTGAAGCCATTAAAGGAACCGGAATAAAAACAACAAATTATGTATGCCCCTCAACACTTTAAACGGCTTCTTGATTTTGTATCTTCGGTAAAATGAGTAGAAAACAGATCGTTTTTTACTGTAGTAATATCTGTGATGCTGCGATATTAATTGCTTACTTAATTTTTTTAAAAACAATCCTATGTCTATAACTAAAACGCTAGTAATTATGTCTTTTTTAAGCAGCCTTTTTGGCGCAACAGCTCAAGATACCAGTGCTATTAAGATACTTTCTACCACCGAATTTAAACAAGGTATTTCTAAAGATAGTGTTCAACTGGTAGATGTTAGAACTGCCCTTGAATTTCAAAGCGGTCATATCAAAGGAGCTTTAAATATTGACTTTTTAAAATCTAACCAATTTTTAGAAGACGTCCATAAATTGGATAAAGAAATCCCTATATACCTGTATTGCCGTTCTGGAGGTCGCAGCAATAAAGCAGCTCGACAACTAATAAGTCTTGGATTCAAAGAAATCTATGATTTACAAGGTGGATACCTAGGCTGGAAATAAAGGTATGAAGTTGTGCCTCATAAAAAACGAAATAAGTTATGGAAAAGTCAGACCTATCTCTTACAGATAAATTAGCTATTGATAGAACAAATCTAGCTAACGAACGTACATTTCTAGCCTATTTCAGAACGTTTATAGTATTCTTAAGTTCTGGTTTTGCTATTATTAAACTAGATATTTTAACAGATATCAGATGGGTAGGTTTTATGCTTATCAGTATAGCTCCTCTATTATTTTTAATAGGATTGTTTAGGTTTCTATATGTAAAAAAAGGAATTAATAAATATTATTAATTACATCAATTCTAAAACATGAAAATAAACCAGCCTACCATTCTAATGCTTATGATTTTATTAATATCACTAAGCATAAGCAGCTGTAAAGAGCTAGAAAAAGCGGAGTATACTAACCCCGATAAAGTAAAACAGAAAACAACTAACTATACCTCTGACCAACATCCCGGTAAAAAACTGATGGTGAACAAGTGCTATGTATGTCACCATCCTACTACTGAAAACAAAGGCCGTATTGCACCACCTATGGTAGCAGTAAAGTCACATTACATGACTAGTGATATTACCAAAGAAGCCTTTGCTAACGCCATGTGGAATTTTGTGGAAAAACCTTCTAAGGAAAAGTCTAAGATGCGAGGTGCGATACGTCGTTTTAACTTAATGCCCTATCGACCTTTTGTAGAAGAAGAAATCAGACAAATTGCCGACTATATTTACGATTTTAAAATCGATGAACCCGAATGGTTCCAAGAGCATATAGAAGAAGAAAGTAACGGCAAAATGCCATACCGCAATGATGGAAAAGAGGTGAAAAGTACCGCTTCTGATTTAGAAAACACACCTGCTGAACGCGGACTTGAATATGCATTAAACACTAAGAAAGAACTAGGCAAAAACTTGATGGGAACTATCCAAAAGAAAGGTGTTAAAGAAGCCGTATCCTTTTGTAATAAACAAGCCTATCCTATTACAGACAGTATGGCGACCGCGCAAAATGCAACCATAAAAAGAGTGAGCGATCAACCTAGAAATTCTATAAATCAAGCCAATTCAAGAGAATTGGAGATCATAGATAAATTTAAAAAAGCGGTAGCCCTTAATGATACCTACCAGCCTGTAACTGAAGTAAAAAATGGGCGTTCTCATTTTTACTATCCTATTATGACAAACTCGCTGTGTCTACAATGTCATGGCACAACTAGTAAAGATATACAGCCTGAAGTGCTTGCAAGTATTTCCCTATTGTATCCAGAAGATAAAGCCTTGGGTTATGATGTTAACGAAGTACGCGGCATATGGAGTATTAGCTTTGAATAGCATTAAAATAAAGCATCAACTCCTAATGTTTTACACCATAGGCCTCGTTTACAATATTCAATCACAAAATAAGAAACCGCATTATATCAGTTAGGAACTATTAAATACTATAAATGACTTCCATAAAAAGAGGCTTCTAAAAACTACTTTACGATGAAAACATTAGGAATGATTGGCGGAACATCTTGGCATTCAACTATTGAATACTATCGACTAATTAATGAATTAGTAGGTGAGAAAATTGGAACCCAAGGCAATCCACCACTAATTATACATAGTATAAATATTGAGTTAATGCGGAAACAGAATAAGGATGAGATCAATGCTAAATACCTCGATGTATCTCTAAAACTAGAACAGGCTGGAGCAGAAGCCATTATTATTTGTGCAAATACGCCTCATATGGTTTATGATTTTGTACAGCCACAAATTAACATCCCTATTTTACACATTGCAAATGCAACTGGTAAAGAAGCTAAAAGAAAAGGCTTAAAAAAGCTTGGATTATTAGGAAATAAACCTACTATGACAGGAGATTTCATCTCTAGTGTCTTAAGGTCTAATTATGATATAGAGACTATCATTCCTGAGTCCGATTACATTGTGCCAGCTCACAATTATGTATCTAAAGAGTTGACAAAAGGTCTCTTCACGAGCGAGGCAAAACAATTCTTTATGGATCAAATAGATTTGTTGGTAAAGCGAGGAGCTCAAGGAATTATTCTGGGATGTACAGAGCTACCACTTTTATTAAAACAAAAAGAGGTAAAGATCCCTGCGCTCGCTACAACCAATTTACATGCTCAAATGGCTGTGGATTTTGTTATCGACGGTACACATTAGAAAGATTGATTTACTTTCTTCACCATGCGGTTAGCTATCAACCTAACACTATATTAAAATAGCTCTTTAAGATATAAATCTCTAGAAGCAAATAAGTAATAAAAGGGGGCGATTACTAAACTAAAGTTCCATATTTAAAGCTGATCTAGAAGACGAAACTATTAATTTTCCCTCCTGTTTCAAACATATATGTATGACATTAGATTCTAAAGATTACATACTAGTTGGTTGACAAGCTGCTCTTTTATAGCATATCTATGTAATGTGCAACTTATTGAAATAAATATGCCAAAATATTTAAAAACACAAGGATTATTTATTTCTATTTTAGGCATCTCCATATTAATACTTTCAATGCTACAACTTAATAAAAACCTATCAGCGTTCCCAACGCCTAAGTCAAAAAGTCAACTCATTCAAAGCGGACTTTATAAACACATAACCCCTCCTGTTTACACAGGCATTCTATTAGCTTGTAGTGGTTATGCTTTATACAGCTATTATACGTTTAAAATACTCGTAACACTATTGTTGTCAGTGCTTTTATAAATAAGTCCCGCTTTTAAAGAGAAAAAGTGGAGTGCTAAGTTTCACGATTATAAAAACTATACAAAAACTACAGGCAAGTTCTTTCCCAAACTTTTGTGAAATAGATCTATTTATGACTGATTAGGCTTTCGCGAAAGCATCTATGTTGTTTTTTAGAACTTTGTTTTGTAACCTATGTTACTGTAAAAACCATTAATATAGCTTAAATTTATATCGTAAAATATTTCAATAAGTAAATACTATTATGGATAACTTGAATTTATTACCGGAACAACCTATTTCAATGCCAAGAATTGGAGATAAAGCTCCAAATTTTGAAGCCGTTACAACTAAGGGGGATATTAAAATGTCTGATTTTGCAAAAGACAAATGGATAGTTATGTTTTCACATCCAGCAGATTTCACTCCTGTTTGTACTACTGAAATGAGCGGATTTGCCATCAGAAAACCTGAGTTTGATGCTTTAAATACCGAGCTTTTGGGATTGAGCATAGACAGTATTCACGCACATTTAGGTTGGGTACAAAATGTAAGGGAGACTACAGGAGTTTATTTTGACTTCCCTATTATCGCAGATATTGATATGAAAGTATCAAAACTATATGGGATGTTACAGCCTAATGAAAGTGAAACAGCTGCGGTAAGAGCCGTTTTCTTTATAGACCCTGCAAAGAAAATACGTTTAATTATGTATTACCCATTGAATGTAGGCCGCAATATGGATGAAATACTTCGTGCGTTAGATGCTTTACAAATGTCGGATAAACACAAAGTATCAATGCCGTTAGACTGGAAAAGAGGCGATAAAGTAATTTGTCCACCACCAAAATCTCTTGATGCATTAAACGAGAGACTTGCAGATGATTCTGTAGAAAAAATCACTTGGTATCTCGCTAAAAAAGATCTCTAAAGAAATAAGGGCTTTATGTGGCAGCACTAAAGCACTTAATTAAATACTTGAAATTATGATAATAAAACAATTTGAATATAAGCCTTTAGCTCATTATTCCTACGTGATCGTAAATAATGGAGAAATGGCAATTATTGATCCAGAACGTGATCCTAGTCAGTATTACGCTTTCGCGAAAGCGAATAACGCAACAATCATAGCGGTAATAGAAACTCATCCACATGCAGACTTTGTCAGCTCACACCTACAGATTCACAAAGAAACTAGCGCAACTATCTATAACAGCAAAAAATTAGGCGCAGATTACCCTCATAAATCCTTTGACGATGGCGATAGTATAAAAATTGGAGATGTAATGCTAAGTGCTATCAATACACCAGGACACTCTCCAGATAGTATAACAATTGTTGCAACTAAAGATGATGAAACGGCCCTATTTACTGGAGACACTTTATTTATAGGTGATGTGGGACGTCCAGATTTACGTGAAAAAGCTGGTAATATGAAAGCTAAACGCGAAGAGCTTGCAGAAATGATGTATGACAGCCTTTCCACAAAGTTTAATTATTTACCAGATCATGCTTTAGTATATCCAGCACACGGCGCAGGTTCACTTTGTGGCAAGAGTATGAGTGATGCCGCTAGTAGTACTCTAGGAGATGAACGTAAAAGCAATTGGGCGTTTAAGAAACAGTCCAAGCAGAAGTTTATGGATACCATTCTTGATGGACAACCTTTTATACCTTCCTATTTTGGATTTGATGTAGATATCAATAAAGCTGGAGCAGAAAATCTAAAGCCGGCTATTGATAGAGTTCCGTTTAAAAGAGATACAACGGCGACTGGTTTAATTGTAGACATAAGAGATGAAGCTTTATTTAAAAAAGGTCATCTGTCAGGTAGTATCAATATACAAGCGGTTTCAGAAAATGCAAAGTTTGAGACCTGGCTAGGCGCAATCGTGGAGCCAGAAGAAGAGTTTACTTTGGTAATCGATAAAGAAGAGCGTAAAGACTACATACTCCAAAGAATTGCTAAAATCGGGTATGAAAAGCAATTAAAAGAAATCATTACGCTCCAAAAAGAAAACCTAATGGAAACTGACGTATTAGATTTAAAAGATTTCAAGAAAAATCCTGATAACTACACCATAATTGATATTCGCAATCTAAGTGAAGTTGATGAGGAAAAATTCTTTGAAAATGCAACATCACATCCATTAAACGAATTGAGACAAAGTGGAGTTCATATTCCAAGGAATAAGCCTGTAGTGGTTCATTGCCTCGGTGGTTATAGAAGTGCCGCGGGAAGTAGTATTTTATCAAGAATTTTAAAAGACACCACTGTGTTTGATTTAAGTGAAAGTATTAACGATTTTAAATAAATAATTATGAAGAACACAAACAACATAGGTTTAGATGTAAAAGCATCGCAAGCTACCGCTACAGAGTTAAATGATTTACTCTCCAACTATCAATTGCTCTATATGAACCTAAGAGGATTTCATTGGAACATAAAAGGGAAAAAGTTCTTTGAATTACATCTTAAATTTGAAGAGCTTTATAATGACGCATTAATAAAAGTAGATGAAATTGCTGAG
Organism: Nonlabens sp. Ci31; assembly: GCF_012974865.1. Classification (NCBI taxonomy): domain Bacteria; kingdom Pseudomonadati; phylum Bacteroidota; class Flavobacteriia; order Flavobacteriales; family Flavobacteriaceae; genus Nonlabens; species Nonlabens sp. Ci31. The sequence continues at coordinate 2,362,731 of NZ_CP043633.1, read as the reverse complement.
CGTGTTCTCACTCTAAGTACAACTCCTCTGCACACCTATAATCAATACCTCAAGATCTCTGAAATAAAATCTGCAGAGAATGTGACTGATGGTGAAATAGCTATTAACAGCATTCTAGAATCGTTAAAGATTTTACTTCATAAAGAAAGAACCATTTTATCTATAGCTGCAGACGCTAATGATGAAGGTACTGTTGCGCTAATGAGTGATTATATTGTGCAGCAAGAAAAACTTGTGTGGATGCTGTCTGCATACCAGAATTAGAATGCTCCAAAAAAATAGTTGTTAAAAAAGCCCTTTTGCTATTTGCAAAAGGGCTTTTTAGTTTCTGCTTAAAATGCATACAGGGCAAATACAGAGAGGTTCCTGCCTGGATCATTAATGAGAACTCTTGTAAAATTTTCTTGATTGACAAAAGAGAAATTTAAGTGGCTGTTATAAGTGGTGTCAAACTACAGTAAACAGTAAAAAAACAAAAATCATGACTCAAAGAATTTCAAAATACCAGCGATTTAAAATGATGAATCCTATCATTCCGTTTTTTAAACTCATCTACCTCAGCATCAAGACTATGCTCGTGGTAGCTGATGGACACGGAGGTACTGATAGGGTAAAGTAAAGTGGTTGTAATTCCGCTTTCGCGAAAGCGGAACTTATAAAACAAATGTGATTCTTAGCAGCTTTCTAATTCCCTTTCACACGCGTCCACAATTCCACCAGTAACTTTTTAGCGTCACTAGTGTCTTTTTCGACCTCTGTAAAATATACGTTTCCAGTAGTATCCACGTCTATTTTGTATTGAAATACAAAGTTTTGGGAATTTGGCGCCATGCTTAAAAGTCCAAATCGCAAATCGTTAAAGTAGAGCTGGTCCTTCTTTTTAGTGATCGTGTACCAGTTCTCTGAAATAGCAATCATGCGTTGTACAGCTTCTTTTTCAACAAGATCACCTAGTAACTCGTGGTTCTTAGGATAACTTTCAAAAGTGATAGGTTGTGTGTCAAAAAACGAATAATTACTCCATAAAAAAGTTTTTTCAGTTTCTACATTTGCGCTCCACAGTACCGTATTTAAAGGAGCTGGTCTGGTATCGATTTTTAAATAATCAATATGTTGATTATTTAAAGCAGCCTCAAATTGCGAAAAGGCACTCCATTTTAAAAAGAAGGTAAAGAGTAAATACAAAGAACTTACTATAAGTCCCGTTTTATTATAAAAAGATCTTTTTTTAGAGCTTCGTTTTTGTCTTAACGCCAAAATTAAAAACGCTAAAAATGGAAGTGTATAGAGCGGGTCGATAACAAAAATGGTCTTAAAAGCCAGCCTCAAATCAAACGGCCAAAACAATTGTGTTCCCCAAGTTGTATGCGCATCTAATATAGGATGCGTGACAAATGCCCAAAAAAACAACCACGACCAAGCTTTAAAATCTTTATAGGTTTCATAACGAGAAACCAACCAACCTAGAACAGGCGCAAAAAGCAGCGAAAACACAATAGAATGTGTGAATCCGCGATGAATAGAAAGAGCGGTTACCGTATCTGTAAAGTAAGAAGCAGCTACATCTAAGTCCGGTATAGTTCCAGCAATAGCTCCATAGAGCATCGCCTTGTTCCCTACTTTTTTTCCTAAAACAGCCTCACCAACAGCCGCTCCTAATACTATTTGAGTTAATGAATCCATAGAACCGGTAAATTTAAGTCATGTACTTCAAACAAATGTCATGAAGTTGGGATTGGACTATTTTTTTTAGCGCTGTGTGACTTAGGTCACATAAAACTTTAATTAAGCAGGCTACTTTTGTCTATCAATTTATAACAATGAAGAAAATTCTAGTTTTTATAATAGTTAGTTTTGCAGCTTTACCACAAGTATTTGCACAACAAACCGTCTTGATTTCTAAAGAAGAAGTCGCGATAAAGGTCATTGAAAACAACAGCTCTATTAAAATTTCACAACAGGAATTTATGGAGGCAAAAGCTGATTTTAATCAGACCAACTCGGTGTTTCTACCCAATATAACCGCCAGCCATACGGGTATTATAACGACCAATCCGTTGATGGCATTTGGATCTAAATTAAATCAAGGGGTTTTAACACAAAATGATTTTAATCCAGACTTGCTAAACAACCCTGACCGTGTTCAAAACTTTGCTACTGTTATACAAGTGCAGCAGCCATTGATGAATCTAGACGGCTTGTATCAACGTAAAGCAGCACGAGCCTCTATGGATGCCATGTCTTTAAAAAGGCAACGTACAGAGGAGTACTTCTCTTTTGAAGTGGAGAAAGCGTACATGCAATTACAATTAGCTTATAAAGGAGTCGCTGTATTAGAAAAAACAGAAAAAGCCGCAAGAGCCAATTTAAAACTAGCTCAAAACAGATTTAAACAAGGTTATTTACAACGTGCTGACGTACTTAACGTAGAGGTGCGTGTTACAGAAGTACAAAACCAGCTACAAACCTCGCAAAGCAATGTTCAAAATGCCTCTAACTACCTATCGTTTTTAATGAACGATGAAAGTTATGTCGTCTATAAGCCTAGCGATAGTCTTGCTGTACAGAGCATTACGGTTAAAGAAAATGACTTCTCAGAAAACAGATCAGATATCAGAGCGATGCAACTGGCTACAAATGCTTACGAAGCCGCAAACAAAGCCGATAAAATGGCTTTTCTACCCAGATTGAACGCCTTTGGATCTTACGAATTATATGATGACAACCTCTTTCAAGCTAGTGCCAATGGTTATGTAGTAGGTGCACAATTGAGTTGGGACCTATTTAAAGGATCGCAGCGCATAGGCCAAGCTCAAAAAAGTAAAGCCACTCTTGAGAAATCAAAACTGGAATACGAGCAATATGTATCACAAAGCAAACTCGAACTCAACAAAGCGCTGCGCATGCTTACCGATGCCGGGAACAAATTAAAACTATCAGAATTAGCTTTAGAACAGTCTCAAGAATCATTGCGCATACGTACCAACAGATTTAAAGAAGGTCTCGAGAAAGCTTCCGACTTATTGAGTGCCGAAACACAATTTGCTCAAAAACAGATGGAATACTATCAAACCATTTTTGAGTTTAATTATGCCCAAGCTTACCTCCATTTTTTAACTAAAACAGCATAATAGCAATCAACGATCCCATTAACCATGTCGATACTCCATATCCATAAAATAAAAAGAATGAAAAACATATATATCATAAGCACTATTCTTATTGCTTTACTTGCCACAAGCTGTGGAGACAAAGAGCCATCAACTGTAGAAGACCTCTCTGAAGCAATTCCTGTTAGCGTACAAGCGGTTACAGATAATACCAACAGTTCTTTTCTATCGGTAAGCGGTAAAGTACAAGCCGTAAACAGTGCACAATTAAGCACACGTATGATGGGTTATGTCAACAGTGTTGCTGCAAATGTAGGTGATCAAGTGACTGAAGGACAATTATTGATTTCCATAAACAACACTGATTTACAAGCCAAAAGAGCCCAAATAAATGCCGGCATTACAGAAGCTACTGTCGCCTTTAACAATGCACAAAAAGACTACAATCGCTTTAAAAACTTGTTTGCAGAGAATAGCGCATCACAAAAAGAACTGGATGATATGACGGCCAATTTTAATATGGCAAAAGCACGGTTGGAAAGTGCCAAGCAAATGAAAAATGAAATCAATGCACAATTTGCTTATACCAACATAACAGCACCTTTTAGCGGTGTGATTACCAGTAAGAATGTGAAAAAAGGCGGTATGGCAAATCCAGGACAACCGCTTATTTCCATAGAAGCTCCAGGCCATTTTGAAGTGATGGCACTAGTTCCAGAGACCGAAATATCACAAATCCAAGCCGATACAAAAGTGAATGTAATGGTCAGCTCTATCGATGAAACGCTTGCTGGCACTGTGAAAGAAGTGAGTACTTCTGCTCAGCAAACTGGCGGACAGTACTTAGTAAAAATTGCATTAGACAAAACAGAGGTACCCATACTATCAGGAATGTTTGCTACAGTAGCTTTCCCTGTAGAGAGAAAGGCCACAAACAACAGTATTTTGATACCTACATCTGCACTGATTACAAACGGACAACTCTCTGGTGTTTACACGGTAAGCGAGAGCAATACAGCCCTGTTACGATGGTTGCGATTGGGTAAAAATATAGGTGATCAGGTAGAGGTTCTATCTGGACTAAATGTAGATGAGAGCTTTATTCTCACTGCCAAAGGCAAGCTTTTCAACGGGGCAAAAGTGTCCATTCAATAACAAAATGCTGCGTTAAGGATAGCAGTGAATATCCTTTTTGTGATTGTTTTCGCTTTCGCGAAAAGTGCCAAAAAAAGATAGACATATCTCGATAGAAATCGGGAAGCCTTTTAAAACGCTCAAAAAATATACCTAATGAAAGAAGGATTAGCCGGCAAAATTGCCAAAGTCTTTATGAATTCAAAGCTGACAGTGCTTTTAATGATCGTATTTATGGTCGTAGGTGTGTACAGCTCGTTTTTAATACCGAGAGAAGAAGAGCCTCAAATAGACGTCCCAATGGCCGATATTTTTGTTGGATACCCTGGAGCCAGCCCTACCGAGGTAGAATCCCGTGTTATCAAACCTTTGGAACAACTCATTTCAAACATCAAAGGAGTGGAATATGTCTATTCTACTTCGATGAAAGAACAAGGAATGGTGATTGTACAGTTTTATGTTGGAGAAGATATTGAACGCAGTTTTGTAAAGCTCTATAACGAGATCAACAAACATATGGATCAGATGCCAGAAGGTGTGACCATGCCGCTGGTCAAAACACGTGCCATAGATGATGTCCCCATGTTGGGACTAACTTTGTGGAGTGAAAATTATAACGGTTTTCAATTGGGACAGATGGCTCAAGAACTAAAAGCAGAAATTGAAAAAGTAAACGACGTTGCCATTACACATAAAATAGGGGGTAGTGAACGCCAGTTGCGTGTAGTCCTAGACAAAAACAAACTAGCTGCCAGCGGCCTGGATTTTATGTCGGTTTCTAAAATGATCAAGGCAAATAATGCCCAGTTAAACTCCGGTACTTTTGATAGAAATGATACGGAATTTACTGTCAACACAGGTAAATTTCTTTCGAGTGTAACCGATGTGGAAAACCTCGTGATCGGTGTGCAACAAAATCAACCGATTTATTTAAAACAAGTAGCTCAAATTATAGACGGTCCTCAAGTACCACAGAGTTATGTGAGTTTAGGTTTTGGTCAAGGAAGTGATAAAAAAACGGATTATCTATCGGAATATCCTGCGGTGACTTTATCTGTTGCAAAACGCAAAGGTGCTGATGCAATGAAAATTGCAGATATTATTATTGATAGAGTAGCGCATTTACGCAAGACTCTTATACCTGATGATGTTCACGTAGAAATCACAAGAAATTATGGTGAAACGGCTTCTCAAAAAGTATCTGAATTACTCTTGCACCTCATCGGGTCTATCTTTGCCGTAACATTTGTAGTGATGCTTGCTATGGGCTGGCGTGGTGGATTAGTAGTGTTTTTATCAGTACCTATCACCTTTGCACTGACTTTACTAAGTTATTACGCGCTGGATTATACGTTGAACAGGATCACACTTTTTGCGTTAGTTTTTGTGACGGGTATTGTGGTGGATGACTCCATCATTATTGCAGAGAATATGCACCGGCATTTTAAAATGAAACGCTTACCCTTCAAGGATGCTGCACTATATGCCATTAACGAAGTTGGAAACCCTACCATACTCGCCACATTTACGGTGATAGCATCAGTATTACCTATGGCTTTCGTATCTGGACTTATGGGACCCTATATGGCTCCTATGCCTATAGGGGCTTCTATTGCTATGATATTATCACTCTTTGTAGCCTTGACCATCACCCCTTATTTGGGATATATTTTCTTAAGAGAAAAAGAGAAAAAAGGAGCTGTTAAAAAAGCAGAGAAACCACTAGAAGAAACTTTGATTTACAGGTTGTATGCTAAATTTCAAGGTCCCTTGATGGAAAGTCGCTCCAAGCGCTGGCTGTTCTTAGGTGGTACCTTCGTGATTCTACTAGCTACTATGGGCTTATTTTTTACGAATTCTGTTGCGGTAAAAATGCTTCCATTTGATAACAAAAACGAGTTTCAAGTAATCATTGATATGCCTGAAGGAACCACTCTAGAGCGCACTGGTGTCGTTACTCAAGAAATTGCTCAATACTTATCCACAAGACCTGAAGTAGTCAACTACCAAAACTATATAGGAACCTCTGCTCCTATTACATTTAACGGATTGGTACGTCACTATGATTTACGTGGCGGTAGTAATATGGCAGACATTCAAGTCAACTTGATTGATAAAGGGAAGCGCGATGCACAAAGCCATGACATAGCAAGCCTGTTCCGACCAGACATTAAAAAGATTGCGGCTAAGTATAATGCAAATGTCAAGCTGGTAGAAGTTCCACCCGGACCACCGGTATTATCAACTATTGTTGCTGAGATCTATGGACCTGACTACGAGGGACAAATGGCAGTAGCTAAAGAAGTTAAAAACATCCTGAAAAACACAGATGATGTGGTAGATATAGACTGGATGGTTGAAGACGACCAAATAGAATATCAATTCACTATTAACAAAGAAAAAGCAATGTTATATGGAGTAGCTCCACAACAAATTGCTCAGACTATGAATTTAGCTTTATCTAACCGTCCTATCACATCGCTCTATGATGAAGATGCGGTGCAACAAATAGGAATTGTCCTGGCACTTGACGAAAAAGAAAAGTCCACCATACAAGATATTTCACAATTACGAGTGACATCAAATCAAGGTAATATGATACCGATTGCTGATTTGGTCGATATTACAAAAACCACAAGTGCTAAAAGTATCTATCGTAAGAATCAAAAGCGAGTGGTCTATGTAATGGCCGATATGGCCGGCGAACTTGAGAGCCCTGCCTATGCTATTTTAGGGATGGAAGAAAAGTTAAAAACCATACCCATGCCAGAAGGTTATGAACTTAATGAAATGTACTTAGGACAACCTGACTTTGAAGATGACTACACCGTAAAATGGGATGGTGAATGGCAAATCACGCTAGAAGTATTTAGAGATTTAGGTATTGCCTTCTTGGGCGCTATCATTTTGATTTATATTTTAATTGTAGGGTGGTTTCAGAATTTTAAAGCCCCTATTGTTATGATGGTAGCCATACCATTATCCTTAATAGGTATTATTTTAGGTCACTGGTTGATGGGAGCTTTCTTTACCGCCACCTCTTTTATTGGAATGATTGCTCTGGCAGGAATTATGGTCAGGAACTCGGTGTTGCTTATTGACTTTATCAATTTACGAACTGACGATGGCGTGCCTTTAAAACAAGCCGCTATTGAAGCTGGAGCTGTGCGTACGACACCTATTTTATTAACAGCTGGAACAGTGGTTATTGGAGCTTTTGTCATATTATTTGACCCTATTTTCCAAGGACTGGCCATATCCTTAATGGGTGGAACCATTGTTTCTACAGTGCTTACTTTATTGGTCGTACCACTGGTATATTACATGATAGAAAAGAAAAATTATAAATAACCATTTGCAAAGTCGCGCTTTCCGACTGCGCTGGAACTACCAAATCAGATAAAACGATGAAATTAGTAATAGTCACAACAGCAGAAGAGTTTCAAAATAAGGTATTGAAACTCTTTAAAAACGCACAGATAGAAAACGTGAGTACTTCAGACATTGACGGTTATAAAAATATAGCGACTTTGTTGAGTGCCTCTAACTGGTTTTCTGGTTCAGGTTCTGGAACAGAGTCTTGTCTATTTTTCTCTTTTACAGATGAGGAGCATATCGATATTTTGTTTCGGTTAATAGAAGAGTTTAATACAACATTAGAAACGAACAACCCTGTTAAGGCAGTGGTCGTTCCTATAGATAGATTTATATAAATAATAAAATAAGAATTATGTTAAATAAATATTTTAGAGTGATCGTAGGTACCATGGTATTATTGAGCGTTGTACTCAGCGTTTATGTCAACCCAAATTGGATGTGGTTTACCGTTTTCATAGGGGTCAACTTGATACAATCTGCTTTTACAAAGTGGTGTTTATTAGAAACCATCTTAGTAAAGTTAGGTGTGAAAAAAGAAGCGGCTAGCTGTGCTGTGCCACCTTCTAAAGGATAGACACTGAAAAGAAAATGAAAAAAAACCACGCTATTTTTTTAGCGTGGTTCCTTGTATGATTTTGATTTAGTATTGTTTCAACCTTTGCCTGCTGTGTGTGCTAATTGATCTCTTCAATCACACTTCCGCAGGTCAACATTGCATCACCGTAATACGGGTTTTTTATATCTTTTTCGGTACTCAACCACACAGCACCTTTGTTGTTGTTAGCCATAGGGCATTTCTGAACATATACAGGAGTTGCTCCTTTAACATTCATCGCGATAACTACCATGTTCTCATTCAGTATTACAAAATGATCTCGTTGGTTTTCAAGGTCTTCATTTTTGGCAATGGCGTCGAGCATTTCAATACTTTTCTTAATATGCGATTGTTCCATTTTACCCAGACTTCCTATAGTTATAGACTTTAAAGATTTTGATGTCGCTTTCGCGAAAGCGGAAACCTGCTCTGAATCACTGACTACAAAGGCATCTTTCATTTGCAAATAGGATTGTAAAACCTTTTTAAAGTCCTTCTGAAAGCTTTCAGAGAATTTCATTTTCATTTCAGACATGGGCATCTCAATAAGCTCTTCCTTTCCTTGGTTCATCATGGACTTTTTACCTTGTAATTGGGCAGCAGCATCAACGGTAAAAGTACCGTTGGTAACAATCTCATCGCCATTTTGAAGTCCTGCGGTAATCGTATAATTTTCACCACTACGGTTACCGATCCTTACTTCTCGCATTTCAAAAACAGGCTCATTAAGACTGGTTTTAATGTAAACTAACGAGCGTTCTCCAGTCCACATCACAGCACTTGCAGGAACTGTAAGTGATTCCTCGTTCCTATTTGTTTCTCCTTTCAATTTGCCAGTCACAAACATTCCGGGCTTAAAAATACCCTCTGTATTTTTAAGTGTTGCTCTAACGGTTAGCGTACGAGTGGCATTGTTAAGCATGGGATCTATAAAAGATACGGTGGCATCAAATTCCTTGTTGGCATAAGCGTTAGTCGTTACTTTTATTTGTTGTCCTTCTTTAAGGTTGGATAGTTGACTTTCATACGCATCAAATTCTGCCCAAACCGAATTCAAGTTAGTTACTTTTAGGATAGGTTGTCCTTGTTTGAGATAATCACCTTCTGCTGCCATTACGAGTACCACTGTTCCTGAAACTGTAGCATATACAGGGTAATTATCGCGTACCTTACCTGAAGATTCTATGGTATTAATTTGACTTTCCGACAGTTTCCAATTCTTCAATTTATTGCGTACCGCTTGATACAATTCTGGTTGAGATTCTTTTAAAGAAGCTGCTGTAATTAATTCTTGTTGCGCTGCTACCAGTTGAGGCGCATAGATCGTGGCTAATAATTGTCCCCGACTTACTTGCTGGCCTTCATAACTTACATTCAGTTTTTCCAAACGACCATCAAAATAACTGGCTTGTACAGAGTTATTTTCTTCGTTAGCAGCAATCTTGCCAGACAGCGATATCATTCCTTCATCATCAGAAGCCGCACCGCTACCTACCGTTGTGGTTTGAATATTAGCGAGTGCCATGGCATTTTTAGTCATTTTGATCTCATTTGCCGCAAGACCTTCTGCACTGGACTCGGCTGGAATAAGCTCCATACCGCAAATAGGGCAATCGCCTGGCTCTGATTTCATAATTTGTGGGTGCATGGAGCAGGTCCACATTTGTTCTGCAGATTCGCCTGCGTGGTCATGGCTGTCTGACATGTCAGACAGATCCTTACTGGATGGTGTATCTATGGAATTGCTTCCAAAAATGAGCCAACCAGCAAGCAGTCCTATAATTACCGCGATTCCTATATATAAAATGTTCTTATTCATAGTTTTTAATTTTTATAAATGGTTGACCTGCTATGGTTTAAACCTAACAGGTTTTTAAAACCTATTAGGTTTGTTTTTGTTGTTGTTTTTTGCGCTAGGGATAGAAGTGGAAATCCTTTTTTGTGCTTTTTCAGCATAAAAAAGATTGTAACGGATAGCCCGCTTGAGCGCCCAAATCATCATACTTAAACTCATACTATTTATCCTCCAGCCTATTTATCATCGCTTTCATTTCGCCTATTTCCTTTCTCTGAGCCTCAATAATAGCATTTGCTTAATTTCTAATTTTAATAAATGGTTGACCTGCTATGGTTTAAACCTAACAGGTTTTAAAAACCTGTTAGGTTTGTTTTCGTTGTTGTTTTTTGCGCTAGGGATAGAAGTGGAAATCCTTTTTTGTGCTTTTTCAGCATAAAAAAGATTGTAACGGATAGCCCGCCCGGGCGCCCAAATCATCATACTTAAACTCATACTATTTATCCTCCAGCCTTTTTATCATCGCTTTCATTTCGCCTATTTCCTTTCTCTGAGCCTCAATAATGGCATTTGCTAGCTCTTTTACTTCTGGATCCTTAATATCAGCACGTTCACTGGTCAAAATAGCAATCGAGTGATGCGGGATCATCGCCTTCATCCACAATACGTCTCCTACCGTCGACTCCTGATCACGTACCAATCCCAACGCGCCTAAAAAGAGAGCGATACTACCAACGATAATGGCACTATTCTTCTTTTTATTTTGATACATCCCTCGCATCGCTACAAACATAATAACGGCCATGGCAGAAATACCCAAACAACTCATATAAAATCGAGTCAAGCTGAAATAGACGTGATCAATGGAATAGGTATTCAAATACATCGTGATGTACATTGCCACAAATGATGCCGCAAGCATGACCACAAATTTTGTGTATTGGTTTTTGTTCATTGAGTCATGATTCATTTTGTCGTTGTTTTCCATGATACTTAGTATTTTAATTAATCCGTTTTTTTACTTTTCTAATCGTAGGTGAACTGGTAAACCATAGCAAAAAGCCACTGAACACCGTAATTAATCCTAATAGAGAAAATACTCTTAGGACGATGGTATTGAAATCATCACGTCCTTGATAATCCATGGTATGCGTCATCCACAGGAAATCAAACCAACGCCAGTCTCGATGTCGTACGGTTTGAAAAGCTCCGTTCTCCATAGCTACATAGGCTTTTAGGTTTTCATCGGTCTTGTAGGAAATCTCATAAGCTGGCAATGGCCGGCCGCGATACTCGTGATGATCGCCCACGGTTTCAATACGCTTTATTTGATCAAATTCTAAGTCTGAAAGCATATACCGCTGCGCTACTTGGATTGCCTCATCTGCCGTTAGTTCCTTTTTCTTTGCACCTGTACGCGCGTCATAAAGTGCCGTTTCATTAATCCAATAATAAGGTGAATCTGCAATCTCTAGCAGTTCCAACGAACGAATAGGCCCTTTGATCTTCAACTGCGAGCTTCCCAACAAATCTGAAAATGCGCTCTGATGTGGAACTTCCTTTTTGAAATGGTCGCCGTGAATCTCATCAATATCGGTCCAGCCGAAGTACATGCCACTAATGGTCCACATTAAAAACTGAATACCTAAAAAGATACCTAAATACCGGTGTGCTTTTCTAATCTTAAGCCCTGTTTTTCTCTTTACCATTCTATTTTACCGTAAATAGAAACTCGATCGTCACTTTTTCCCAACTCATACTGATTTTTCCTGAAGTGTCGCTGGTCTTTTCTACCGTGTATTCTAAATGCTCCTGAACATCTTCTGATACTGTAGGCATTACTTTAAATCGCAGTACATCATCTGTTTCATCATATTCGTCCTTGCCGTGTTGATCCCAATTGCTATTGAAAATGACTGTCCACTCCTTTTCATTGGGAATTACAAAGAATCCATATTTTCCTGCTTTCAACTCCTTACCAGCGATGCTTAGATCCTTATTCGTTTCCATCCAAGTAGCATTGTGAGCGCCCGCCTGCCAGACGGCATTATATGGAAGCAAGCCTCCAAATACAATACGATTGCGAACTCCTGGTGACGAATAATCAACATGTATGTGCGCATCACCTATCATTGCCATAGTATTTGCATGCGGGCTCAATGGTTTTTTCTCTGTTGAATCTGCTGCGGTTGTTTCCTGTACAGCAACTTCTTCCACTTGTTCCATTTCCATCTCTTTTGAGGTTTCCTTGCAGGAAGTTAATAGTACGAGGCCTAAAAGAATGATTGTATATTTCATTATAAATATAGATTAGTTGATTGATTTTGATTTGAGTCTTAAGGCATTTGCAATAACGGAAACAGAGCTAAAACTCATTGCTAAAGCTGCAATCATAGGGGATAATAATATTCCAAAGAAAGGAAATAATACTCCAGCAGCTACAGGCACACCCAATGTATTGTAAACCAGTGCAAAAAATAGGTTTTGCTTGATATTCTTCATTACGGCATGGCTTAAATTTTTTGCTTTTAAGATCCCGTGTAAATCGCCTTTGACTAATGTAATCATAGCGCTTTCGATGGCGACATCAGTTCCCGTTCCCATCGCGATTCCTACGTCACTTTTAGCAAGTGCCGGTGCATCGTTGATACCGTCACCAGCCATGGCAACCACTTTACCTTGTTCTTGTAATTTAGTTACTTCGTTGAGTTTGTCTTCTGGTAACATACCTGCTTTAAAATCAGCTAGGTGGAGCTCACTAGCTACGGCTTGAGCCGTATCATGATTATCCCCTGTCAACATGATGACAGCAATGCCTTTTTCTTGCAGCGCTGCAATTGCCTCAGCGCTGGTTGCTTTGATTTTATCACCAATCACTACATATCCAGATACCACGCCGTCTATCGCCAGATAAGAAACTGTCTTACCTTGTTTTTGAAAGGATTGTACCTCAGTTTCCATTTCTGGCGAAATGGTAGCATTAGCATATGCCATCATTTTGGCATTTCCTAAATCGAGTTTTTTACCATCAACGGTTCCTTCGACTCCTTTACCGGTTACGGCACTAAAGTTTTCAGTTTTTAAAATTTCCGTATTTTGTTCTTTACCGTATTTAACGGTGGCTTCCGCAAGTGGATGCTCGCTGGAACTGTTGAGGGATGCAACGAGTTGTGTTATTTCGCTTTCGCGAAAGCGATCTCCAAACACACCTATTTTTTCCACAGTCGGTTTTCCTTCTGTAATGGTTCCTGTCTTGTCTACTATCAAGGTATCTACGGTGTCCATTTTTTCCAGAGCTTCCGCATTTTTGATCAGCACTCCGTTTTGAGCGCCTTTACCTACGCCCACCATAATAGACATAGGTGTAGCTAGTCCCAACGCACAAGGACAGGCGATGATCAAGACGGCAATGGCATTGACCAAGGCAAATACATAAGCGGGCTCAGGCCCCCAAATCGCCCATACGGCAAAGGTGATGATGGAAATTCCAACCACCACTGGCACAAAATAACCGGAAACCGTGTCGGCCAACTTCTGGATGGGTGCACGGCTGCGACTGGCGTCGTTGACCATTTTTATGATTTGAGAAAGCAAAGTATCGCTTCCTACTTTTTCGGCCTTCATCAAGAAGGATTGGTTACCATTAATGGTACCGCTGCTTACTTGATCATTCTCAGCTTTATCAACCGGAATAGGCTCTCCAGAAATCATGGATTCATCCACGGTGGTTTTCCCTTCGGTGATAATGCCGTCCACAGGAATTTTATCACCTGGTTTAACTCTTAGAATATCTCCTTTTTGAATGTGGTCAATGGATACATCTTCTTCGTTACCATCTACCACACGTACTGCTTTATTAGGCGCTAGCTTCAATAATTCTTTGACAGCAGAGTTGGTTTTGCTATGTGCACGTGCTTCCAGTACTTGACCCATCAACACCAAAGTAAGAATAACAGTAGCCGCTTCAAAATAGACGTGTACGGCACCAGATTCTGTTTTAAACTGCTCTGGGAAAAAGTCTGGAAACAACATCCCAAAAACACTGAATAGCCAGGCCACACTTGCACCTATACCGATAAGGGTAAACATATTAAGATTCCATGTCTTCACACTTCTATAGGCACGTTCAAAAAACATCCAAGTCGCATAAAACACGACAGGAATGGACAGGCCAAATTGGATCCAGTTCCACCCTTTTTGTTCCATCACCTCGTACAGCGGGTTGTTAGGAATCATCTCACTCATGGCGATCAGGAAAATAGGCAGGGTGAACGCCACCGCAATCCAGAATTTCTTCAACAGTTTTTTATAGGATTTCTCTTCTGCCGAAATATCTGGCTGTATAGGAACGAGATCCATACCGCAAATAGGACAAGCTCCAGATTCGTCTTTTATGACTTCTGGATGCATCGGGCATGTCCACTGTTCGCTTGTGGTGGCCGATAAATTTTGTTCTTCTACAAGGTCCATCCCACAGACCGGACAGTCGCCAGGTTTGTTATAGGTCTTGTCATCCTCGCAGTGCATCGGGCAGTAGAACGTTCCAGTACCTTTACCGAGGCTGGAAGCTGGAGGTTGGGGGCTGGAAGTCTTTGATGTTTTTACTGTCTTTTCAGAAGAATGACTTTGCTCGCCAAGATTGTGAATGCTATAAGTCCCACCGTCGTTTTTTAAAACTTCTTGAAGTTTTTCAATAGGAATATGTTTATCCATCACTATGGTAGCTTCCTTTTTTTCTAAATCGACCGTAGCATTTGAAACTTCTTCTACTTCAGAAAGTATTTTTTCAACGTGGCTGCGGCAGCCGTTGCAGGTCATTCCGTGAATGGAGTAGGTGTGTGTCATCGAACCTTTTGCAATTTTTGGGCTCTTCTCCTTTGGGGAGGTTGGGAGGGGACTTTTATGAATCGAATACGTATCGCCATCTTCTTGAAGTGCCTTTTGAAAGGTCTCGAGAGGAATGTGGGATTCCATTTCAATGGTGGCTTCTGCATTTTCTAAATTTACCGAAACATGAGTTACACCATCCACTTTAGAAAGCGTCTGCTCGACGTGACTGCGACAACCATTACAGGTCATTCCTTGTATGTGATAGGTGTGTTTCATAATTACTGATTTAACTTCTTGAAGGAGGTGTGTGAATGTATGATTTTCCATTCCCCCTCAATTTTTTCTAAAATGGAGGTCGCCACGCCCTTACTTTCAATGGTGCGTTCCTTAATGCCCTTGGCTTCATCTCCTTTCAATACAATAGTATATAGATAGTTTTCTGTAGTATATGCATATGGCATATTCACAGTGGTATCTATTGCATAATCAGAAAAAGTAAAGCTTTTGAAATGACCTAATTCTGGACCTAAATGACCGTCTATATACTCCTTATAAGACCCCTCTACTTTACCTTGTTCAAATATGTTAGCATCTGTTGTGAACAGTTCAAAAGTACCCTCTGTCGTTAAGTTTTGAATCGCATCTTTATAGGATTTCATCACTGTGACAACCGCTTCTTTTTCTTTTGAAGTGTCAACGACTTCTTCATTACTAATTGTTGTCTCTTGCGCAAGTTGAGGTGTCTTTTCATAACAGGAAAGCACTGTTAATGAGATTATGAATACCGTACAAATAGCTTTAAAATTGTTCATTTTGGTTGGTTTTTAAATTGGTTAGTTTCTGTTCTCTTTTAACTTCACTAGGTACTCTATAACATCGGTTTGCTGTGCTTTGGACAGTACGGCATCACCGTGAATTAGGGTATAACTCTCTAGAGGCATCTCACCACTTTCAATCTGCTTCATCATTGACCTTAATTTACTGTTTTTCCTTCTACTGGAATAAGTCTCCCATTCACTGAAATTAAGCTCGGCTTTTCCTTCTTTAACATGATCTTCTAAGTACCAGGCAATAGGCTGGATGTTATTGTACCAAGGATAGGCCGTATTATTACTATGGCAATCGTAGCAAGATACCTGTAACTGATGCTGAATTTCAGCAGGCACGTCATTGACGACCATAAAATCAGTTTCAGGCCTTGAGTAGCTCTCATTGCGATCTATGGGAAAGAATTGTATCCCAATCAAAGCAACAAGAGCCAACCAAGCAATAAACTTAAAAATTTTCATTTTATATCGTTTAAGCTGCTATCCAGCTTCCAACTTCCAGCCTCCAACTTCCAACATCCTGCTTCCAACATCCAACATCCAACATCCAACTTCCAACATCCAACTTCCAACATCCATCTTCCAGCTTCCAACATCCAACATCCAACTTCCAGCTTCCAACTTCCAACTTCCAGCTTCCAACATCCAACTTCCAACATCCAACTTCCAACTTCCAGCTTCCAACATCCAACATCCAACATCCAACCTCCAGTTTCTAGCTTCCAACATTCAGCCTCTAATTGATCTCCCGCTGTACTTTACCACATTTCAACATGGAGCTACCGAAGTAAGGGTTTCTTATTTCTTCTTTGGTACTTAGCCATGCACCACCACCGTCATACATAGGGCAAAATTGCTCATACAGTTTCATTTCAGTTCCTGTAATAGCTACCATATCAGTAATATCTTTACTTAATATCTTAAAGTGCTCTCGTTGGTGTTTGATATCGCTTTCACCAATATGCTCTGCGTGCTCTGTGGCATCTTCAATAATATCCTTCAATTCTGACTGCTGACTAGCAGTATAGTTGGATGCATCAAAAGACTTTAGTGATTTTGTCAATGTCATTCCCAAATCCTTGGATGTTGAATTGTCATCACTAACTAATGCGTCTTTCAGACTGAAATAATCCTTCAAAACTGCTTCAGTACCTGAGTTTTGGTTGTTATCCATTGACATATCCTCTGCATCCTCCATGGACGATTGATGCATTTCATTGACCATAGGCTCAGGAGCCTCACTTTTGTATGCATCCTTGCAGGATACGGTAAGCGTCATTGCAGTAGCAAGAGCTACGATTCCTAAACTGTTTTTCATTGTTTTCATATTATTTGTATTTATAAAGGTTATTAATTTACGTATTTAAAATCTTAATGACAATCCACCACCAGCGCCAAACCTATTGTCATAGCTGCTCATCAAAGAAAAATTGCGACTTAAGACATATTCCAATCCAACTTGCCAAGTGGTTTCTTCTCCATAATCCTGTCCTTGTGGAAGGTTGCCATCCCAACCAAAATCCATCTGGTATTCATATTCTCCATAGATTCCCAATCGTGGGAAAATCATAAAGCCTGTACTGAACCTTATTTCTGGGCGCAGTTTACTATCAATCCTAAAGTCAGAATTAATGAGCAACGGCATCAACCAGCGCACTCCTGCAATCGCAGTAGTATTGATGTCCTCAAGACTATCTGCTCCTTCATTCTCTACATTTACCCCACCAAAAACACGGAAATAGTCATTGAGATACCGCTCATAGGTAAACTCTGTTTCCAGATTCTTGTTCCAGCCATATTCTCCCATTAGGGTAAATTGGTTTCTAATATTCGTAGCGGTGGCGTACAACTCTGTCATATGGCTGGCAGCGCTCACCTCGCCCCAGGTAAATATATGGTCAGCTTCATTGGTTAGGTTTTTTAAAGGATATTCCTCTAAACGCTCATCGCGTGGTGTATCATAACTAAAAACCCGTGCCATTCCACTCATCATATGATATAAAATATGGCAATGAAAGAACCAGTCACCTTGTTCACTGGCATCAAACTCGATCACCACCTTTTGCATGGGTGCTACATTAACCGTATGCTTCAGCGGTGAGTATGCTCCGTTTTCATTCAGCACTCTAAAGAAATGTCCGTGCAGGTGCATCGGGTGGTGCATCATGGTCAGGTTGTTGAGCGTGATGCGAACAACCTCGCCCTGCTTGATTTTTATCTTGTCTGTTTCTGAAAGAGGTACACCATTAATACTCCAAATATAGCGATTCATATTTCCAGTTAGGTTGAACAGCATCTCCTTCACTGGCTTATCATTTTTAATCACAGTAGATTCTTTCGCACGCAAGTAGTTGTAATTAAATGCTGGATTGCCACCGGTTTTCATATTGTCACCAACTACTTTATCATCTGGGATCATATAACCCATTTTCATTGTAGCCATTTCTGAATCATCTTCCATTTTCATGTTGTGATTCATCATCTGGTTGCCCTTCATCTTCATCTGCGATTTGGACATTTTCATATCTTTTTTCATGGCATTAGACTTGTCGTTATTTCGCTTTCGCGAAAGCGAATCCATCTTCATTCCCTGCATTTCTCCATCCATCTCCATTTTCATCTCGCCATCGTCCATTGACATTCCGTCCATTTGCATCCCGCTCATATCCATCTTATATTTTTCCATTACCTGAATGGAATCATTTTTAGATGGATTGAATTTAGAAGCTGGTGCACCCATTTTCATACCCATGGACATCATCTGTTTCATGCTTTTAATAAGGTTGGGTTCTGGATTTACTGGCGCTTCAAGTAGTACCCCTGTCCCGATAAATGCTGAAGCTTCTCCTGAACCATCTTGTGCTGTGGCTCTAACCTGTAATTTGCCATTTTCAGGAACGGTAACGATGAAATCATAAGTTTCTGCAACACCTATCAAGGTCTTATTATGTTTCACAGGAACGACATCAAGACCATCTGCCGAAACCAACATCGGGTCATCGCCACCAAAGGTTAACCAGTAATAAGTCGCTGCAGACGCATTTACGAATCGCAGTCTCACTCGATCACCAGCTTTGAAATCAGGATAGTTTTGCTGGGCACTTCCATTGATAAAGAATTTGTCAAAGTAGTTGTCAGAAATCGCCATATCTGGCATGCGCTGCCAGGCCATTTTCAATTTGGCGCCAACTGCGTTTTGTGCTATTAATTTATCTAAACTTTGAACCTGACCCTTTTTAATCAAATACCATTCGTTACCACGTTTCAGGTTTTTTAGTTGTGATTGCGGGTTTTCATCCATCCAGTCTGAAAGAACTAAAACCAGATCTTTGTCGTATTTCAGATCTGTAGTTTTTGGGTTTATTTGAATACTACCATACACACCACGTTGTTCTTGTAATCCTGTATGCGAATGGTACCAATAGGTTCCAGATTGTTTTAAAGCGAACTTGTATTGTAGCGTTTCTCCAGGTCTAATAGGTGGTGTGGACAAGTAAGGTACGCCATCGTAGAAATTAGGCAAAATCAATCCGTGCCAGTGAACTGATGTTTCTACATCCATCTTATTGGTGACATTGATAATCGCAAACTCCCCTTCATTGAATTCCAGATTAGGACCAGGAATTCCTCCATTCACTGTCATTGCTTTTATATGCTTTCCAGTAAAGTTTACTATTTCATAATCTATGCTAAGATCATAAACATGCTCTGGCCAGTTGTCCACATTTTCTTCCGTTTTATTTGCCGTCAATTGTGCCTTTGCCCCGAAGGAAACACTTAGAAAGAGCACAACTAATATTCTCATTCTCATAGTTTTTAATTTTAACACAATGGATATCAAATATACTTCTGTTATTCAGTGCGTTGTGTCACAATTATGGTTCATATCTATACAATTTGGTCCAATGGGTTTCTCGTGTTTTTTTGTTCTGCTTTGTATTCTGAAAGACTTAAGCCTGTTTCGGATTTAAATTGCCTACTTAAATGATTGATATGACTGTAGTCTAATAGCTGACTTATCTCCGTAAAGTTTTTCCTTTGTGTCTGTATCAATTCCTTGACCTTCTCGATCTTGAGTTTGATGTAATATTTCTCAATAGTAATGCCTTCTGTTGTAGAGAACACTTTGCTAATTTTTGAATAATCCTGATGCATTTTTTCTGCGAGATGGGTCGATAATTTCTCGTTTAGTTCCATTGGTAATTCCCCCAAAATTTTGATGAGATGGATCTTGACTTGCTCCGTCAATTCATCTTCAGGAGAATCAATAAGCTCAAAACCATTGCTCTCTAAAATCTGCTTCAGTTGATCTATTTCTAGATCATTCTCGACATTGAGCTGTATGCGCCCCAGTTCGATTTCAGTCAATTCAATTTCTTGTGCCTCGATCTCATTTTTGAGCACCTTAATACACCGATCGCATACCATGTTTTTTATGTAGAAATTTTGTTTCATAATTATTCTTTTTTAAACCTATTAGGGTTTTTAGACCTAACAGGTTTTAAAAACCTGTTAGGTCTGTATAATTCTATTCTAAACTGACTTCCTGATCATCGTCGACACCCACTTTTTTGGGTTTCAATACATATTTGAAATTCTCTACATCGTCAAAAAACTGAATCACCTCATTACGTTTTAATAAAGTTTCTTTTTGGCTGATCAATGCGGCATACGAGGAATATTTATAAGTCCTAAAGTCTTCAATTTGATGGTGCGATGGATTTGTGTTCACGTATATAATCAGATTTAAAAAAATATTGCTCTTCGGTGATTTTTATTCTTTTTAAATGTTCCTGAAATAGACTTCCTTTTCTGTTGTACCTTTTATTTATTGATTTGGTATACGCATTCAACATATTTGAAAACGGCTGGTGCAGCACTGGTTTTTTTTCTTTTTTATCTACTTGAAATTCTGAATCCTCTTTAAATTTTAGAAGAATGTGAAAATGGTTTGGCAATAAACAATAACTATAAATATTGCTTACCTGAAGTAGGTATTTTTTCATCAACTTCAAGAAATAGGTGTAATTTTCTTTTTCCAAGAAAATATTCTCATTGTTGTTCCCCCTATTATAAATATGGAAATAATGTCCTGTTTCAAAAGGTTGATACTTCATAGTGTTGTTTTGTTGTCTAGACCTAGCAGGTTCTTTTAGACCTAACAGGTTTTTAAAATCTGTTAGGTCTGCATCGTTAAATAATTGATAAGCGCCGCTTGCACATAATACATCTGCACAGATTCGATTTGGTTCATCTGAAATTTTAATTGCAACTCTTGAATATCCAGCACATCATTGAAGTTTATCGTTCCCGTTTCATAATTCTTAATGAGGATTTCTTCCGCATCGCGGGCTTGTTTCAGGTTTTTCTGTTGTGTATTGAATTTTATACGTGCCTGGTTGCGTTGGGATTTCGATTTCGCGAAAGCGGATTCTAACACATTCAACCGTTGCATCTTTTGGGTCTCAATTTCCTGCTGACGCAACTCATTTTGCTTGGAAATGGATTTATAACGATTATTGAAAATGGGAATGGAAACCGAAAACATAGGCATCAAAACGTCTTTCCCGTTATCCGAAGGGTTCATATCCGTTCGAGCGGTGACGGGCAGGTAATCCACACCGAAGCCCAACATAGGTAAACTCTCCCGCTTGTTGAGCAATTCTGACTGAGCCACAGATTCGTAAAGCCTGTCGTACTTGAGCAATTCCGGATTGAGTGTCAACGCATCTGAACCGTACACAAGATCTTCCGCTGGAATTTCTAGTGAAGGGACTAAGTCCACCGCCATCAGTTGATCACGGTTCAGTAAGTTATTGAACACCGTTTGTTCTGCCAGGAACTCTTCCTCCAGCACTTCTTTTTGTTGCTGCAATTCATTTTGCCGTATCTGTAACCGCAACACATCCACCGCTGATGCCTTGCCTACTTCTATGGAGGTAAGCGCAAGCCGTTCATAGGTTTCCAACAGTTGAATATTCTCATAAAGCACGACCTGCTTCGCTCGTATCTGATAAAGATTATAATAGCTTCCAGCCACGGATAGCGCTAATTTTCTTTTGGCAATTGTGACTTCCACATATTCGGCTTCAGCCATGGAGGAAGCAAAATTTTCACGAGCGGTGATGGTACCAAACCAGGGCAACATTTGCTTAAAACCAATTCTTGCTCGTTGCGCCCCTGTCCTAGTTTCTGGTTCGCTCACAAAGTAGCCTGCGCTTAGTTCTGTGCTGGGTAGCCAGTTGGCTTCATTGACTTTTTCTTCCGCAATATTGTAACGGAGATTAAAGGCTTGGATTTCAGGGTTGTTGGCTTGAGCTTCTTGAATGTATGATTCTAGAGACTGCGCCTGCACACCGTCTTGGATGAAAACAGCTATGGCTAGCGCTGTAAGAAGTTGGAAGCTGGAAGCTGGAAATTGGATTTTTGACAACTTCCACTTATTACTTCCTTTCATATTTAATATCCTATTTTTCATAGCTCTTCCAGTTTTGATGAAGCTTTGTAAGCATTCTACCGATTGAATCGTTCTTCTTAATTAAGTCGGTGAATACATCCTTAGGAAGATATCCACATTCAGAAGCGTCATTCAACCAGTCTTCCGTTTCAGAATTGGATCCCAACGAATGAATAAGATGCTGCTTAAAAACACCTTCATAAACTCGTTTTGCCCAGCCTTCACTAATATTTGCACTCACAGACCGCGATGACCGCACGATTTGAGAAGTCAAGGAATAAACCTCTTCCTTCGGAAATTTTCGAGTTACCCAAAAGATCTCCATTGCTAAGGCAAAAGACATTTTGTGAACTTCCAAATCTTTATACGATTGTATCATTCCGCTATTTTTTTTTTAAATTTCACTTCCAGCTTCTAACTTCCAACCTCCAGCATCCATCTTCCATCTTCCATCTTCCAATTTCCAACCTCCAGCTTCCAATTTCCAGCTTCCAGCCTCCGCCTTCCAACTTCCAGCCTCCAACTTCCAGCCTCCAACTTCCAACTTCCAACCTCCAGCCTCCAACTTCCAGCCTCCAACCTCCAACTTCCAGCTTCCAACTTCCAGCATCCAATTTCCAATTTCCAACCTCCAGCATCCAATTTCCAGCATCCAACCTCCAGCATCCAATTTCCAACTTCCAGCCTCCAACATCCAGCTTCTAACTTCTAGCATCCAATTTCCCACTTCCAGCCTCCAACTTCCAACCTCCAACTTCCAGCATCCAACATCCAGCTTCCAACTTCTAACTTCCAGCCTCCAGCTTCCTGCTTCCAGCCTCCAACCTCTCTTTTTTCCTCCATTGATATTCCTTTTGCCAACTATAAAGCACCGGCACCAAGAAATATGAAGTAATATCGATCACCATTCCCCCAAAAATTGGGATCGCCATAGGTATCATAATATCACTTCCTTTTCCAGTCGAGGTCAGTACAGGAAGTAAGGCGAGAATAGTGGTTACTGTAGTCATCAAACAAGGACGAATTCGTTGCTGAGCAGCCTCTAATGCCGCATGACGTATCCCTTTTACATCCACAGGTTTTTCCCGATCAAAGCTCTGCTTGAGGTAGGTTGCCATAACTACACCATCATCAGTTGCTATACCGAACAAGGCTATAAAACCAACCCAAACCGCCACGCTTAAATTGATGGTTTTCATGTTAAATAGATCGCGCATGTTCTCGCCAAAAAAACTAAAATTAAAGAACCAATCTTGACCATACAGCCAGATCATTATAAAACCACCGGCAAAAGCAACTGTGATACCTGTAAATACCATAAGCGAAGTGCTTACAGATTTGAACTGGAAATAAAGTATGAGAAAAATAATGATCAGTGCTAGTGGGACCACAACTGAAAGTGTTTTCTCTGCGCGCAATTGATTTTCGTAAGTTCCTGTAAATTGATAACTGATTCCTTTAGGAACCATTAGGTCACCAGCAGCTATTTTTTGTTGGATCAATGCTTGGGCATTTTCCACGACATCTACTTCGGCAAATCCATCGAGCTTATCAAACAACACATAACCTATCAAAAAAGTATCTTCACTTTTAATCACTTGTGGGCCTTTTTCATAACGTATATCTACCAGCTCTCCCAAAGGAACAGGGCTGCCTTTTTCTACTGGGACATAAATCTTTTTAAGATCGTCTGGATTGCTACGTAATTCTCTTGGGTAACGCACGCGCACCCCATAACGTTCTCGACCTTCTACCGTTTGTGTCAATGGCATTCCACCAACAGCCACTTGTAAAATTTGCTGCACATCCATAACTGATATACCGTATCGCACTAATTGCTCGCGTTTGATATCGATTAATAAGTAAGGTTTACCTACAATACGGTCAGCAAAAACAGCTTGTTCTTTTACCCCTTCGGCTTGTTTTAGAATCTCTTCTAGTTGTAAACCAAAGGCTTCAATTTGTGCTAAATCTTGACCTTTAACTTTAATTCCCATAGGTGCTCGCATTCCTGTTTGCAGCATGACCAATCGAGTTTCAATAGGTTGTAATTTAGGAGCAGAGGTCACCCCTGGCAACTTGGTCACCTTTACGATTTCATTCCATATATCATCGGGGTTTTTAATTTCAGGTCGCCAGTTGCGATAGTATTCCCCATCTTCATCTTCTAATAGATGCTTATTTTCCATGTTAAATGGATCTCTTAATTTGGAGGCATCGTACTCGTTCTTATTAGCGTCTATATCGGTATTAGGATTGATAACAAGATGCCCGTCTTTTGTTATAAAAAGCCCGTTTGCATCGACTTTATAGCGCTGTCGTTCTCCGTTTTCATTGCGCATATATTCAGACTTGTACTGAATCATATTTTCATACATAGAAAGGGGTGCAGGATCAAGTGCACTCTCTGTTCTACCCGATTTACCTACTACAGTTTCTATCTCTGGAATGCTAGCTACTGCCATATCCAATTGTTGCAATACGCGTTTGTTTTCTTCTGCACCCGCATGTGGCAAAGAGGTAGGCATGAATAGGAAGGAGCCCTCATTAAGCGATGGCATGAATTCCTTTCCTGTGGTATTCATGATCCATACACCAGAAACAAGTACTGCTGTAGGAATCACTAAAAACAAGAGTTTATTTGCTAATGCCCATCTCAAAATCCGACCGTAATACCTTCTCAATACAGAGAATAGCCCTAGAATTCCAAAGCAAATGATAGAGACAAAAATTAGATTAACAATAATGCTTCTGTCAAAGCCTAGTGGTCTCCAGTAAGTTGCCAGTAATACAACAATAGCAGCTGATGCTATAATGATATTTATAAGGTTGGCACGCTTTCGCGAAAGCGTATTTCTCAAGGTTAATAGCGTTGTAATACCAAAAGCAACTAAAATCAATCCTAACCAATACCCATAAATTATAGCGAAAACACCCAGTACTATAAGGGAACTATTCAGCACATAATTAAAGGAGATTTTAATATTCTTCTTCTTAAATAAATATGCGGCTAATGGCGGTATGATAAATAAAGCGATGACTAAAGATGCCGAAAGTGCCATAGTTTTTGTAAACGCTAGTGGCCTGAATAATTTTCCTTCGGCCCCTATCATAGTAAAGACGGGTACAAAACTTATGATCGTAGTCAGAACAGCTGTTAAAATAGCTCCAGAAACCTCTGCTGTAGCGTTGTATATAATTTCATTTGTGGTGAATTCCTCCCCGCTTTCGCTAAAGCGTAACTTCTCATCGTCCATATGCCGAATCATATTTTCGGCTAGAATAACACCCACGTCAACCATAGTACCAATGGCGATGGCGATACCTGAAAGTGCCACAATATTAGCATCTACATTGAAGATTTTCATGGCTACAAAAACCATTAAAACCGCAACTGGCAAAAGTCCAGAAATTAAGATAGAAGCTCTTAAATTAAAGAGCATGATGATAATAACCAAAATGGTAATTAAGATTTCTAGCGTCAATGCCTCGCTTAGCGTGTCCAGGGTTTCTTCAATAAGCTCGCTACGGTCATAAAAAGGAACTACGGTAAGTTGAGAGGTACGACCGTCTGCCAGCACTTTTGAAGGCAGACCACCTTTGAGTTCTTCAATTTTTGCTTTTACATTATTGATGACTTCCATAGGGTTTGCACCGTAACGCGCTACCACAACTCCCCCGACAACTTCAGCACCTTCTTTGTCCAGAATACCACGCCTGGCTTGGGGCCCTAAATGTACTTTTGCCACATCCTTAATGCGCAATGCTGTAAAGTTTTCTGAAGAAACGACAGCATTTTCAATGTCTGCTATAGACTTGATATAACCCAAACCACGAACTAAATATTCTGCTTGATTAATTTCTAAGGTTTGCGCTCCTATATCTTGATTGCTCTCTTTTACTGCTTTGACAATTTGGTTAAGGCCTATCTTGTATTGACGCATTTTTTCTGGGTCCACATCTACCTGATATTCCTGAACATACCCCCCTATAGAAGCTACTTCTGAAACCCCACTTGCACCAGAAAGGGCATATTTCACATAATAATCCTGAATGCTGCGCAGCTCTTGTAAATCCCATCCTCCGGTTACATTTCCCTTTTCATCACGACCTTCTAAGGTGTACCAATATATTTGACCTAAACCTGTGGCATCCGGTCCTAAAGAAGGATTTACATCATCTGGTAATAAGTTAGCTGGCAGCGAATTTAACTTCTCTAAAATCCGACTGCGGGACCAATAGAACTCTATATCTTCTTCAAAAATGATGTAGATACTGGAAAAACCAAACATAGAAGAACTGCGAATTGTTTTTACTCCAGGAATCCCCAGTAATGAGGTTGTTAAAGGATACGTAATCTGGTCTTCAATATCTTGTGGAGATCGACCTTGCCATTTGGTAAAAACAATCTGCTGGTTCTCACCAATATCGGGAATGGCATCTACTGCCACGGGATCAGAAGGTAGAAAACCTGTATCCCAACCAAAGGGTGCGTTTACCATACCCCAACCTACAAATAGAGTAAGCATTAAAACGGCAACAAGTTTGTTCTCGATAAGGAATTTGATTGCTTTATTAAGCATATGCTTTGATAATTAAACAGTTATAAAAGGATGGAACTTCTGGATTACAGAAAAACAAGCACCATACATTTTACCCTAGATGTAAGAACTTTAGGGCTTTTTCCCGATCCCGATAGTTAATGGGACTGGGCTAGTGTTTAAAAATCAAATTAAGAACGACTGGTGCAGTACTTGCACATTGCGTTTGACAAAAGGTGGTGCGTAATCTATAAAAGGAACCTTTTTTGAAGTTGTTCCTTCAAACAGACTGATATAAGTAGCGCTGAATGAAGCAACAAAGACTTGTTGCTCGAAGGTAAGATTTGAAAAATTATCTTTTAAATCATCTTGTCCCGCGATAATTACCTGCTCGTCTGAACAACAGGACTTTTTTTTCATTTCTGAATTCTCACAGCTAGGCGTTACAACTGCCTTTTCCATGTTGCAAGTAGCTGCATTGTGAAAGAAAGAGTAATCCACCATAGTATCCCCACAATAGTGCATATCAATAGTGAATGACATGGTAGTCATAAGCACTACAATTGCCATACAAACTGCTATTGATCTGTGGAATATTTGTTTCATTCTTTTACAAATATAATTTTTTTTAACCATTTAGATGATATTTAACGTATTGTCATTTTTTTTCAGGAACCTTGATCAGGCCTTATAAAGAATCTACTGCGTCAAAACATCCTAAATAACAGGCTGTTTTATAGCAAAGACAAGATGACACATCTGTAGGATACTCTATATGCTTATGGGATGTTCTGATAATGCTTTGCTTTAAAATATATTTTGCATTGATCGTGTTTGAGAATCATACCAATGCCCCTACTATTTGAATATTTTGTTCAACACATTGTCTTTGTCCAGTTTTTAGTTCACAAAAACGATTTTTCTGCAGCGCGTTTCTTGGAATGATATTCTACAGTACCCGCAAGAGTTATTGTGCCTTTATCTACAATAACATCAACTGAAGCTTTATCCATATTTGGTTGCCCCACTAAGTCAACAAAGGCGTTTTCTATAACAGTTACATCTGATTTCATCATGTGTTGATTTTTGATAAAACGATAATTAATTTATTGAGTTAGTCATATAGTTTCCGTATCTTGTTATCATTAATAACACGGGTTATGGAAGTATTTAAAGGTCAAAATATACTGAGTTTTGTGAAAGAACTGCCAGATGATGATACTTGTAAAGCATATTTAGCAAAAATAAAATGGCAGGATGGTTTTACATGTACAAAATGTGGTCACACTAAGGGCTGTGAAAAATCTGGTTATAGATATCACTGTTACAGTTGCAATCACGTTGAAAGCGCCACTGCAAACACCTTGTTTCATAAGGTTAAATTTGGTTTGCAAAAGGCATTCTGCGTTGTGTTTGAAATGAGTACTAGTACCAAGAGTGTTTCCAGTGTTCAAATGGGAAAGCGATTTGATATCCGTCAAGGTACCGCTTGGTATTTCATGCAGAAAGTTAGAAAGTCAATGAAAAGCAGTCAAAAATATCCTCTAACCGAAATAGTTCATGTAGATGAATTTACCGTAGGGGGAAAAGAACAAGGCAAGCAAGGTAGAAGTTACGATTCAAAAAAGAAAAAAGCAGTGATAGCGGTAGAACTGAGCGCCGAACATAAAATCAAAAGAGTTTATGTGAAGTCTATAGATGATTACTCAGCTAAATCACTAACTCCAATATTTGAAGAACATATAGATCCCTCTGCAAAAATAGTTACCGATAAATGGAGAGGTTATGCTCCACTTAAAAAGAATTATGATATAGAGCAGAAGCTAAGTAATAACGGAAGTAATTTTAAAGAACTACATGTTGTAATTATGCAGTTAAAATCTTGGTTGAGAGCAATACCTACCCATGTTAGTAAATGGCATGTGCAAAGCTACTTTGACGAATTCTGTTTTAGAATTAATCGATCTCAATCCAAACAGAGCATATTCCATAAAACAATAGAAAGAATGGTAATAGCTAAACCAATTTATCATAAAGATATAAAACAGATGCTAAGTGTGTAACTCAATTAATTTATTCAAATGTACTCTGCATCAAGAACATCTAAAAAGATGCAGGTCAGCGTTATATATTTATTCTTATTTACTGACTAATGTCATTTTATCTACCGTATCAAGGTTACATCTTTACGACTCACTTATTTATATATGTATCCTATGCAAACCAATCTTTCCTATCAAAACAAAAAGGAGTTCCGTGTATTCATAACCCATACGCATACAACACTTATTCAACTAAAAAAAGAAGGCAAACAAGCTTCGTTTAATGAATTGGTATTGAAAATAATGCCCGAAATAGAGTCCTATATCAATAGCAGACTGCATACGGCAATAAAAAAAGGTCACTTCTCCAAAGGGAAATATAAAGCCGCTGATTTTATAGATCAATTGTTTATTGAAATCTATGACAACATTGAAGAAGTTGAACATGAAAAAGATTTCTATCTCTGGCTGTATAAAAAGACCAATGAGCTGTTAGAAGATGTCATTATAGAAGAAGAGTTTGATGAAATTTTCTTTAAGAATATTGACGTGTATACAAAGCCTGAATGGGATGAAATGGAAGAGAAATACAGCACTGATGGAGGTGGCGATTTACTGATGATAGAAGAGTTAGATGATATGTCTTACAACCATAATGACTATAAGTTAAACCACGTATTTATAGAAAATAAAGAACAGGCCATGATCGATAAAATCGATAACAATATTAGTGATGAAAAGATTCAAAGCCACATAGAGATGGTGTTACATAACCTACCACCTGCCCTGCGCACTGTTTTTGAATTGTTTACAAACGAACATCTCGAGTTAGAAGAAATTGCTCAGATAAGAAACAGCTCTCTTAGAGAAGTTCAACAACTATTAGATGATGCTCAAAAATTACTGAAGGTTAGTTTATTTAATAGATATACAGTGGACTAAGATATTCCACTAGTACAGCTCAAGAAAATTAAAATTTACAATTATGGATGCTTTAAAATTAAACCCAAAAGCACTATATTTATTAGGTGCAGCATTAGAAGTTTTACATTACAAAAAATACGGAATGGTTAAATACCATTGCATTCTGGAAAGATGAGATACGATTCTTTGAAGATTTATTAAAGAAAAAGGAAGCGTCAGGAAAGGTCCCTACAAACTATGAAAAAATGCTAAAGAATCTGGATACGATCCACAAGGATTTATTTAAAGATCTGGAAAAGAGTGTTGTGGAACACGAAAAATTATTATCGAGAATTGACAAGGGTAAAAATGGAGTTTCTGACGCAACATCAAGAGAACAACATCACTATATCCTTTTAAAAATGGAAACTTTAACTACTAACTTTTAAATGTTTAATAAAAATGTTTTGAAGACTTAAAAGGTCTTTAGACACTCTATTACTGATCATAGACTTCTTTGCCAATCAATTTTAAAATAACAAATTATGGAATTAATACTATATACAGAAAGATATGATGTATCTCATGCCGTTCATAATTTTATGGACTTTTATTACTCCGTAAACATGAAATATTTGGCCAGTGATTTATTGGACAAAGGATTGTCTCCAGAACAAATTACAGCTGCTGTTGAAAAAGCTATCAAGGTAGCTCATTCTTCTGGTATAGGAGCACACAAACATTTTATGCCGATTTTTAGCGGGCTAGAAAACGGAGTTATCCAAGATTGTAAGCTCTCGCATTTAGCATATGGACTAGTGTTAATGAATGCAGATGCAAACCTGTATGCCGTAGGCGAGTTTCAAGTAGATGTTTTAAAAGGGTTTTTAAACATTAATTTATAAATTGAAATACGCTGCTGATAATTAAGAAAGCTATTTTAGGATCTCCCCGCTTTTTACTTGTTCAATAGTCTTAGAAGGTAGCGCGGCATTTGTGTAGAAAGCTCTTTATACTTCTGAATATATATATTTTTATGAAATTTTTTATGAATTCGTTCAGTGTTGTCACTGAAATATATTTTAATGGCTTTACTTTTAAAATGACCCTCGCCATTTCAGCATCATTATTTCCTTAGTTTCTTGGTAGCATATCCATATCATTATGAATAATAAGGCTCGTATATCGTTCTTCCTCTTATTTACTGTATTTCTAGTGTTGAGAAGTTGTGCACTAATTATTACAGCTCCTACTCTCGATACACCTCTACCACGGTGGTTTTATCCAGATAGAATTGAAGCCGTACGTTATGTATATTTTCCAGACTATTTGGTCTATTATGACCTCTCTGCAAGAAATTATCTGTACTTAGAAAACAGGGTTTGGGCTCGTGTCAATGTCCTTCCACAGCACACAGTACTATAGATTTAAACAAGAGCCGATTTGTTCGTGTAAATGCTTATCGCTTAGATACTATTCGCACCTATCCCAGATCAAATTAACCCAGCAGTCCCACATTTAGTAGATCGTCAAGATCAGGAAGTAGGAACGATGGACTTACCTCTTTCTAGCACAAAGTTGAAGGTTAATTTAACCGTAAAATTTTTACGAACTGATCTTTTATGAATGACTTACAGATTAAAGTATTAAATTGAGTAGAAAGTTATTTTACATGGTAGCACACAAAGAAGAAGATCAGACTCCCGATCATCATTCCATTTCAAGTCATAAAACAGAGTTGTTTTTTGCTCTTTTAAGCGGTATTTTTCTATTCACGAGTTTTTTGATGGAACAACTCATTGCTTTCCCAACAGGGGTATCTTTATCAGGCTATATCATTTCTTACTTTTTTGGAGGCTATTTTATTTCTATGGAAGCCTCAAAAAAAATCATCAAAGGTGGTTTTGATATCGATTTTCTAATGATTGCTGCTGCTGCTGGGGCGGCATATATTGATAAATGGCCAGAAGGAGCTTTATTATTATTTCTTTTTAGTTTAGGTCATGCGTTAGAACATTACGCCATGAATAAGGCTAAAAAATCTATTGAGGCTTTAGGTAAATTATCTCCAAAAACGGCTCTTTTAAAGAAGGAAGGTAGACTGGAAGAAGTCGCCATAAAAGACTTGCGTATAACTGATATTATCGTTGTAAAACCCAATACCAAAATTGCTGCTGATGGTGTCATTATTAGCGGCAGTAGCAGTGTCAATCAAGCTCCAATTACAGGAGAAAGTATACCGGTTGATAAAACATTTATCGCAGACAAAACTAATGTACCGTCATTTGATACTATTGATAAAAAACATATCGTTTTTACAGGTACGATTAACGGTGACAGCAGTCTTGATGTACTGGTACTCAAGTTGAGTAAAGATTCTACTGTTTCCAGATTAATTAAAATGGTCAGTGAAGTGGAAACTCAAAAGTCCCCTACCCAAAGACTCACTAAGAAATTTGAAGAATGGTATGTCCCTTTAGTGATACTTGTAGTTGTATTATTATGTTTTGCTTATGTAATTATTGACGAGAGTTTTAACAGCAGTCTTTACAGAGCTATTACTGTTTTAGTAGCGGCAAGCCCCTGTGCGCTGGCTATTTCTACACCTAGCGCAGTATTAAGTGGTATTGCGAGAGCTGCACAAAAAGGAGTACTCATAAAAGGTGGAAAAGCTTTAGAGAACCTAGGCGAAATTACCACTATAGCATTTGATAAAACCGGTACCCTCACAGAAGGAAAACCAAAACTTACTCATATAATTCCATGGAATGACTTTAAGGAAAGTGATTTTGTACAATTAGTACTTGAAGTAGAGAGCTTAAGTAACCATCCACTAGCCAGAGCTGTAGCTAAAGATATAAAAAGCCAGTACCACATAGAAGTTGCTAATAAAGCGACAAATGTGAATGCTATCCAAGGCAAAGGAATTGAAGCTACATACCTTCAAGAAAAAGTCTTTATTGGAAACATGAAGTTGATGGAAAGCGCGTCTATTGATATGGATGAAGTACTCGTTTCTAAAATGGAAGACCTTTTAAAAAATGGCCATACAGTAATGATGGTTGCTTTTAAAAATAAAATAGCTGGATTGATAAGTGTCATGGATACACCTCGTAAAACAGCTGCTAGTACTCTTAAACGATTAAAGGAAATCGGTATAAGACGCATGATCATGCTTACTGGAGATCATCAAAATGTGGGTGATGCTATTGCTCAACAAATTGGTCTGACCGAAGCAAGAGGAAACTTATTACCTGAAGATAAAGTAGCCGCTATTAAATCCCTTTTACAACACGATGGTAAAATAGCAATGGTAGGTGATGGCGTCAACGATGCCCCAGCAATGGCCTTAAGCACGGTTAGTATTGCTATGGGAGCTGCGGGTAGCGATGTAGCCCTAGAAACCGCAGATGTCGCATTGATGTCTGATAAAATGGAGAACTTACCTTTTGTGATAGGGCTGAGCAGGGCCTCTAAACGTGTTATAAAACAAAACATCTGGATAAGTTTGGGCGTGGTCGTTTTATTAGTTCCAGCGACTATTTTAGGTCTTACAAACATTGGTTTGGCTGTTGCTTTTCACGAAGGCTCTACTATTGTTGTAGTTCTAAACGCTTTAAGGTTACTTCGTTTTAATAGCAAGTAACTCAAAAGTTTGCTTTGCAATTTCCAACTCTTCGTTAGTTGGAATCACAAGTATTTTTACTTTAGAAACAGCCGTATTGATTTCCCTAACAGCATTGGATCGCTGTTCATTTTTTGCGTTGTTCAGATCAATTCCGAAGTACTCCATTTCTGTGCAAACTTTTTTTCTAAGCACACTAGAATTCTCCCCAATTCCCGCGGTAAACACTATGGCGTCTAGCCCATTCATAACGCTTACATACGCACCAATATATTTTTTAATTCGGTAGGCATTCATTTCTAGAGCGAGTATACAGTCTTTATTTCCGTTTTCTGCTGCTAGTTGCACATCTCTTAAATCAGTGTAACCAGTAAGCCCTAACAGGCCACTTTCTTTATTTAAAATACGCTCGATCTCTTGCAGGTCGTACCCTAGATGGTTTATTAAATAAAAGATAATAGCATGGTCTATATCACCGCTTCTAGAACCCATTATAAGACCATTAGAAGGCGCAAAACCCAAACTATGATCCACACTCTTCCCATTCATAACTGCTGTCATACTGCAACCGTTACCTAAATGAATGCTTATGATTTTGGATGGTTTGAATTGTAGGTATTCTATAGCCTTTTCAGAAACATATTTGTGACTAGTCCCATGAAAACCATAGACTTGTATGCTATCTTCTGTGTAAAACTTGTTGGGTATCGCATACTTTTTAGCCTTTTCGGGTAGGCTTTTATAAAAAGCTGTGTCAAATACTGCTATTTGTTTTGCTAAGGGAAAAAGATCTTCTGCGATAAGAATTCCTTCAAGATTATTTGGGTTGTGCAGAGGTGCAAGAGAAGAAAATTCTTTAATTTTACTCTTTACCTCAGCCGTGATTATAGTAGTATTTGAAAACAACTTCCCGCCGTGTACCACACGATGTCCAACCGCATGAATATCTTCCATGCGGTCTATGACGCCTTTATCTGGATGCATTAACAAGTTTACAATTTTATGAAAACCGTCTTTATGAGTTGTTATATTTCCTGTTTCAGTAACCTCCATACTACGTGTTTTGTAGGTGAGTACCGCATCAGTATTGCCTATACGTTCTAGAATTCCGCTACAAATAAGCTCTTCAGAAGGCATTTGTAGTACTTGAAATTTAATGGAAGAACTTCCGGCGTTGATAACCAATATATTCATTCTTGTTTTTTGATTTAAACTCCTTGAGCTTGAATGGCAGTAACTACAACCGTATTAAAAATATCCTCTACGGTACAGCCTCTACTTAAGTCATTCACCGGTTTATTTAAACCCTGAATGATGGGCCCAATTGCAAGAGCTTTGGTCTCTCGTTGTACGGCCTTGTAAGTATTATTACCTGTATTGAGGTCAGGAAAGATAAACACATTAGCCTGTCCTGCTACTTCAGAGTCAGGCATTTTTGCTTTTCCGATTTTCATATCTACCGCGGCATCATACTGTATAGGGCCTTCTACTTTTAGATCAGGGCGTTTTTGCTTAATTAATTCTGTTGCTATACGCACACGCTCTACATCTTCCCCTTTTCCCGAAACACCAGAGGAATAAGATAGCATAGCAATCTTAGGCTCTATACCAAATGCCCGACTTGTTGCTGCAGAAGAAATTGCTATTTCAGCAAGCTGCTCTGCTGTTGGGTTGGGATTGATCGCGCAGTCTCCAAATACAGAAACACGGTCTTCTAGACACATAAAAAATACAGAGGATACGATAGAGGCTTCAGGTTTTGTTTTTATAAATTGAAGTGCTGGCATTATGGTGTGCTGGGTAGTGTGAGCGGCTCCTGAGACCATCCCGTCTGCCTTTCCTTGATAGACCATCATAGTTCCAAAATAAGACACATCTTCCATCAAATCTTTTGCCATGGCAAGATTTACATTTTTGTGTTTTCTCAGCTCGTATAACGCTTTCGCGAAAGCGTCAAAATCTACAGATTTAACAGGATTAATAATAGTCACTTTATCTAGATCTAAGTCTATGTCTAGGAACGCAATTTTATCTTCTATCTGCTCTTTATCACCCAATAAGGTTATGAATGCTGCATCTGCATCAATAAGCTGTTTGGTGGCTCTTAAAATACGCTCGTCAAGTCCTTCTGGCAGTACGATGTGTTTTTTGTTGGACTTTGCCTGTTTTAATAGGTTGTACTGAAACATTCTAGGAGTAATTCCTTTCGTTTTAAAGGTAATGAGACGTTCTACCAGCGCATCTTCTTGCACATAAGTATCAAAATCCTTTATGGAGGTTTCTATCTTTTGTATGTTCTGTGCGTAGATTTGTGATTTTATAGTTCCTATATGGTTTGCAACCGAGAAGGTGCCCCCTTTTACTGAAATGATGGGAACTACCTCTGCAAGACCTTCGATCAGTTTAATAATCGCCTCTTCTGGTAAAAGACCACCAGTAAGCACAATACCTGATATAGCGGGATAATTAACTGAAATATTTGCTTGTAAAGCTCCCAATATAATATCTGCTCTATCGCCTGGGGTTATCACAAGACTATTTTCTTTTAGATGGGTGAGGTAATGACGTAATTGCATGGCCCCTACGCTAAAATATCCTGCTTGATTATTGATATGAGATTCTCCAAAAAGCACCGTCGCATGTAGCTCTTCAACAATTTCTTTGATAGACGGATTAGACAGAATAGGATTTAATGGTATCGCATTTACAATGACGTTAGAAGGCAACTGTTTCCTTAACTCAGCAACTATTAAAGCTTGATTCTCTGGTGCTACTTTATTAGCAATTACAGATAAAACTTCCACCTCCCTATCTTTAAAAGAATCATAAGTAATTTGAAGATCACTGACCAATCCTTCTAGAGTACTTCCCTCACCACTAGCTAAAATGATCGCTGGAATACCTAAGTTTTTTGCGATGACTACATTAATATCAAGTTCGATCATAGAGCCTTGTCCAGAAAAACTGGTCCCTTCTACAATGACAAAATCAAAACGCTTTTCAATAGCCTTGTATTTGTTAATAATAGTATGGATGATTTCATCATCTTTATCCTCATTTATTTTACGTAATACATCGCTTCGTTGAAAAGCATATGCATCTTCAAATTTAATATCTAGATTAAAAAAGGAGGTGATCGTATTAATATGATTATCTAGCTTACCTGGCTCAATATCATCGATGATGGGTCTAAAATAGCCTACTTTAACGACCTTCTTTAATAGCAATTGCATCAATCCTATAGATACAATGGACTTACCACTATTGGAAGATGTGGTGGCAATATAAATGGCTTTGTTCGTTGCTTTATTCGTCATATACTCGATCTATATTTTAATGATATCTGCGGGAGTTTCTACTAAGATAGTCGTATCACCTCTTAAAGCAATAGGCTGTTTCATAAGCTGCGGATTATGCTGTATCATTTTTATCCAATCGTCTGTAGATAATTTGTGATGTTCAAAAATAGATGAATATGCAGGGTGTTCTTGGTTGACAAGGTCTGCTACTTCTTTATGCAATCTACTAGCAAGCTCGACTATTTGCGTTCCAGTAAGTTTTGTTTTTAAGATATCTATTTCTTGAATGGGCAATCCTTCAGCTTTAGCATACGCCAAAGTTTGTTTTGCCCTCGAAGACTTTGAGCTATAGAACAATGTTATTTGCCGATCTGATTTTGCTATTTCTCCCATGATCAATTCTTATGAGTCTCTATATGGTGTTGAAGTAGTTGCTTTAGACTTTTCAGATACTCTTTCATTACCTCCTCATCCACATGTGGATGACTAGAGGTGGCAAGAGTGATTGGGTTTTCATCTAAAGAACGATAGAGCTCCGGATAATTGGTTTCCATCTTAGTCGTAAGTTCTGTTATTTCTAATAGTAGATCTTTCATAGTTGCGTTTATTTTTTACCTATTCCTTAGTTTATGGAATAAAAATTATGGGGTAATTGGGGTAATGATGTTGAGTTGTCTCACCAGTTCTTCTCCCTCCATAATGTATTCTGTAATTTTAAAAACTTCTCTTCGATTCTTTCTAAAGTCTTTTACAAATTGAGTAAGCTCCTCTTCAAGAGTTCCATGTTCGTCTCTAAATTGATGTGAATCATATCTAAAAGGATCATCACTGCAGTGGCTGAGATGATGTAAATGCTTGTTGGTTCTTTCCAATAACAAAGCAGCTTGTTTATCTACTTGGAGTAAGTTGATTTCTATTTCCTGAACCATATCAATATGCTCCTTTTTTGAAATCCATAGAAAATATTTATCGATAAGATGGTGTAGAAATCTGATATCGTCTCTAAAAAACAAAAGATCTGTTTTCCATTGTTCTGATAGGATGTATAGCTTTTGCCAGCTGGCTTCTTGAATGTAATTGTCCTTCGGCCTATTTCTGAAATCACTCATTATATGAAGTTTTAGAAAGTAAATGTAGAAATGCCACTTGCCGTATCAAATGATATATATCACTTATCTATATCAAATTATAAGGCTCCACAGGTGATCACTACCCCTACTAAGTCGATTACTTAATATTATAAAGTCGCCGGCTTAAGCACCTTCTCGGTGATGATCTAAAGTGTTTAACAAAAGACTTTGTATTTAATTTTAGTTAGTTAGGCACTACTTTCTATTCTTCTTTGAAAAAGAATATAAAGCCCAACAGGCCTCATTCTATCTACCAGGGTAGATCAAGAAGCTTCACTTCGTTTTGATAAAAATCTTCCAATTTTTGA
Organism: Nonlabens sp. Ci31; assembly: GCF_012974865.1. Lineage (NCBI taxonomy): Bacteria > Pseudomonadati > Bacteroidota > Flavobacteriia > Flavobacteriales > Flavobacteriaceae > Nonlabens > Nonlabens sp. Ci31. The sequence continues at coordinate 2,324,757 of NZ_CP043633.1, read as the reverse complement.
ACCAATTCTTTGGGCATAGGACGTTCTGCGCTTTCTAAATTACTTTTTAACTGAGCAATGGAAGTAGTACCTGGGATAACGGTTGAAATCGCATCGTATGCTAAACAAAATGAAATCGCTGCCTGTGCGAGACGATTTTCATGGTCTATTATATTTTTTACTTTTTTTATCAAATTACTTCTGGTGATAATATCCATTTTTGACCATCGGTTTCTGATACCGCTAAAAGTACTTTCTGCGTTATATGTACCTGAAAGCCATCCAGAATCAAGAGGGATTTTTGCAATAATTGCAACATCCTTTTTTTGTGCCAAAGCAAATGCTGAAGCCGTATCTTGATGGAGTATATTAAAAAATGCCTCGATAACTTTAGCTTTTGTGGTATCCATAAAAAGCTTCATATCCTCAGAAGTATCGAGGGAAGCTCCGTAGGCATTGATTTTACCTTCTTTGATTAACTCTTCAAACACCTCATAATGTGGGTTTTTATTTCCGTCTAGATATTCAATAGGCGGGCTGTGCATGATGACAGAATCTATATAATCTGTTTGTAATCTTTTCAAACTACCTTCTACTGATTCACGGATGTAATTGGAATCATAATTGATCCTTCCTGAAACCGTATGACCAAATTTTGTGTTGATCACTACCTTACTTCTATCCAAAGGGTGTAAGGCTGTTCCAAGCCTTATCTCACTTGTCCCATGACCATAATTAGGTGCGGTATCAAAAAAATTCACTCCAGATGCTACAGAGTTATGAACCAGATCAATAGCTTGTTTTTCAGACATACTTTTCCAGCCCGAATTTTCACCTAATTGCCAGGTTCCTAAACCAATTTCAGAAACTAATGTGGACTTTTTGATGTAGGTATTGTATTTCATTTTATTGAATATTAAGGTTGATAAGGAAGTACTTACTAGTTTTATGAAGTGAAAGAAGCACAATATACCGTATCACAAGCTACTTTACAGACCTAAGAAACCTCTTTTAAAGCAAATTTATAGAACAGATTTAGAAGAACCTTTTGTTTTCCATACCTAAGACACTTCGACAAGCCTTAAACCTATAAAAAAGAAGCAAACGTAAGTTCTTAAGTTATAGAAATTCTACTTAGAACAAAGGTGTTTCTCCTAACAGGCGTCTGATATAGGAGTAAAAAAAATGACCGTTATCGCAGAAATTCATATGAATGATGTCATAAGACTCATAGATATTTGTACCACCTATTCCTGTTCCCTAAATAACTTATTTCGCTAAATTCAACTGACATTCATCATTTTATTAGATAAGATAGCAACTTAATTTCACCCAAATAGAAACCCTAAAATTAAAATTATGAAAGCTCTTAAATTAATACTGGTATTCCTTTTCTGTATAGTTGACCCCGCAAGTGCACAACAACTTGAAAATATCGACAAAATAGGTGATTTTAATGATGGCCTTATAGCGGTAAGCAAAGATAATAGCTGGGGTTTTATAGATCTCCATGGAACACTTGTTATAGACTTTAGAAAAGACGTTGTAGCTGCGCCAGAGCAGTATCCTTTGTTTAGTAACGGCTTGTGTCTTATCAAAGAAATGCGAGAAAACGTCCACTATTATGGTTATATAAATACCAAAGGGGAAACAGTGATACCGACAGTATATATAGTTGCAACTGCGTTTGAAAATGGTTATGCGAGGGTTATTAAGCATTATAAAACAGATACGAATGGCACCAATGTACTAGGTAAGGATATAGTAAGCTATAGTTATAATGAATTAATTATCACCACTGAAAACAAGATGGCTTTACACATCCGTGGACCGTATAACTTATTGTTTTACAAATTAAAATTACAACAAGACATCCCTACTATACACTCTAAATTCATAAGCCCTCATCTTATAGCCGTTACAGAGGATAATAACAGGTTTAGCATTTTAAAAGTAGAGTAAGTAAAAGGTTGTTTATATCAAGTTTTAAAGTCTATTGTGGTCTCGTTTATAGTTGTTTGTTTCGCTTTCGCGAAAGCGGAAATAAAAACCACCTAAGCATCCCAATTTTACTTTGGTATCGGGTATAAACACCTGCCGTATTAGTTTTTATAAGACATGATTATAAAGCGCCTCATTTTTAAATAGATAAAAAGCAACCAATGTTTTGATACTCTTATCAAACATTAAGAATAAATATATGATAGAATTCAGATCTCTTAATAACCTATCTGTTCATTTAGATCAGCTTATTAAAGGCCGTTTGTGGCTTAAAGTAATTATCGGCCTCCTTTTAGGGGCTGGAATAGGAGTTCTACTCAATCCATCAACAGGATTAGTTCCAGAAAACATGAGTTTGCTGATGGCTGATTGGTTGGACCTTCCTGGTAAGATTTTTATGAGAATGGTTCAAATGATTATGATTCCATTGATATTTACATCCATAATTACTGGAATTGTAGGGAACACGTCAGATAACCTTAAAACCTTTGGTCTTCGATTGTTGTTATATTTCATTTTTACCACATCCATAGCCATAGTGATAGGAGTAGTTGTAACACTAATTTTGAAACCTGGTCAATATATTTTTGAGCTAGGTGGGTTTCCTAACAGTGGTCAGAGCCCAATAGTGCCTGATGAACAAACGGATATTATCGGTAACATTCCTAACGCGATATCTAACCTTATTCCTAATAATCCGATGGAGTCTATTCTAACAGGAGAAATGTTGGGTGTGGTCATTTTTACCATTATTATAGGTGTAGCAATTACCCAACTTCGTACAGAAACAGCAAAGCCTATCGTTCGGTTTTCTGAAGCCATTCAAAAAATATGCATGATTGTAGTGTCCTGGGCAATGATGCTCGTTCCTTACGCCGTTTTTGGTTTAATGGCTGCCTTACTCTCAAGAACCAGTATTGAAATATTCCTTGGTCTCGGGTATTACATGATTGTGGTAATTATAGGCCTGCTCGTATTATTGATATTCTATTTGATACTGGTATCAGTAGTTACTAATAAGAATCCGTTTGCCTTTTTAAAAGCGATCAAAGAACCTCAACTACTCGCCTTTTCCACAGCAAGCTCGGCAGCAGTGATGCCCATTTCTATGAAAACAGCTGATGAAGAGTTAGGAGTATCTTCACATATCAGTGACTTTGTCGTCCCTATTGGCGCTACCATCAATATGGATGGAACGGCATTGTTCCAATGTGTGACCACTTTATTTATGGCGCAAGCCTATGGTATAGAATTGTCTGTGATGAGTCTTCTATTAATCACCTTTACAGTGGTAGCAGCTTCTATAGGGACACCTGCTATTCCTGGGGGTGGCGTTATTATTCTTGCATCTGTATTACAAAGCGCAGGCATTCCTATTGATGGCCTAATAATCATTATAGGTATTGATCGTATTTTAGGAATGTTTAGGACTGCTGTTAATGTAACCGGTGATTTGACAGCATGCGTGATATTTGACAAGTTTTACGGGACAAAATCAGATACCAACTAATATATATCAGGAACTGTTTTATAGATGTTCAAAATAATTCCTAACAAAAGCAACCTTCTTGTTCTCGGTCATTTTATCGGCCGCTTTAGTTTCTATTTTTATATGCTTAAAACGTAAATCGGCATTCACGTAATTATACAGTTCTGTTTTTGCATTGGTTGGACCAAATAAAAGCACGTGTTCAAATTTTAAAATAACAGCTGCAATTTTCTTGTAGTAAGCTTCATGCATTTGCTGTCTTTTGTTATGCATCAGGTTTTCACTTCTACTCAAGGCCTCTTCTTGTGTGTCAAAAGTAAAATCTGATACTATCGAATGATTGTCTTTTTTAGACTCTAAGTCTATCAAATTTGCAGTAGAATGATCCATCCAAATGCCTAATGTTTTTTGTTTTTTCATTATATAGATATTTAATTTTATACGGAGACATTATCGCTGCACACCTCACGCCTTTTAGGAGTTCGTCCGACTTGATTAGTCTGCGATTTATTTTTCTACAGAGGTGTTTCTAGAGGTGAATAAATAAGTCACATTGAAACGGTAGGAATCAACCCCTAGTTCTATATGCTACTTAGATGTATACTTTATTACTACTTCAACAAACTTCTACGGCCTAGAAATCGTCGTGTGACTAGATGGCTTTTCTTTATTTATAACAGCTCATCTGTAAAACTAGCTGTTACCTAAAGGAATACCAATGACTTAAATCATGAAATTTAAGATGATTCCTATGTATATAGGAGATGTGAAAAAATATGAACTCCTGTAGTATTGTTTGTCTGAACGCTTGGTTCTGTCGTCATAGCAGTGCTTGGTAATTATCTAATAGACTCATCAAAATAATTCCCTCCTGTGTGCAGGTCTTCACTTTCAAAGTAGTAATAAGCTTAGTTGCAATAGGACATAGCTGGAGTAAGAGGTCCATGTTTTTAGCTATTCACCAAATAACATTCTCTTTCCTAAATCTTTCAATGGCTTAAATACTAGGTAGCAGAGGATTGTTGTTTATATCAACATGGAACTACTCCTTATTATTTGTATCATTCAGATATTAAATAAAAACAATGGGAATCATAAAAGTTGAACTTACTACTGTAAAACAAGCTACATTCGTTTCAAATATTCCTTTAGAATTTTCAAATTATGGCAACATCATTTCGACAAAAAATAGCCGCTAAAGCAACGAGCTTTTTCAATTATTTGAAAAAGCATCCATTTAAGTCCCTAGGTTATTTGATGCTTGCAGGTGTTTCTTTTGTCGCGATTTTGTTTTTAGGTACTTATATGGGACTATTCGGTCATGTGCCCAATGAAAAGGAATTGGCCAAGCTTGAAAACCCAGTAACATCTACCGTTTATGGAAGTGATAAAAAGCCTATCGCCTATTTCTATCTTCAAAATCGCAGTAATATTGATTCCTTAGAATTAAATCCATATCTGATAAAGGCATTAGTAGCCACAGAAGATGTGCGATTTTACGATCATTCAGGTATCGACTATAAAAGTTATGCCCGAGTTTTTGTAAAGTCTATTTTAATGCAACAAGGAAAAGGCGGCGGTAGTACCATTACCCAGCAAATAGCAAAAAATATTTTTGGCCGCAAAGAAATGTGGCTATTGAGTACACCCATCAATAAGATGCGGGAACTTATTATAGCAAAACGTTTAGAGAAAATTTATACTAAAGAAGAACTGCTGTTACTGTATTTTAATACCGTATCCTTTGGTGAAAACCTTTACGGGATCGAGAAGTCTGCACAACGATTTTTCAGTAAGACCCCTTCAAATTTAAGCCTTTCAGAATGTGCCACACTGGTAGGAGTCCTCAAAGCACCCACCTATTACAATCCAAGAAAAAACCCTATCAACTCGACAAACCGTAGAAACGTTGTGCTGGCGCAAATGGTAAAAAATAGCGCCATTACTCAGAAAGAGGCTGATGTCGCTACAACGGAGTTGACACTTAGATACAGTCCAGCTCAAAAAAACTCTTCGCTTTCTGGATATTACAAAGATTACGTCAGAGCAGAATTTAACTCTTGGGCAGCAAATCATCCTGCTCCTAATGGAGAAATTTATGATCTAGAATTAGACGGTTTACAGGTTTACACTACGCTGCAACCTAATATTCAGAAATATGCAGAGCAATCCATGGAACGACAAATGCTCAGGTTGCAAAACTTGATGGATAAGAACTGGACCAGTAAAACCACTGAAGGTGGAAAGCAAGCCTTTATGTCAAACCTGATGTCCATTCAGCCAATTGTCAAAAAAATGCTTGCCGAAGGAAAAACAGAAAACGAAATCAACCAATACCTGCAAAAAACTCAAGCGAGAAGGTACTGGAAAATAGGAAAAGGATTTGAGCTGCGACAGCAGACTGTAGAAGACAGTATTATCAGTTCGTTAGTGCGTTTACACACGGGTATTCTCGCTATGAACAGCCGTAGTGGCGCCATTATGGGGTATTTAGGCGGTATTGATTACGGATTCTCACAAATAGATAACATAAAAGGTAAAAATCAGGTAGGCTCTACGTTCAAACCTATCACCTATCTCACGGCCTTAGAGCAAGGAGTTGATCCGTGCACTTATTACGACAACTCCCTTCGTAAGTATAGTAAATACGAAGACTGGCAACCCAAAAATAGCAACGGCACCTATGGAGGCAGCTACAGTTTACACGGTGCACTAGCTAATAGTGTAAATACCGTATCAGCAACATTGCAATTACAAGTAGGTGTTCCAAATACGATCAAAAAAGCAAAAAAAATGGGCATTACCTCTGATATTCCAGAGGTTCCTTCTATAGTTTTGGGAACAGCTCCTATTAGCTTAATGGAAATGGTAACCGCATACGCGAGCATTTCTAATGGTGGAAGTCTTATAAAACCCTACATGATTCAAACCATAACCGATCAAAAAGGAACTATTTTGTACCAAGCAAAGCCCAAATATGAAGGCAATGTGGCGAGTAGACACAGTGTGAAAAAACTTCAACAAATGATGGGAGAAGTTTTGACAAATGGAACTGGTGCTGGATTTAGCAATTATGAGATTCCTTATAACATCATAGGAAAAACAGGTACCACACAAAATAATGGAGACGGTTGGTTTATTGCTTGCTCCCCAGAAATAGTGATAGGTTCCTGGGTAGGCGCTCGAGATAAGCGAGTCCATTTTGAAAGCACTTACATGGGTAGTGGCGCTGGAACCGCAATGCCTATGGTAGCATCTATGTTTAAAAGTTTAAGCAGTTGGAAGAACCCCTTGTTGACTAATTTTGAATACGACCAACCCTACTTTTCCTGTCCTGAATACAGTGAGAAAAACGCTTTAGAGTCTACTAGCTATTATAAAAATGATAGTATATACTTAGAAAGTCTAAGAATCAGAGATTCCTTATTAGCAAATCCACCCATTAAGATAGACAGTGTTTTGATGGATAGCCTTGCGGTCCCTTTACCTGCCGTTGAACCTACTAAGGAGTTGTGATCGACTTTCTAAGAATTGTACCGCTGGATACCTTATAAGCTATTTTTTTACATTGAATAGTAATTTAATAAGTCCAACTGACACCAAATTGAGCATCAAATGTCGTTATAAATTGTTTCTTTTTTATTTTTCTATCGTTGAAAAATAGAACCGTGACAAAGGCTATGCTTGTATTTTTAGCCTTATTAAAACAAAAAAAAATCAATTTATTACACCGACATTTAAAATTCATAATGGTATTATACGGATATAAAAAGACACTTTTTATAGAGGACTAATTTGCTTGTCTGAACATATAATAGTTCCATTTCAGACGTTTAAAATTTATAAAACACTTAAATTTTCTAAGATTATACCCATCATAATTCTGACTGATTTAAATATTTTAAAATTAGTCAGGTTGGATTTTACATTATTCATTTATAATAAAATCAGTTAATTCTTATCTATAAATATCAATTATATTGCTAAATTAATATATTTATGCTAAATTAGTATATATGAAAATTCAAATATGTCCTAATTGCAATTCTGATAGAAACATTAAAAGTGGGATTGTAAATAACAGACAACGATACAAGTGTAAAGAATGTCAATACTTCTTCTCTGTCAATAAGATAGGAAAGAAAATTGATGATTATTACGTAAATAAATCACTTCAGTTATATTTAGAAGGCTTATCCTATCGCGAGATCGAGCGTATTCTAGGAATCTCCCATGTGAGTATCATGAATTGGGTAAAAAAATACAATATCAAACGTCCCTATAATTCTAATTACCATCCCACTTACAAGATCTTAAACGGTATCGAGTTAGGGGAGTATTTTACTAATACCATCAATATCAAAGGTGCTGGTGTTGTTGTTACCGAACTAGGAGATAAATTTATGCTCATAAAATGGGAGCGTTTCAAAGATTAACTATAGGTATTTACCAATTAAGTATATTGATTTTTAATTAACAGATTGTTTTTAGGAGTTTAGCGGTGCATACAAAACCAATTTAGTCATTCACTAAACCTTAAAACTTTATGAGAAAACAAACTTTAATACTGTTGGGATTATCTTTCCTATCCTATCAATTTATGATTGCCCAAGGCTCTCCTGATTATACAGGAGGGCTTACCTATAAATTCAATGAAGATGGATCAAAATACCTGCGTTTCATATCATGGGCACAAGTTCAAGCTAATTATAATACAGATGAGACAGTAGACTCCAATGGTAATGAAAACAGCAAGTTAAATTTTAATTTAAGGCGCGCTCGTGTTTTGATGTATGCACAAATCAACAAGAACTTTTTAATTTTAACTCATTTTGGCCTTAATAATGTAACCAGCTCCACCCTAAGTCCAACAGGAAAAGGAGATGGATCTCAACTCTTTTTTCATGATGTCTGGGCACAATATAGTTTAGGAACTGATCATACCGTAGGTGGTGGGTTACATTATTTTAATGGTATTTCAAGATTAAATAATCAAAGCACTTTAAACATGATGACGTTAGACAACCATCGTCAGTCATGGGCTACCATTGGGCTATCAGATCAATTTGCACGTCATTTAGGAGTGTTTGCAAAAGGTAAATTCGGTAAACTTCAATATAGAGTTGCTATAAATGATGCCGCTGTTTCTTCCTTAGACAGTCGTGTGGCAGCCGCTGGTGGTGATGCTGTTTATAACGGTAGAGCCTCATTGGGTTCAAAGGACGCAGGAAAAACATATTCAGGATATTTTGATTATCACTTTTTTGACTCAGAATCCAATGTTTTACCTTATAAAGTAGGAACCTATCTAGGTGGTAAAAAAATATTCAATGTTGGAGCTGGATTCTTTTTACATCCTAAAGGATCTGTCATCAACACAGGCTCTTTAACTACGCCTGAACTCCAAGGAGAAGATGTTTCCATTTTTGCAATAGATGCTTTTTATGACACTCCATTAAGTGATGACGGTAGTGCATTAACTGCGTACGCGGTTTTTCAATCTAATAATTATGGAAAAAACTATTTATTCAGTGCCTATGGAACTGGAAGTATGTTTTACGGCCACGTAGGCTATGTCTTCAAAGGTGATAAAGCATCAACAAGATACCAACCTTACGTAAGCTATGGTTCCCATAGTTATGACGCAGTAACTGATAATAGAAGCACTTTGGGCCTAGGTGTGAACGCTTATATGAGCGGTCATAATTCCAAACTAACATTAGAATATAAGACCGAAAACTTCGGTGCGATAGAAGATAATATTATTTCGCTTCAAGCGATGATTTATTTATAAAACAAAAACATTATGACTGATAAACAAAAAAACGCAACGGCTTACTGGAAGGAAAACCTGCGGTACTTAACCATATTACTAACCATCTGGTTCTTCGTCTCATTTGTCTGTGGAATTCTATTAGTAGATGAATTAAACTCCATACGGCTGGGCGGCTTCAAATTAGGATTCTGGTTTGCACAACAGGGATCTATTTATGTATTTGTTGTCCTGATATTCGTCTATATAAGATTGATGAATAAACTGGATAAAAAATACGGAGTTGACGAATAAAATAACTTAAAAAAATAAAAATATTATGGGAATATTAACTTGGACGTGGATACTCGTAGGAACCTCATTTGCACTCTATATAGGCATAGCCATATGGGCGAGAGCAGGATCATCAAAAGAATTTTATGTTGCTGGTGGTGGCGTTCACCCTATCGTTAACGGTATGGCAACAGCTGCTGACTGGATGTCTGCCGCATCATTTATATCACTAGCAGGAATTGTATCCTTTGGAGGTTATGATGGATCTGTATATTTAATGGGGTGGACTGGAGGATACGTGCTAATGGCCTTATTACTCGCTCCCTATCTCAGGAAATTTGGGAAATTTACAGTACCCGATTTTATTGGAGACAGATACTATTCTAACCTAGCACGTATAGTTGCTGTAATTGCAGCATTAATTGTCTCGTTTACTTATGTTGCTGGTCAGATGAGAGGTGTAGGAATTGTTTTTTCTAGATACCTAGAGGTAGAAATCGAAACTGGCGTTTACATAGGTATGGCGATTGTACTTTTTTATGCCGTTCTAGGTGGCATGAAAGGAATTACCTATACACAAGTAGCGCAATATTGCGTTCTTATTTTTGCTTTCATGGTACCTGCTATTTTTATATCTTTTGAAATGACCGGTAATGTCATTCCTCAAATAGGATTAGGTCAGGCAGGAGAAGATGGTACCTATCTTTTAGATAAATTAGACGGTTTGCACGCACAATTAGGCTTTAGTGAATATACAACAGGAAGCAAATCTACTATGGATATATTTGCCATAACACTTGCTTTAATGGCCGGTACAGCTGGACTACCGCACGTTATTGTTCGTTTCTTTACCGTTAAACGTGTAAAAGATGCGCGTAAGTCTGCAGGTTGGGCTTTATTATTCATTGCCATTATGTACACCACAATTCCAGCAGTTGCCGTATTTGCAAGAGTCAATTTAATAGAAACAGTAAGCAACAAGAACTACGCAGATTTACCAGAATGGTTTGGTAACTGGGAAAAGACGGGTCTTATAGAGTTTGAAGATAAAAATGGTGATGGCGTTATACAATACGTTGCAGATAAAAGCACGAATGAACTGACTATAGACCGCGATATTATGGTACTGGCAAATCCAGAGATTGCAAGATTGCCTAATTGGGTAATTGCTTTAGTAGGCGCAGGTGGTCTAGCCGCTGCATTATCCACTGCTGCAGGACTTTTATTAGTAATTGCTTCTTCTATCTCTCACGATTTATTCAAAAAAATCTTAACCCCTAAAATTTCTGAAAAAGGAGAACTTATCGCTGCGCGTGTCGCTGCTGCAGTAGCTGTTGTTATTGCTGGTTATTTTGGTATCAATCCGCCAGGATTTGTAGCTGCTGTCGTCGCACTAGCTTTTGGACTAGCCGCCGCCTCATTTTTTCCTGCAATTGTCTTAGGAATATTTGACAAACGCATGAATAAGGAGGGCGCTATTGCAGGTATGATCACAGGACTAACATTAATGCTTTTCTATATGTTGAAATTCAAATTTGGAATATTTGATGGTGGAAAAGAAGCTGTTGAAGGATTAAAATCTAGTTATTGGTTTGGTATTTCTCCAGAAGGGTTTGGAACCGTTGCCATGTTTGTAAACTTTGTAGTATCAATTGTTATTTCTAGAATGACTCCTGCTCCACCCATAAACGTTCAAGAAATAGTAGAAAATATAAGAATACCTTCTAACGCTGGAGAAGCATCTGGTCACTAAGAAACCGTATTTTTAATAGTTAGGAATCAGCATCGCAATATTTGTGATGCTGATTTTCTTAATTGAGCTCCAGCAGTTAAGGAGTTTGTAACATACGAATTGTTGTAGAGAACCTCACTTTCGCGAAAGCGAAACAAACATTCAAAATCTAGAGTCAAGAACTATATTTATCTAAATTAGTAGCCTATATTATACCTTATAAATGAAAAAACGCCACGAGCAAAAACTAATAGTCCTTTCGATAGCTTTATTTTTAGTATTCAATATACCCTTTGTTCTCATTTTTAATTTTGAAGGAGCTGTATGGGGCTTCCCTACCTTCTACTTTTCTGTTTTTTCTATCTGGCTTCTTTCTATAATTATTTCTGGTATTGTACTAAAAAGATATTATGAATAATTATGCACTCATAGTGATCATCGTCGCTTATCTAGCGGTGCTGTTCTTCATTGCGTTTCTTGCAGAAAAAAAGAAAAAAAGCAAATGGGTTAATAATCCTTATGTCTATACTTTATCATTAGCGGTTTATTGCTCTGCATGGACTTACTATGGTAGTGTAGGTATTGCAGCTAACTCTGGAATTGATTTTTTACCTATTTATTTGGGTCCAGTAATTGCCGCGCCACTATGGATTCTGGTACTTAGAAAAGTCATAAGAATCTCTAACCAAAACAAAATTTCTTCGATAGCAGATTTTATTTCTTTACGCTACGGGAACAATAGATTTTTAGGAGCGTTAGTGACTTTAATATGCCTATTTGGTACCATTCCTTATATTTCTTTACAGCTTAAAGCGGTTTCTGAAACCTTTGAAATCATCGCAGACAATACGAGCTATGTTTCCACTACAATATTAGACGATTCTACTTTTTACGTAGCATTACTGCTCGCCATATTTGCAGCTTTCTTTGGAACACAAAATACCGATGCTTCAGAAAAGCACACGGGAATTATTACTGCGGTTGCTTTTGAATCAATATTAAAGCTCGTGTTTTTTCTCATTATAGGGATCTACATCACCTTTTATCTATTTAATGGCACAACAGATATTTATAATCAAGTAGCAGTGATGGATAATTTTAAAGAACTCACCAGCCTTTCTGGATTAGAGGATGGGTTTAACTGGTTCTTTATGATTGCTCTATCTTTTATGGCTATCTTTTTACTGCCACGCCAGTTTCAAGTATCCGTATTAGAAAACAACCGAGAAAAATATTTAAAAAAAGCGATATGGCTATTCCCTTTATATCTTTTGTTGTTCAACGTTTTTGTAATTTTTATTGCTTGGGCTGGTAAAATCACATTTGGAGATAGCGCAAATGCCGAATATTACTCACTGCTCTTGCCCCTAGACAGTGGCAATTCTTTTCTTGCTACACTGGTTTTCCTTGGTGGTTTTTCTGCGGTAATATCTATGGTAGTGGTGTCCACCTTAGCACTATCCATTATGGTAAGTAACAACCTTATCATCCCTTATGGTTTTTTAGATAAGTTTATAAAAAGTCACACAGAGCGTAATGAGAAATACATCAAGAATATTAGGCGCATTTCTATTTTTTCCATTATAATCACTGCTTATTTTTTCTATGTGTCATTTTCAAAACAATTGTCTTTGTATTCTATCGGACTTATTTCTTTTGTAATTATTGCACAACTAGCACCCTCTTTTTTTATAGGCCTTTTCTGGAATCGTGGCTCTTCAAAAGGTGCGATCGTTGGAATTATTACAGGATTTTGCATCACTATATATACCCTACTACTTCCATTTACATTAGAAGCATATACAGGTTCTGACAATTTTACTCAATATGGATTAAACGGTATTGCTGCACTCAAGCCTTATGCCTTATTTGGAATAGACTTCCTGAGTCCACCAGCACACGCTTTATTCTGGAGTATTTTATTTAATCTTTTAAGCTATTTAGTCTTTTCAATTATCTCAAAAGGAAATTACAGAGAACGCAATTATGCTGAAATGTTTGTGGACAGTACAAATTTTACTGCTTTACAAGACAGCGCACTCGTCTGGAAAGGAGAAGCTTATGTGGCCGACATTAAAAATGTGCTGGTTCGATTTCTTGGGGAGAAAAAAGCTGCTAGAGCTTTGAATATATTCTTTACTACATATAAATTACCACAAGACACACAACTAGCAGATGCGAGATTAGTTAATTTTTCTGAAAAACTATTGACAGGAAGTATAGGAAGTGCATCAGCAAAAATTCTAATTGCTAGTGTCGTAAAAGAAGAGCAAATAAGTCTCGTGGAAGTACTTAGAATATTAGAAGAGTCCAAGGAGAATATTGTGAGTAATAAAATACTTCTTGAAAAATCGGTCGAATTATCACATCTGTCTTCAAAATTAAAAAATGCCAATCAAGAATTAGTAGATAAAGACAAGCAAAAAGATGAATTTCTAGACACGGTAGCACACTAGCTAAAAACACCTATTACCGGGATAAGAACAGCCACAGAACTATTAATGGATGATGAAGATGACATGCCTAAAGAAATTAAAAAGCAATTTCTTACGAACATACTTCAAGATTCAGATAGGCTCGGGAGGCTTATCAATAACATATTAGACTTTGAAAAGCTAGAAACTGGAAGACTAAACTTAGATGTCAATTACCTAGACATTCAAGAAACTATAAAAAAAGCTGTAGCAAACACACAACATATAGCCGCAAAAAAAGGAATTACTCTAAGTATTAAAAACAAGCAACGCTTTAAAATGAATTATGATGAAGATAGAATTCTTCAAGTTTTTACAAATCTAATCTCCAACTCCATTAAGTTTTGTGAACCAGAATCAGGACATATAGAAATAGATTACAAACTAGGAAATACCACTTTAGAAATAGCCGTAACAGATAATGGCAAAGGAGTTCCCGCAGAAGATATGGAATATGTGTTTGATAAATTTTACCAGTCTAAACATCAAAACACCATTAAACCCATAGGCAGTGGACTAGGACTTGCTATAACTAAACAAATTATTGAAAAGCATCATGGAAAAATATGGGTAGATAAGACATTAAAATCAGGTGCTAAATTTGTTTTTACCTTACCAATTAGTTAAATTGTACGTCTTATATGGAACACAAGATTTTAATCGTTGATGATGAGCCCAATATTGTCATGTCGCTGGAATACGCCTTTAAGAAAAAGGGCTTTAAAGTATTTATAGCAAGGGATGGAAGTGAAGCTTTAGAGATCATAGAAAATCATATTCCTGACGTGGTATTATTAGATGTGATGATGCCTAATGTGGATGGATATGAAACATTAAAACAAATAAAAAACAAAAAGAATCTAGAAGCTACAAAAGTAGTTTTCTTAACCGCAAAAAATAAAGCTTCAGATATTGAAGAAGGATTAAAACTCGGAGCTGATAAATATTTAACAAAACCTTTTTCAATTAAAAAAGTAGTTTCAGAAATTCTGGAACTCGTGACTTAAAAGCAGTCTTACAAATCTTACTTAAATATTGGTTTTGTATGCAAACAAACTATGTTTAATTAAAGTTTAAAGACATGAATTTTACGATAAACCCAAAAACATCAGATATTGTTATCACCCTATATGCGGTCATCACTCTATTCTGTAGAATAAAATTTGAAAGTGAATCAGGTGTTGGTGTTCTACAATCACTTGTCATAGGCGCATGCCTTGTTGCCCTTCCATGGTCTCTTATAAAATTAAAAATTCTCAATCCCGATTGGTTTTGTCTTTTTACATCTAAAAACTCAAAGCCATGAGTTATGTAGATTTTTATAGAAAAAGTATGGATCATCCAGAACATTTTTGGAAGACACAAGCTGCGCAACTAGACTGGTATAAAATGCCTCAAAACATCCTGTCTAAAAATAAAAGCGACCACAATCAATGGTTTGAAGATGGCAAACTCAACTTGAGTTATCTCTGCATCGATACCCATATCAAAAATGGTTATGGTGAGCAAGATGCCATTATTTACGACTCGCCTGTAACGGCAACAAAAGAGCATATTAGCTACTATAAATTGCACCTAGAAGTTTCAAAATTAGCCGGAGGATTGCAAAGCTTGGGAATTGAAAAAGGAGATACCGTCATCATTTATATGCCCATGATTCCGCAGGCGTTGTATGCAATGCTGGCATGCCTGAGAATAGGCGTTGTACATTCTGTAGTGTTTGGTGGTTTTGCGCCTCAGGAGTTGGCCATACGTATTGATGACTGCAAACCTAAAGCCATTATCACAGCTTCTAATGGGATAGAAATAGATCGCATAATCCCTTATAAACCTTTTGTGGATGACGCTTTCGCGAAAGCGAAACACCAACCAGATCACGTCATTGTATACGACAGGAAACTAGGAGTACAAATTCCTGCAAAACCTTATGATATAGATTATGCACATCTCGTAGAAACCTCCAATTCTATCGAAGCGGTGCCCGTAGCCTCAACGCACCCATCTTACATTCTATATACCTCAGGAACAACTGGAACGCCCAAGGGAATTATAAGAGATACAGGTGGTTATGCTACTGCATTGAAATTCTCCATGAAATACATTTATGGAGTGGATGAAGGAGACAGCTTCTGGGCAGCAAGTGATGTGGGTTGGGTAGTTGGACATAGCTACATTGCTTATGGTCCTTTACTCAACAGGAATACGACGGTTCTATTTGAAGGAAAACCTGTAAGAACACCAGACGCCTCTACCTTTTGGCGCGTGATTAGTGAGCACCGTGTAAAAGTTATGTTTACCGCTCCTACTGCCATTAGGGCCATTAAAAAAGAAGACCCTGATGGCGTGATGATTCAATCATTTGATATCTCTTGTTTAAAATACCAATTTCTGGCTGGAGAACGTTGTGATGTCAGCACATTAACATGGACTCAAGAGAAATTAAAAGTTCCCGTCATAGACCACTGGTGGCAAACTGAAAGTGGCTGGCCCATGTTAGCAAATATGGTGGGCGTAGAATTACAGCCTATAAAAGGAGGCTCTGCAGGTTTTCCTGTTTGTGGCTATGATATACGAATTGTAAACGATGAAGGAAAAGAAGTAACTGCTGGAGTTGAAGGTTATGTTACTGTAAAATTACCATTACCACCAGGAATGTTAAGCAATCTATGGGGTAATCCAGAACGATTCAAATCTGATTATTTAGACCGTTTTCCAGGCTATTATTTTTCTGGTGATGGAGGTTATAGAGACGAAGATGGATATGTATTTATTACTGGTCGCGTGGACGATGTTATCAACGTAGCTGGACATAGACTATCTACTGCCGGAATGGAGGAAGTCATCGCCTCTCATAAATCAGTGGCAGAGTGCGCCGTTTTTGGTGTGCATTGCGATTTAAAAGGACAAAAACCATTAGGGCTTATCGTTTTAAAACCTGAATACCTAGCTGATGAACTTCATATTCCGCAGGAAATTATCCAAGCCTTAAGACGTGAAATAGGTGCTGTTGCCTCTTTTAAAGATATACTTGTGGTGAACCGATTACCTAAAACAAGAAGTGGTAAAATACTTCGTAAATTACTACGCCATATAGCAGACGAACTTCAATACAACATCCCATCTACCATAGATGACCTATCCATAATAGAAGAAATTAAATCCATATATCAAGCCCAAGGCATTGGGATTCATAAATAAAAAAAAAGCCATGAGTAATTATCATATAAAACACCTAGAAGAATATTATCAAGTATATAGAAAATCAGTAAATAACCCTGAAGCATTTTGGGAAGAAATTGCCGAAGAACACTTTCTATGGCGCAAGAAATGGGACCAAGTTTTAAGTTGGGACTTTAAAAAACCAGAAGTAAAATGGTTTGAAGGTGCAAAATTAAACATTACAGAAAACTGCATCGATAGACATCTCGCTACTAGAGGCGATAAAACAGCCATCCTATTTGAACCTAACGATCCTAAAGAAGCTCCTCAACATATTACTTATAGAGAATTATACCATCGTGTCAATAAGTTTGCAAATGTGCTGAAAGCTAAAGGAATTAAAAAAGGGGATCGCATATGTATTTATTTACCTATGATTCCAGAGTTAGCTATCTCCATATTAGCTTGCGCGCGCATAGGAGCCATACATTCTGTGGTATTTGCAGGTTTTTCTTCGATTGCAATTGCTACCAGAATTAAGGATAGCGATTGTAAAATGGTCATCACATCAGATGGATCCTATCGCGGTGCAAAAACAATCGATTTAAAAGGAATTGTAGATGAGGCCTTAAAAGATTGTAGCTGTGTAGAAAGTGTTTTAGTTGCCAAACGCATACATACAGAAATCAGTATGAAAGAAGGTCGTGATGAATGGTTGCAGCCTTTGTTAGACGAGGCTTCAACAGAGCTTGTCGCTACCGTTATGGATGCAGAAGATCCTTTATTCATCTTATATACCTCTGGTTCTACTGGCATGCCCAAAGGAATGGTGCATACCACAGCTGGCTATATGGTGTATAGCGCCTATACTTTTAAGAATGTATTTCAATATAAAGAAAATGATGTGTATTGGTGTACGGCAGACATAGGTTGGATCACTGGACACAGTTATATAGTTTATGGCCCGTTAGCAAACGGAGCAACAACCCTTATGTTTGAAGGCGTACCAAGCTATCCAGATTATGGACGCTTTTGGGAAATTGTAGAAAAACATCAAGTGACTCAATTCTATACAGCTCCTACAGCTATTAGAGCACTTGCAAAAGAAGGTGTGGAACACGTCGAAAAGTATGATTTATCATCTTTAAAAGTTTTAGGAACCGTAGGAGAACCTATTAATGAAGAGGCATGGCACTGGTATGACGATAACATCGGAAAGAAAAAATCGCCTATTGTGGATACGTGGTGGCAAACTGAAACTGGCGGTATTATGATAACACCTATTCCATATGTGACACCAACAAAACCTACTTACGCCACCTTACCATTTATAGGTATTCAACCCGCATTGTTAGATGAACATGGCAAAGAAATAAACGGTAATCAAGTAGATGGCCGTTTGTGCATAAAATTCCCATGGCCTGGTATCGCAAGAACTATCTGGGGAAATCACCAACGTTATAAAGACACTTATTTCTCTGCTTTTGAAAACATGTACTTTACAGGAGATGGCGCATTGAGAGATGAAGTAGGTTATTACAGAATAACCGGTCGTGTAGATGATGTAATTATAGTCTCTGGACATAATCTGGGCACAGCTCCTATAGAAGATGCTATAAATGAACATCCAGCAGTTTCTGAAAGTGCTATAGTAGGTTTCCCACATGATGTCAAAGGAAACGCATTGTATGGATATGTAACCTTAAAAGAAACTGGAGAAAGCAGAAACCACGATAATTTAAGAAAAGAAATCAATCAAATTATTACCGAACAAATCGGGCCCATTGCAAAACTTGATAAAATCCAATTTACGGAAAGTTTACCTAAAACTCGTTCTGGGAAAATAATGCGTCGCATACTTAGAAAAATAGCAGGAAACGACACAAGCGATCTGGGTGACACGAGTACACTATTGAATCCAGAATGTGTACAAGATATTATGGACAAGGTTTTATAATTTACTATTTCTCCTTAACTTTTAAAAAATTATTGCAGCTTATGAGCAACTATATTATTCACGTGGATCAACAAGATTTTTCTGTTACTACTAATGATTTATCATCTCTAGATATACATCAAATTTCTACTACTAATTTTCATTTATTACAAGATCATCAAGCCTATGATGTGGAAATAATTACCGAAAAATTGATTGAAAAAACAATGACCATTATGGTGAATGGAAACAGTTATCGCGTAAAAATTGATGATGAGCATGACACAATGGTTGCTCAAATGGGACTTTTTGAAAAAACAGAAACAAAATCCAATAATATTATGGCTCCTATGCCTGGCTACATTATTGACATAATGGTTAACGCTGGTGATCCTATTGAAAAGGGCACACCGCTCTTTGTATTATCTGCCATGAAAATGGAAAATGTCATTCTTTCTGACGGTAAAGGTATTGTAAAATCAATTGAAGCTAAAATTGATGATTCAGTGGATAAAGGGCAACTTATTATCGAGATGGAAAGTTAGATTTCTAAAAGTTTAATAGAAGAGAAGACCTTAATAATAGTACCGCTTTCGCGAAAGCGGAGTTAAAATAAAAGTATGAAAAAAATACTAATAGCAAACCGTGGAGAAATCGCTATAAGAGTCATGAAAACTGCTCAAAAGATGGGTATTAAAACTGTCGCAGTTTATTCTGAAGCTGACCGTGGTGCACCTCATGTACGTTTTGCAAACGAAGCCGTTTTGCTAGGACCTGCACCTTCTTCAGAATCCTATCTCGTGATGGAAAAAGTGATTCAAGCAGCCAAAGATACTGGCGCTGATGCGATACATCCTGGATATGGTTTCTTAAGCGAAAATGCAAAATTTGCACAATTAGTTGAAGATGCTGGGATCGTTTTTATAGGTCCCAAACCACATGCTATTCAAGTAATGGGTAATAAACTAGCGGCAAAAGAAGCGGTACGTGATTATAATATCCCGATGGTTCCTGGCATTGAAGAAGCAATAACTGACGTAGCACTTGCAGAGAAAGTTGCTCTAGAAATAGGCTTTCCTATTTTAATCAAAGCCTCTGCTGGTGGTGGTGGAAAAGGAATGAGGATCGTTGAAAATATACAGGAGCTGCCAGAACAAATGGAAAGAGCCATAAGTGAAGCAAAAGCCGCTTTTGGAGATGGGTCTGTATTCATTGAAAAATATGTCGGTTCTCCTAGACATATTGAAATTCAAATACTTGCCGACACTCATGGAAATATAGTCCATCTTTTTGAACGAGAATGTAGCGTGCAAAGACGTCATCAAAAAGTAGTAGAAGAAGCTCCTTCTGTGGTTCTTACTCCTGAGATACGAAAAACAATGGGTGAAGCTGCTATAAAAGTGGCTAAGGCTTGCGATTATGTTGGTGCTGGAACAGTCGAATTTCTGCTCGATGAAAATAAGAAATTTTACTTTCTGGAAATGAATACGCGTTTACAAGTGGAGCATCCTGTTACCGAATTGATATCGGGAATTGATCTGGTAGAACAACAAATTAAAGTCGCACGCGGTGAAAAACTAGCGTTTACTCAAGAAGATTTATCTATAACAGGTCACGCTCTGGAAGTAAGAGTATATGCTGAAGATCCACTAGAAAATTTCACTCCTAGCATTGGTAAGCTATCTGTTTACAAGCTTCCAACTGGTGAGGGAATAAGGGTGGATAATGGTTTTGAAGAAGGAATGGAGGTACCTATTTACTACGACCCTATGCTATCTAAGTTGATTACTTACGGGAAAAATAGAGAAGAAGCCATTCAGTTAATGATAAAGGCGATTGATCATTATAAAGTGGAAGGTATTGCCACTACGCTACCTTTTGGCAAATTTGTTTGCGAGCATGAGGCGTTTAGATCAGGGAATTTTGACACTCATTTTGTGAAAAATTATTATTCGCCAGACCAACTAAAAAAACAATATACAGAAGAGCGTAAAATAGCAGCTTTAGTAGGTTTACAACTGTATCTTAAAAATCAGAAAACAGTAAAAGCTCCTTTGAAGATCAGTTCAAATTGGGATAAAAGAAATAAGTAACCATGGAAGATAAGAAGCAAATACTCGCAGATAAATTGACGCTAGCTCTTTTAGGAGGTGGGCAAGAACGTATAAAGAAGCAACATGCAAAAGGAAAGTTAACCGCAAGAGAACGGGTACATTTTTTACTAGATGACGGGTCCTTTGAAGAAATGGGAGCTTTAGTAACGCATCGCACCAAGGATTTTGGTATGGAGAAACAACTATTTTATGGGGATGGCGTAGTCACTGGCTACGGAACCATAAACGGAAGACAGGTTTGTGTTTTTGCGCAAGACTTTACTGTTTTTGGAGGTGCCCTTTCAGAAACACACGCCGAAAAGATTTGTAAAGTAATGGATATGGCGATGAAAATAGGTGTTCCTGTTATCGGTTTAAATGATAGCGGTGGTGCTCGAATTCAAGAAGGAGTGCGTTCCTTAGGTGGCTATGCAGATATCTTTCATAGAAATGTAATGGCATCAGGAATGATTCCTCAAATATCTGCAATTATGGGACCTTGTGCCGGTGGTGCCGTCTATTCTCCTGCAATGACCGATTTTACCTTGATGGTAGAAAACTCCAGCTATATGTTTGTTACTGGTCCTAATGTAGTTAAGACAGTAACAAATGAAGTCGTTACTGCCGAAGAATTAGGCGGTGCCAAAACACATGCGACTAAATCTGGAGTGACGCATTTAACAGCTGCAAACGATATTCAATGTATCCATCAGATCAAACAGATGCTGAGTTATATGCCTCAAAATTGTGAAGATAAACCTGCAGATATGCCGTTTGAATTAGATGACGAAATCCGTCTTGGTCTGGAAGATCTCGTTCCAGAAAATGCCAATCAGCCTTATGATATGAAGCTTGTTATTCAAGAAATTATCGATACCGATTCTTTCTTTGAAATCCATAAAGACTATGCAGATAACATAGTCGTTGGTTTTGGAAGATTAGCAGGTAAAAGTATAGGTATAGTAGCAAATCAACCCCTCAGTCTTGCAGGAGTTTTAGATGTGGATAGTTCTAAAAAAGCAGCTCGTTTTACTCGATTCTGTGACTGTTTTAACATTCCTATTTTGGTATTGGTTGATGTGCCAGGATTTCTTCCAGGTACTGATCAAGAATGGAATGGAATTATCACAAATGGAGCAAAATTATTATATGCCTTAAGTGAAGCTACTGTGCCTAAAGTAACGGTAATTACCAGAAAAGCATATGGTGGTGCATACGATGTGATGAACTCTAAGCATATAGGTGCAGATATGAATTATGCCTGGCCAGGAGCTGAAATTGCTGTGATGGGAGCAAAAGGAGCTAGTGAAATTATATTCAGAAAAGAGATCAACTCTGCCAAAGATCCTGTTGCCAAATTAGCAGAAAAGGAAGCTGAATACGCTGAAAAATTTGCTAATCCTTATAGTGCTGCAGAACGAGGATTTATTGATGAGGTTATATTACCAAAGAATACAAGAAGAAAATTAATCAAAGCTTATACGCTGCTCGAAAATAAGGCAGCTACTTTGCCTAAAAAGAAACACGGTAATATTCCCTTATAAAAGATTAAAAGAGATCATTATAGTTCTTAAAAAAAAACATTTATAATTTTGAGCTTCATTTAAAGCCATTTACTGATTGGAAGACCGGTTCATTTCCAAAGGAATTACCAATTTTAATACTCAATATTCCATAAATTTAAAAAAGACTATTATTGAAAAACTCTAAGTTTATACTTCTAGTGATCGTGCTCTCTCAATTCTGCTGCACGTCACTTTGGTTTGCTGGGAACGCGGTGGTCAATGATCTTGTGATAAATTTTGATCTTAAAGCTAGCGCTTTAGGCCACTTAACTTCATCCGTACAATTTGGTTTTATTAGTGGCACATTGACTTTTGCAATTTTAACTATTGCTGACCGTTTTTCACCGTCAAAAGTGTTTTTCATATGTGCTGTACTGGGGTCGCTTTTTAATTTAGCTGCCATTTGGGACGCTAACAATTTTTTAAGTTTGCTATTATTACGTTTTTTTAACGGCTTTTTTCTTGCAGGAATTTATCCCATTGGGATGAAAATAGCTTCAGATTATTATAAAAAAGGGCTTGGTAAGTCACTTGGTTTTTTAGTTGGAGCATTGGCATTGGGTACGGCATTCCCACATTTACTAAAGGAAACAACAGGAGCATATTCTTGGGAATCTGTAATGATATGGACTTCTTCTCTTAGCGTCTTGGGCGGGGTATTAATAGTTACACTAGTTCCTGATGGACCCTATAGAAAATCCAGCCCTAAAATAGACTTATCAGCTTTTTTTGAGGTGTTTCAAAACCAAAAATTTCGTTCGGTTGCTTTTGGTTACTTTGGTCATATGTGGGAGCTTTATGCCTTTTGGGTTTTTATACCTTTTATGCTAAAAAAGTATAGTTTAGAGCATCCGCAAGTGTTGTTTAATGTTCCTGTATTATCTTTTATAATCATCAGCTTTGGAGGCTTGGCTTGTGTATTTTCTGGTTTTGTTTCACAGAAATTAGGAACTAAACGAATAGCATTTATAGCGCTATCTCTATCTTGCTTATGTTGCCTAATTTCCCCTTTTCTGTTTACTAGTAATTCTGAAGGTCTTTTTGTCAGCTTTCTAATATTTTGGGGAATGGTTGTCATAGCAGACTCTCCCCTTTTATCAACACTAGTAGCGCAACATGCACCTGCAGAAATAAAAGGCACTGCACTCACCATTGTTAATTGTATTGGTTTTACGGTAACTATAATTAGTATTCAGTTCATTTCAAAAATGACAGAATGGACGGATTCCAATGCTATTTATATGATTCTGGCAATAGGTCCTATCTTGGGTTTGACTGCTTTAATGAGAACTAAGTTAAAAGACAGCTTAACTATTTTATAAACCTGTTTTTTAAGCCTATAGAACAGGAATCGATGCTTCTGGAGATATGGAAACTATAAAAAGGATGCAAGCCAAGCATGTAGCCTATTTTATCGAAGGGTACAGAAACAATTAATTAGAGTATTTATTTCAAAGCAGATCAACCAATCTTCTAAAATAAAAAAGATCAATGCATGCTATTTTAAACTAGCCGATACTTTTTATAAAGTGATTTCTCAAGTCAAAGGAATGAAGTCTATCATCAAAGAACAAAAAGAAATGGTTGTAAATACCATCGAGAAAGTTAGAGAACACATCCCTATCAATAAAGCATTAAAAGTATTCAACATTTCCAGAAGCACTTTTGAAAATTATAAATCTATTGTGATTCATAAGTGTGAACCTTCTTATTTTAATTGGTGTGCGCGTAGGTTTTCCCATCAACTTCTATCTACTGAGGTACGGACCATCAAAAAGTATAGGAGTGATGTCAATTATAAATTTTGGTCTAAGTCTTCTGTTTATCTAAAAGCAGTTCGAGATGGTGAGTTACCATGTGGTATGACCACTTTTTATAAATATTGTAGGTTACTTGGTTTTAAGAATCGTCCTAGAAAAAGAAAATCAGATGATTATCAGCCTTTAAAAACATCAACACCTAATGAAGTTTGATGCACTTAACACTGAGTTATTAGGATTAAGCATTGATAGTATTCACGCGCATTTAGGATGGGTACAAAATGTAAGAGAAAATACAGGAGTTTATTTTGACTTTCCTATCATAGCAGATATTGATATGAAAGTATCTAAACTGTATGGAATGCTTCAACCTAACGAAAGTGAGACTGCTGCAGTAAGAGCTGTGTTTTTTATAGATCCATCTAAAAAAATACGTTTAATTATGTATTACCCACTTAATGTAGGTCGTAATATGGACGAAATACTCCGTGCTTTAGACGCATTACAAATGTCAGACGAGCATAAAGTAGCAATGCCACTAGATTGGAAACGTGGAGATAAAGCAATTTGTCCACCACCAAAATCTTTAGACGCGCTAAACGAACGATTAGCAGATGATTCGGTAGAGAAAATCACCTGGTATCTTGCTAAGAAAGATATCTAAAATAAAACTAAGGGCTTTATGTAGTATTACTAAAGCCCTTTTTTAAACTTTAAAACCAATAAAATGAAAAACATAAACAACATTGGGTTAGATGATAAAGTATCACAAACCACCGCAGTACAATTGAATGATTTACTTTCAAACTATCAATTATTTTATATGAACCTAAGAGGATTTCATTGGAATATTAAAGGGAAAAAATTCTTTGAATTACATCTAAAGTTTGAGGAACTTTATAATGACGCTTTGATTAAGGTAGATGAAATAGCAGAGCGCGTACTTACATTAAGTGCAACACCATTGCATTCTTTTAAAAAATATCTAGATACTTCAGATATCAAGCCAGCAGAAAATGTAACTGATGGAGAAATAGCTATAGACAGTGTACTTGAAGCTTTAAAAACATTATTAGGTAAGGAAAGAGCAATTTTATCAATTGCTGCAGAAGCTAATGATGAAGGAACAGTTGCCTTGATGAGTGATTATATTGTACAACAAGAGAAACTTGTATGGATGCTCTCGGCTTACCAGAATTAGCAGCATTAAAATAAATTATATGTCTATGAAACAATATCCAGCACAATTTTGGAATGAGCGCTATGAAAAAGAAGAATATATTTATGGAACATCGCCTAATCAATTCTTTAAGGAGCAATTAGATACTTTACCATCGGGAAGCATTCTTTTACCAGCCGAAGGTGAAGGTCGTAATGCCCTATATGCTGCTAAGAATGGTTGGGATGTTACAGCTTTTGACATCAGTAGTATTGGCAAGGAAAAAGCAATAAAACTCGCAGTATCCCAAAACGTTACGATAGACTATCAAATAGAAAACGTGCTTAATTTTGAATCTGATAAACGGTTTGACACCATTGGGTTGAGCTATGCTCATTTTCCTGCTAATATTCGTAAAAAAGCTCATTTACATCTTTTAAAGTTTTTAAAACCCAAAGGTGTGGTCATTTTTGAAGCTTTCGCGAAAGCGCAACTGGGCAACCCCTCTGGTGGTCCTCAAAGTGAAGAAATGTTATTTTCCATTGAAGAGGTCAAGATCGAATTTCCCGACTTTGATTTTAAAATTCTCAAACAAGAAAGTATCACTTTATCTGAAGGAAATTATCACAAGGGAAATGCAGAAGTTATACGTTTTGTTGGAATGAAAAAGAAATAGTTTTTGGGTTAATTATAAAGTAATTAATAGAAATTATATAAAATGGAAAAGCCCTTTTGAGAATATCAAAAGGGCTTTTCCATTTTATAAAAAATCTTTAAAACGCATACTGAACAAATGCTGAAAAATTTCTTCCAGGGTCATTAATAGGCACTCTTGAAAAGTCAGCTTGATTCACAAAAGAGAAATTTAGGTGGTTATTATACGTTTCATCAAATACGTTAAGTACTGCAAGACCAATGTTCAACTTTTTTACTGGTTTAAAACCGAAACGTAAGTCTAAGGTTTCATAACCAGCTGTCTCTTGTTCGCTAAAACTTAAAGCAATTTCGTCTTGCTTTGATGTGATTTTATAATCTAAACTTGCCCAAAACTTTTCCTTTTCAAAACCTAGCCCTAAACGCGTTGTAAGAGGTGGTGTTAATGGTAAAGATTCATCAAGGTCTTTGTTTCTAGCATATACATAAGAAAATGCTGTGGAAAAATTAAAGTACTTTGCAAAATCTACCGCAGTCTCTGCTTCAAAACCAGTTTTATAGGCCTCATCAAGATTGATAAAACGTTTTACCTCTTGTGGTTGTGCATTAGGCATAAACTTTCTATCAAGGGTTGGGTCTACAACAGCAACAATGTAATTTTCATACAAGGCGTAATACCCAGAAATACTATAACGCAAAGCGTCTATTCCTTTTTCAAAACGCTTTCGTCCTTTTAAGCCTATTTCAAACTGGTTATTAACCTCTGCGTCAAGATTAGGATTACCCACATATTCAAAAGGATCTTGACCTATAGAAAAGTGATTTATATAACGCTCTATCATATTTGCAGACCGTACACCACGACCATAAGCAACTTCTAAAGTTGTATTATCTGAAAGCTTATGTTTCATAGAAACCGTTGCAGATACGTTGTGCTCTTCTCGCTGACCAAGATTGTCATACAGCTCTTGAAAATCTACCTCTGGGTCTTGAATGTCTGAAACGACCAAGTCATAACGTGCACCTGCGGTAAGCATCGTTTTATCAGTTATTGCATATTTGTTTTCTGCAAATACCCCAAAGTCATTTACATAAGAATCTTGCCATATTTTATCTTGAAACACCATAGGTTCTGGTAGTACATCTCCCATCATATTGCGCTTTACTACTCGTGTTCTTCCTCCATCCCGAGCGATAAGCATCGCATCTAGACCACCATATAGAATCCACTTTTCAGTAGGCTTCATCTTAAATTCTATCTTTCCACCAGCGGTAGATGCGTCTATGGTAGACAAAGCCTCGGTCATCATAAAAGATGGTCGTCTATTATTAGCCATAATATGATCTACATAAGAATAATATACTTTTGTATTGACCTCTTTTATAAAACCACTTAAGTCTGTTAATTTGTAATCCAGAGATAAAATGGAGCTGTTATCTTCTTCTGTATCCATAGGTAATCCCGCGTGTAAAACATTACGTCCATAAGACTGTCTCCAGTGAGCCTGAACTCTTTGGTTATCACTAATATTATATCCCAGGCGTAACCCATAGTCCAGGCTTCTAAATGAAGAAGGAATCTCAGTACCATCGCCATCTTCATAATTACCAAAATCGCGATAGCCTATATTTCCCACGATATCATACTTGTCAGTTATCTGATGTAGCTTTAAAGAAGAAACTAGCGAGTTTCCGTTAGACTCATAACCAGAATTCATACTACCGTGTAATCCACTATCCATTGCGCTAGGTTTTTGTGTTACGAGGTTAATAATGCCTCCAAAGGTTGCTCCATAACGCACGGTGTAAGGGCCTTTTATGACTTCTATTCTTTCAATCTCCTCTGGCACAACGTGGGTTGTAATGGGGTCCATCCTATTTGGACAAGCGTGTACTGCCTTTGTACCTCCATCAAACTGGATATTTAATTGCTCATATTGAGACGCTCTAAATGATGGATCTATGGCATAGTTCCCTCTTTTAATTAATGAAAAACCATTAAAATCATTAAATAGATCGGCAACGTTTTTGGGCTGAACTACTTTTTTGAGAAGGTCTGTTTTTACAGTTGTGAGCACTGGATCAGTTTTTCCTTGACCAGTTACAATAACAGTATTTAATTTTATAGGTTTTGTTTCAGTTGTATCTTTTTTTATTGTTTCCTGTGCAAATAATGACACAGGAATAAGTGCGCATAAAAGCGCTAGTCTTTTTATTTTCATTTTTTTTATTTTCAAAATTGAACCGCAATAATCTTGAGAGAACTAATTAAAGTTCTCACTTTGAGTTGTATTGTATGTAAAAATCATACCCGCGGAGGATGGAAAATAGAATGAAGATAAGTTTCTGTAGAAGTTATTAAATAGTAAAAGTCTTTCTGACCTAAAATAGCGGTAACATTTTGATGCTCTACACTTAATTCAGTATCACAAAACACTAATTGATCCCATTCTAATACTGGAATTGTTTGTTCTTTTTCTGATGAAGTATCGTTACTCACTTTACTTAAGTAACATTTACCATTGCATTGTAATTGAGGCTTGTCTTTATTCTCACATAATTGCTCAATAAAACTCTCCACGTCTAAAGTATACCAGCCATAAACAAGAGATACCCTAGCGCTATTGCTCAATAATAAAATGGATAATATAACTACGCTAAATAGCTTCACAGTGCAAAAATAAGAGATGTTTTGAAGTAAAAAACTGATAAAAATCACTTAGAGCTATTGATACATTTTTCGCTTTCGCGAAAGCGATATCTCCTTAGTGCTAACTTATCTAAGTCTTTACTTAAGCAAAAATAAAACTGAAATACTATTTTTAAAGCTACCTAGGTTACACAAATAAAAAAATAAAAAAAATATGCCTATATGTAACCTGTGTTACTCACATAAGTGGGATATATTTTTAACTTTGTTAAGAAAATATTTTACGACTATGGATACAGAAATTCTTGCTAGAATCCAGTTTGCTTTCACCATTGCTTTTCATTATATCTATCCACCATTAAGTATTGGTATAGGTCTAATTATGGTTATAATGGAAGGGATGTATTTAAAGACTGGGAACAAACACTACGAGATATTAACTCGTTTTTGGTTAAAAATATTTGCCATCACCTTCGGAATTGGTGTAGCTACAGGTCTTATAATGGAGTTTGAATTTGGTACCAATTGGGCCGTATACTCAAGATATGTTGGCGATATTTTTGGAAGTGCTTTAGCAGCAGAAGGTTTATTCGCATTCGGTTTAGAAAGTGCCTTTTTGGGAGTATTACTTTTCGGTTGGAATAGAGTTTCTCCAAAAGTTCACTTTATATCCACGATTGGAGTCTTTCTAGGTTCGATGTTTTCTGCAGTCTGGATTGTTGTAGCTAATAGTTGGCAGCAAACGCCTTCAGGTTATCATATAGTTGGTGAAGGCTTTAATGCAAGAGCAGAAGTCACAGATTTCTGGGAAATGGTTTTTAATCCTTCTAGTGTGGATAGAATTATTCACGTATGGCAAGGTGCATTTTTAGCAGGTGCATTTTTAGTGTTAAGTGTACACGCTTATTACCTTATTAAAGGACGATACGTAGAGATATCTAAAAAGGCATTTAAAATAGCTTTAGGCTTAGCAACTATAATTTCATTAACGCAACTACTTTCAGGACACAGTTCTGCAGAAGTCGTTGCTGAACATCAGCCGGCAAAATTAGCTGCGATGGAAGGGCATTATGATGCTAAAGGAGCAGCAGATATGTATTTATTTGGTTGGGTAGATGATGAGTCACAAGAAGTTACAGGACTTAAATTACCTGGTGGATTATCCTTTTTATTACATCAAGATTTTAATGAACCTGTAATAGGTTTAAACGCATTTCCAAAAGAAGACAGGCCAGGCCAAGTAAATGCAGTATTTCAATTCTATCATATTATGGTAAGCATTGGTATGTTTTTGATAGGGCTAACATTATATGCTAGTTTTCTATGGTGGCGTGGAACACTATTTGATAAAAAATGGCTGCTCAAGATTTTCGCATTCTCTGTGCTTTTACCGCAAATAGCTAATCAAGTAGGTTGGTTTGCAGCAGAAATGGGGAGGCAGCCTTGGATAGTTTATGGCCATTTAAGAACAAATGAAGGCTTCTCACAAGAAGTGTCGTCTAATCAGATTCTGTTTTCGTTAATATTATTTTTAGTGGTCTACACAATACTCTTTCTTTTATTTATCTATTCAGTAAATAAAAAGATAAAAAACGGTCCTTATGATGAAGCTAAAAATCCATTAGAAATTATTTAATAAAATGAATATGGAATATTTTTTAGGTATAGATTATCCCACACTTTGGTTTTTAGTTGTTGGTTTACTATTCTCTGGTTATGCTATTTTAGAAGGCTTTGATTATGGTGCTGGAGCGTGGCATTTATTTTTCAGAAAAGATTTAAGCAGACGTATTGCTATTAACGCAATTGGGCCTTTATGGGATGCTAATCAAGTATGGTTAGTTATAGGAGCTGGCGCATTATTTGCTGGTTTCCCAGTAATGTATGCTACAATGTTATCGTCTATGTACGTACCATTTATGCTTTTTCTAATGTTATTAGTACTTCGCTCTTCTGCTATTAAATTTAGAAGTGCAGAAAAAATGCTGTGGTGGCGCAAAACGTGGGACATTACCTATTTTATATCTAATGTGTTCATCTCATTTTTATTAGGAGTTGTTGTAGCTAATATTTTACAGGGCCTTGAAATAGGAGAAAACCTAAGCTATAAAGGCGGTATGTTTTTCTCATTCTTAAATCCTTATGCTATTATGGTTGGATTGACTACGGTATCCTTATTTATGACGCAAGGTGCTATATTTTTATTATTAAAGACAGAAGGTCGTTTGCACGCTAGATTAACCTTTTTGCTTAAAAAGGGTATGATTTTTTTCATTATTAGTTTTGCAGCAACATCCTTATATACATTAATATTTTTACCTGGAGTTACAGACAGGTTTAAAGAATATCCAATACTATTTATAGTTCCTGTTTTAGCATTTTTAGCAGTTGCAAATGTGCCAAGATTGGTCTCAAAGAAAAAATACGGAACTGCCTTAATTTTTTCCTCATTAACAATGGCGTTTTTGTTGATGTTAGTGGCTGTTCAATTATACCCAGTTTTACTGCCATCATCTATAGATCCAAAATATAGTGTTACTATTTATAACGCAGCATCATCTCAAAAGTCTTTGGGTATTATGTTGACAATTGTTTGTATTGGAGCACCTCTTTTAGGTGGTTATTTCTTGTTTTTATATAGAACATTTCACGGTAAAGTAAAATTAGATGACACTAGTTATTAGTAGTAATTAAATTAAAGAATAATCAAACAAGTAAAGGTTTGATTATTTTTTGTAGATTTATTAACCATTTGGTTAAACTATATAGTTAATATGAAGAAAAGTAAAAACGAAAAGACAGAAGTTCAAATACTGGAGGCTGCAAAAAAAGTGTTTCAATCTAAAGGTATGGATGGAGCACGTATGCAAGAAATAGCAGATAAAGCTGGTATTAACAAAGCAATGCTACATTACTATTATAGAAGTAAGCAATTACTTTTTGAAGCGGTTTTTAATCAAGCCTTTTCGTTACTCGCTCCTCAACTTAACGTGGTTTTGAATGATGATTCATCTATTGAGGAAAAGGTGAAAAACTTCACTTCTAATTATATCACTTTTATGATAAAGCATCCCTATTTACCAAATTTCATCATTCAAGAGTTAAATAGAAACCAAGACTTTATTAAAAAACTAAAAGAAAATACAGGTTTTCCAAATCTTGAAAAATTTAAAATTAAAGTGGACGAAGAAGTTAATAAAGGGTTATTAAAACCTATTGAAGCTGATCAATTGTTTGTCAACATTATCGCTCTCAATATTTTTCCCTTTCTAGGAAAACCACTTATAAAAGCCTTTACAGATAAAGATGAAAAGGCATACTTAAAATTTGTAGAAGATCGTAAAACCGAAGTCGCAAATTTTATAATCAATGCAATAAAAAATACATAAAATGAAACGGTACATACTTTTATTACTAATGCTATTTACGCTACCTAGTTGGGGACAACATGTCATAACCTTACAGGAGTGTTATGAGCTGGCTATTACTAACTATCCTCTTGCTAAACAGTCACAGTTACTACAAACACAAACACAACTGGATAAAGATGCGATTTCTACTGCAAAATTACCGCAGTTTAGTCTAGATGCACAAGCTACTTATCAATCTGATGTGATTGAAGTTCCTATTCCAAATTCAAATATTGAACCTTTAAATAACGATCAGTATCGCGCGACCTTGTCTGTTAATCAACTTATATATAATGGAGGGACAATAGAGGCTTCTTTAAACTTAAAAACTGCCCAACTCAAAACCAAACAGATGCAAGTTGAAGTTAATTTGAATCAGCTCAAGCAACAAATAAACCAACTTTATTTTTCGATTTTATTATCTCAAAAAACGGAGCTGTTATTAAATGCCAAACGAGAAGAATTACAAACCAAACTTAATGAGGTAAGTTCTGGTATCAAGTATGGTATAATACTACCAGTATCAGATAAAATTATTAAAGCCGAAATCTTAAAACTAAATCAGCAATTAACTGAAGTTAAAAGTAACAAAACAACTTTAGTTAAGACACTTTCACAACAAATAAGTCAACCATTAAACACCACTACATTGTTCGAGAATCCTGTTATAGAGATACTGTTAAACAGTGATTTAAAAAGACCTGAACTGGAACTGTTTAAGCTTAAAAAAGAAGAGATAGCATACAACGAAACTTTAATTTCTAAACAAAATTCACCCAAATTACTTGGTTTTGCAACAGGTGGTTATGGTAATCCTGGTCTTAATATGCTGGACAATTCTTTCCAACCATTTTATATCGCTGGTATTAAATTAAACTGGAATGTATTTGATTGGAATTCTAACAAAAAGCAACGTCAGTCCTTAGCCATTAATAAGGATATTGTGGATACAGAGACCGAAACTTTCAAGTTAAATACTAACATAAAACTGAATCAACAACAAGAGGAAATAGAAAAGATAGAAACCTTTATAATCACAGATAAAGAGATTATAGGACTTAGAAAAGACGTATTAAAATCTTCAGATTCTCAGCTCAAAAATGGTGTAATTACCTCGTCAGCCTACATTACAGAACTCACTAATTTATATGAAGACGAAAACACTTTAATACGTCATAAAATTCAATTACAACTCGCAAAAGCAAATTACAACGTCATAAAAGGACAATAACTTATTTAGAATGAAAAACTACCTCTATATATCAATTATAAGCATCACTACACTAAGTCTATTTTCTTGTAGTGATTCTAATGGAAAAGCAGATGGCTACGGAAATTTTGAAGCTATTGAAATAACGATTTCAGCAGAAAATAACGGAAAACTTATGCAGTTTAAAGTTAACGAAGGTGATGTGCTTCAAAAAGAGCAATTTATAGGCTATATCGATACCATTCCACTAGCATTAAAACGAGAACAATTAGAAGTGTCTAAAGCTGTGATTAGTTCAAAATCTAGAGGTGTTTTATCACAAATCAATGTGTTAAACGCGAAATTAAAAACGGCAAACACGAATAAAGTACGCGCTGAAAATCTCATTAAAGATAATGCAGGAACACAAAAACAACTAGATGACGTTCAAGGTGAAATGGATGTCATCAAAAGTCAAATTAGAAGTGTTGAAATTCAAAACGCTCCTGTCGTTAATGAACTTAAATCTATTGACGTTCAATTAAAACAAATTGATGACCAAATCAAAAAAAATAAGATTATAAATCCTGTAGACGGAACTGTTTTAACCAAATACGCAGAACCAAATGAAATTACTGTATTTGGCAAACCGCTTTATAAAATTGCCGATTTAAGCACGATGCAATTACGAGTTTATATAAGTGAGACACAATTGGCTAATTTAAAAATGGGTCAGGAAGTAGCTGTTAAAATTGATAAAGATGATGCTATGAAATCTTATAAAGGTACAGTTAGCTGGATTGCTTCGGAAGCAGAATTCACACCAAAAATTATTCAGACAAAAGAAGAGCGTGTTGCTTTGGTCTATGCTGTAAAAATTGATGTGATAAACGATGGAAGTTTAAAAATTGGTATGCCAGCAGAAATGTGGATATCATCTAATAATTAATATAAATACATATGAAAAAATTAATTTTTTTAATAGGAATACTCGCTTTTATAGGATGTAAAAACGATGAAAAGACAACTACACAGCAATCTACAAATACCTATCCTAAAATGAATTTAAAAAGCTTACATACTGAGGACAAAGCTGTTCAAACAAAGCTTTTATTACAAGCCGAAGAAGGTAAAGTTATGTCATTACAAATAGCAAAGGGAAAAGAATTAAAAGAACACGTTAGTAACGTACAAGCGATTTTAATTTGCGTTTCTGGTAAGGCTATCTACAAAGAACAATCTGGTGAAACTAATTTAGAAGCTGGCGACTATGTTATGATTGAAAAAGATGTTAAACACGAGGTTATGGCTTTAGTAAATAGCAACTTTATTTTAGTAAAATAATGAGTATTATCGTTACCAATATATCGAAATCTTACAAAAATATAAAAGCTTTAGAAAGCATTTCTTTTGATGTAAAACCAGGTGAGCTTTTTGGGCTTATTGGACCTGATGGTGCAGGAAAAACAACGCTTTTTAGAGTTTTAACCACGCTTCTAATTGCAAACGAAGGTACTGCAACTGTTGCAGGTTATGATGTTGTTAATGATTATAAAAGCATTAGAAATAGTGTTGGTTATATGCCTGGCAAATTTTCACTTTATCAGGATTTGACCGTTGAAGAAAACCTAAATTTCTTTGCTACCATTTTTGGCACAACAATAGAAGAAAACTACGATTTAATAAAAGATATATATATTCAAATAGAGCCTTTTAAAGATCGTCGTGCTGGAAAGCTGTCGGGCGGTATGAAACAAAAACTAGCTTTATGCTGCGCATTGATTCACAAACCCAAAGTCTTGTTTTTAGACGAACCAACAACAGGAGTAGATCCAGTGTCAAGAAAAGAATTTTGGGAAATGCTAAAACGCTTGCAACAAAAAGACATCACTATTTTGGTATCTACACCTTATATGGACGAAGCGGCTTTATGTGATAGAATTGCACTAATTCAAGATGGAAAAATCTTGGAGATTGATACACCTGAAGCTATTGTAAAACATTACCCAAAACCAATTTATAATGTACGCGCAAATAATATGTATCAGCTCATTAACGCTTTAAATGCCTATGAACACAATCATAGTGTATATCCTTTTGGAGAATTTGTGCATTACACAGATAACAGAACAGATTTTAATCCGAAAGATTTGAAAGTGTATTTAGAATCGAAAAACCTATCCAATATAGAAATAGAAAAAACTGTAGCGACTATTGAAGATACTTTTATGGAATTAGCAAAATAATGAGCAACGAAAGAGTCATACAAGTAGAAGGATTAACCAAAATGTTTGGGGATTTTACAGCTGTAAACGCCATTACTTTTGAGGTTAACAAAGGTGAAATATTTGGTTTTTTAGGCGCAAATGGAGCAGGAAAAACCACAGCTATGAAAATGCTAATTGGTATTTCTAATCCAACTTCTGGAAAAGCTAATGTAGCTGGATTTGATGTATTCACACATGCTGAAGACATCAAGAAAAACATTGGATATATGAGTCAGAAATTTGCTTTGTATGACGATTTAACGGTTAAAGAGAACATTATGTTTTTTGGTGGCATTTACGGTTTGTCGAGAAAACGAATAAAAGAAAAATCAGCTATTTTGATTCAAGAATTACGATTGGAAAAAGTTGCAAATAAGCTGGTAGGTTCATTACCACTGGGCTGGAAACAAAAACTGTCTTTTTCTGTGTCTTTACTTCACGATCCTAAAATTGTGTTTTTAGATGAACCAACAGGAGGCGTTGACCCAATTACCAGACGCCAATTCTGGGAAATGATCTACAAAGCAGCCAATCAAGGCACCACCGTTTTTGTAACCACACACTATATGGACGAAGCTGAATATTGCGACAGAGTATCTATTATGGTTAACGGAAAAATTGAAGCTTTAGATACACCAAAGAAACTCAAAGAACAGTTTAAAGCAGATAATATGAATGATGTATTTCTAAAACTAGCGAGAGGATGAAAAGGTTTATAGGCTTCATAAAAAAAGAATTCTACCATATCTTTAGAGATAGACGCTCGTTGTTTATTCTCTTCGGAATGCCAATTGCACAAATTTTGTTGTTTGGCTTCGCCATAACTAATGAAATCAATAATGTAGATATTGCTATTTTAGATCATTCTAAAGATGCAACTACAGAAGAAATTATTAATAAAATTTCAGCTTCAAAATACTTTAGTGTCAATCAATTTATTGAAAAAGAATCTGATATTGAAACCATTTTTAAAAAAGGAAAAGTAAAAGCAGTTTTAAATTTTGAAAAAGATTTTAGTAAAAATCTAATCAAAGATCACAATGCAACCCTACAGATAATTACAGATGCTACAGACCCAAATACCGCAAACACCATTAGTAATTTTGTAAATGCGATTCTTACACAGTATCAAAAGGAATTAAACAAAGATATTACCATTGAATATCAAATAGTTCCAAGAACGCGCATGGTTTACAACCCAGAATTAAAAAGCGTGTATATGTTTGTTCCAGGTGTTATGACCATTATTTTAATGTTAGTTTCTGCAATGATGACCTCAATTTCTATCACCAGAGAAAAAGAATTAGGAACAATGGAAATTTTACTGGTTTCACCATTAAAACCGCTTCAAGTAATTATAGGTAAAGTGTTTCCTTATATTTTCCTATCCATTATTAATGCATTAGTTATTATTGTACTAAGCATTTTTATCTTTAAAATGCCAGTTCAAGGTAGTTTAGTTTTATTAGGATTGGAGAGCATCTTATTTATTATTTCAGCTTTGGCTCTAGGAATCTTAATCTCAACTATTTCAGCAACACAACAGA
This sequence comes from Nonlabens sp. Ci31, assembly GCF_012974865.1. NCBI lineage: Bacteria > Pseudomonadati > Bacteroidota > Flavobacteriia > Flavobacteriales > Flavobacteriaceae > Nonlabens > Nonlabens sp. Ci31. Next base: position 2,287,647 of record NZ_CP043633.1, on the reverse strand, counting down.
CAGCGATGATGATTTCACTTATGGGACTAATGCTTCCTGTAATTTTATTATCTGGTTTTATTTTCCCTATTTCCAGTATGCCAATACCGTTGCAAGTTATTAGTAATATAATTCCTGCTAAATGGTTTATAATCATTATTAAAGGTATAATGCTTAAAGGTGTAGGTCTACAATACGTATGGAAAGAAACCCTAATCTTATTTGGTATGACTGTATTTTTTATTGGATTAAGTGTAAAGAAATATAAAATCAGATTAGAGTAATGAAAATAATTCTATATATCATACAAAAAGAGTTTAAACAAATCTTTAGAAATAAAGGGATGCTTCCTATAATTTTTATTTTGCCTTTATTGCAACTCATTATTCTATCTAACGCTGCCACTTTTGAAGTTAAGAATATCAAATTTGGGTATATTGATAGCGATCACACATCAACATCAAGAGCATTAATAGAAAAATTTAATGCCTCAACTTATTTTGAAGTGTCGACAGATTTTCCATCTGAGCGATTAGCAAGTGCTGCGATGCTTAAAGGAGAAGTTGATGTTCTATTAGAAATTCCAAACTATTTTGAACGTGATTTACAAAAGGAAAAACACAACAATTTAGGAATAACCATTAATGCGATTGATGGAGCAGCAGCTGGTGTTGAGAATGTATATTTAACTCAGATCGTGCAACGTTTTAATAAAAATTTAAAAGTTGATTTATTTCAAGTTTCAGACAAGCAAATTCAGCCAATAAATATTGAAACCGTCCCTTTATTCTGGTATAATGAAACCTTAAATTACAAAACCTTTATGGTTCCTGGGATTTTGGTGTTGTTGGTAACTATGATTACGTTGTTTCTTTCAGGGATGAATATTGTCCGCGAAAAAGAAATTGGCACATTAGAACAAATAAACGTTACACCTATCAGAAAAAGCCAGTTTATAATTGGCAAACTATTTCCGTTTTGGGTCATTGGGATGGGTATACTAACAGTTGGACTTATTATCGCAAGAGTTATCTTCAATGTGCCTATTGTAGGAAGTTTACCCTTGATGTATTTATATACTTCCATTTATATATTAGTTATTCTAGGCATAGGCTTGTTCATTTCAAACTTTACAGACACACAACAGCAAGCGATGTTTATTGCTTGGTTTTTTACAGTGATTTTTATCTTGATGAGCGGTTTATTTACGCCTATTGAGAGTATGCCTGAATGGGCTCAGATTCTTACAGAATTTAACCCTATTAAATACTTTGTAGAAGTAATGCGTATGGTTATGCTTAAAGGTTCTGGTTTTATGGATATTCTACCGCAATTATCCAAAACACTACTGTATGCTTTTATAATGAATGGATTAGCGGTTTGGAGTTATAAAAAAACAAATTAATATTAATGTTTTATATGTAACCTATGTGACTGTAGGCGCATTAATTATTCCTCAGATTTGATCTGAATTTAAAAAATAATAATATTATGATATATCTAAAAGTAATTAAGAAAATAGGATTCGTATTAATTTTAGGATTAATGCTAGTTTCTTGTAACAAAAACGAGAAAAAAGTTAATGTCTCAGAAACTCAAAAAAGTGTTGCAGTAGAAAAATCAAAAGCGGATAAAAAACTTAAAATTGAGGACTATTTCTCTGGTCCAAATTATATGCGTTATATGGTTTCTGAAAAAAATCAATTGGCATTAACAGACAAACAAGAATCAGCATTTAAGATTTGGAGAACTGAAAATCATCCAAAGATTGAAGCTAGAATGGAACAAATAGATGAAATTAATTCTGAAATAAAATCGCTTTCAAAAGAACAAGCAAGCTCAGAGAAAATTTTGCAAAAACTGGATGCTACTAATAAACTACGATTAGAAATTGCAGAGATTAAAATTCAATGTAGAGATCACATCATTGAAGAGTTAGACGACAAACAATGGAATACTTTGGTAGAAGATTATAAAAAAGAATATCCTTTTATGGAAAGAGAAGAAATGATGGTGTTGATTTCTCACGTAAATCCGCTTCCCAACTATATGCAAACCATAAATGATAATACAGAAAAATTCAAAATATCTGAGGAAGAACAAAAAACATTAGGAAACTGGAGCAGTGAAAACCATCCAAAAATGATGCAAATGGCACAGCAAGTTCAAAACCTAGAAAAAGATATCTATCAAGCGTCTCTTAATAAGGAGCCAAGAGCAGGAATATTCAATAAGATAAATGAAATTGGAAAACTAAGAGTAGACGTAGTTTCAAAAAAAACAAATTGTAGAGACTTGGTTATAAAAACACTATCGCCAGAGCAATGGAATCTTTTAATAGAAAAAAGTTAATGTAAAGCGAGCTAAGGATAATAGGTATTTTTAATTACTCATCATCCTTTTTTTAGTGAGTTTATAAGCTAACCAGATAAAGCCTACTAAAAAATGAAGTATAATAATTGTCGCAACTATATAAATTGTGGTATTTGAATTTCCCATCGCGTGTAATACATTTTAGTGTTTAAGCAAAGGTAGAATTTGAATGGAATATAAAAAATGACATTTGTTACCTTACGCTTTCGCGAAAGCGGAATAAAAAAAGCACTCTTAATGTTAAAGAGTGCTTTTTTAGTTATGTAACATAGGTAACTGTAGCACTCAATTTTATTACGGAGATTAGTAGTAAATAAATACAAGTAATTATGAAAAGGTTTATAAAAATAACAGCGACTACAGCAATCGTTATATTAACTGGTCTGGTTTCTCTAACCTCTTGCAGTAATGATGATGACACAGATCAAATTACAAATAGTATAGTACTTACTCAAGCAGATAAAGATGCTTTATTGTTTATGCTAGAAGAAGAAAAATTAGCACGTGACACTTATGAGTATTTAGATAATTTATGGTCAATAAATCAATTTGGTAATATTAAAAATAGTGAACAATCTCATATGAATTTAGTTGCAAATTTATTGACTCAAAGTAATGTGCCATTTGAGATTTTACCATACGGAGAGTTTACTAATACAGAAATACAAACTTTATATGACCAATTTGTAGTTGACGGATCAATCAGTATGAACAATGCGCTTACAATAGGGGCTACTATTGAAGATTTAGACATTCGTGATTTACAAGACTATATAGACGTCACATCAAATGTTGCTCTTATATCAGTTTTTGAAAACTTACAATGTGGATCGCGCAATCATTTAAGAAGCTTCTTCACTGCAATTGAAAACTCTGGAGAGAATTATGTGCCACAGTACATATCGCAAGAACAGTTTGATACTATTGTAACATCAGGAAGCGAACAATGCAATTAACTATAAACCTTATTAAACACACTTTAAATCAAAATAGATGAAACTAAATATCATTTTTACTTTTTTAATAGCCTTTACACTTTCAAGCTGTAATTCGTCTGCACAAGAACAGTTTACAATTCAAATAGAACCATTTTCCATTAATGAGGCTCCTGGCATTCAATCTTACTCATTAGGTAAGACTAGCGATGGCAAATGGTTAATATTAGGTGGTCGCATAGATGGGCTTCATAAACGTAGACCCTTTGAAGCTTTCTTAAAGAAAGAAAATAATACTAAAGTATTTGTTATCGACCCAGAAACAAATAAAACTTGGGAAACAGATTTAAGCGTCCTACCAGCTTCAATTTTTGAACAATTACAATCTACAAATCAAGAGTTTCAACAAAGAGACAATACACTTTATGTAATAGGCGGATATGGTTATAGTGATACTAAAGGTGATCACACAACATACTCAAATTTAACAGCAATAGATATAGATGGGCTTTCTAAGGCTATTATCGAAGGATCTAATATCTCGAGTTTCTTCAGGCAGATAACAGACTCAAATCTGGCAGTAACAGGCGGACAATTAGGTTTATTGAATGATACTTTTTATTTGTGTGGTGGACAATACTTTGAAGGGAGATATAATCCAATGGGACCAGGTCACGGTCCTGGGTTTACTCAAGAGTATACTAATGAAATAAGAACGTTTAAAATAGAAGATGATGGTGTTAATTTATCAATTAGTGATTATTCGGCAGAAAAAGACCCTGAAAATCTTCATAGGAGAGATTATAATATGGTACCGCAGATCTTTCCAGATTTAACAAAAGGCTTTACGATGTTTAGTGGTGTTTTTCAATATGACGCCAACATTCCTTGGCTAAACTCTGTAGATGTAAATGAAAATGGCTATAAAGTTAATAGCGATTTTAATCAATACCTAAGTCAATATCATAGTGCAAAAGTCCCTGTTTATAATTTAGAGAAAAACGAAATGATAACGATATTTTTTGGAGGGTTGAGTCAATATCAATACGAAAATAAAGGCGATTTAATTAAAGATGACCAAGTGCCTTTCGTCAAAACAATTAGTATGGTTACACGCCATCAAGATGGATCTATGACCGAAAAGGATTTAGGTATAAAAATGCCAGCCTTTTTAGGATCAGGAGCAGAATTCATTCCATTGTCAAACGAAGCTATCTATTTAGAAAATGAAATTGTCAACTTGAATAGCTTAAAACAAGAAAAAACATTAATTGGTTACATATACGGAGGTATTGAAAGTTCTGAAGAAAATATTTTCTTTAGAAATAATGGAACCCAAAGTACAGCTAGCAATCAGGCCTTTAAAGTTTATTTAACTAAGTAAAACAGTTTAATGTAACATAGGTTACTGACCACCACTATTTATTGGCATTTCTTTGTCAAAAATAAAATTATTGAGTTACACACTTAGCATCTGTTTTATATCTTTATGATAAATTGGTTTAGCTATTACCATTCTTTCTATTGTTTTATGGAATATGCTCTGTTTGGATTGAGATCGATTAATTCTAAAACAGAATTCGTCAAAGTAGCTTTGCACATGCCATTTACTAACATGTGTAGGTATTGCTCTCAACCAAGATTTTAACTGCATAATTACAACATGTAGTTCTTTAAAATTACTTCCGTTATTACTTAGTTTCTGCTCTATATCATAATTCTTTTTAAGTGGAGCATAACCTCTCCATTTATCGGTAACTATTTTTGCAGAGGGATCTATATGTTCTTCAAATATTGGAGTTAGTGATTTAGCTGAGTAATCATCTATAGACTTCACATAAACTCTTTTGATTTTATGTTCGGCGCTCAGTTCTACCGCTATCACTGCTTTTTTCTTTTTTGAATCGTAACTTCTACCTTGCTTGCCTTGTTCTTTTCCCCCTACGGTAAATTCATCAACATGAACTATTTCAGTTAGAGGATATTTTTGACTGCTTTTCATTGACTTTCTAACTTTCTGCATGAAATACCAAGCGGTACCTTGACGGATATCAAATCGCTTTCCCATTTGAACACTGGAAACACTCTTGGTACTAGTACTCATTTCAAACACAACGCAGAATGCCTTTTGCAAACCAAATTTAACCTTATGAAACAAGGTGTTTGCAGTGGCGCTTTCAACGTGATTGCAACTGTAACAGTGATATCTATAACCAGATTTTTCACAGCCCTTAGTGTGACCACATTTTGTACATGTAAAACCATCCTGCCATTTTATTTTTGCTAAATATGCTTTACAAGCATCATCATCTGGCAGTTCTTTCACAAAACTCAGTATATTTTGACCTTTAAATACTTCCATAACCCGTGTTATTAATGATAACAAGATACGGAAACTATATGACTAACTCAAAAAATTTATTTGACTGATACAATAAGTCACACAAGCTTAATATAAGTATAACATTCTAAATATTAATTAATTAATTAACTTAATAATCAATTTTTGAATTAGAAAATCTGGGTTATTTTGGAGCTGACTTTTATTAAAAAAATCATAAAAAGACTATCATATAAGGTTTACTCTTCAAAAAAGAGTGCCGAAATTAATTTGTAGAATTAAAGGTTAGCTACGGATAAATTTTGTTTTTTTTAAGATCTTACTTCAACTAAATTTTATCGATCAAATGTTACAATTTCAAATTGTAGTAAAATATGTTAATTATAAAAGTTACGACGACTTAAGCAGAAGTATGGGGAGAGCCAAGTTCAATAGGTCAGACATATCTTTATGGAGATTCATGATTTTTGGTAAATGTTATATGGAATAATGTTACACTAGAGGGTCGACCAATGCTTATAAGATTCGAAAATTCGGATGATGTTAGTAACGTTAGCATAGACGGAAATATTTATGCAAGACCAATTTTCCCAGAGATGATAATGATTGGAGGAACAGGGTACGGTTTAAAATGAAACCAATCATATAATTTTTGTCATGAGACGATTTACGTTTTGAAATTCAAGCCAGAACAAAAAATTAAACCCGCCTGTTTTTTAGGCATTTAAAAGCATATTTATTTCTATATACACCACTTCACAAACCTACTTTAGAGCTACTCGATTAAAAACAGAAAGATATTTTAGAATGCTATGCAACATAACTATTAACCGCAAAAAAAAAATAATTAAGCTACGTATAATTTAAAAAGTTGGCTAAAATGTCTACCAACTAAAAAATAACTTATTCCTATTTAAGTGACACAAAATGTGACACATATAAAATATAAAATCCGCAATAACTTATTTATCAGTTATATGCGGATTTATTTTGTGACCTCTGTAGGACGAATTTTATTGATCCTGAGTGAAGTGCCTTTTGCAAATACAACTGCCAGCTTTTGCAAGTCTAGTGTCTTAAAACAAAAAACCTTGATCAAGCGAGCTTGTCAAGGTTTCTATGTTTTAATTCACAACGCAGTTGTGAGTGATGGTGACCTCGGCAGGATTCAAACCTGCAACCTCCACAGCCGTAATGTGGTGCACTATTCAGTTATGCTACGAGGCCCAATAAACAAAAGACTTGTTGCTTTTGCGGCTGCAAATATACGAGAATTTAGAATAATGCCAACTTTATTCTATAATAAACTCATAATTATTTCGCACTGGAAATTATATTAAAAATTTGCTTCTTCAAATAGTCAACTAACACTTGCCTTTTCTATATTTAACCCATGAACAACCCTTTCTTAGAACAACACGTCATAGACATCCCTGATTTCCCAAAACCAGGGATTGTTTTCAAAGATATCTCACCATTATTGGCATCTCACGAGGCTAGAGATTTAATGACTCAGGCATTAATTGAGCCTTTTCAAGATCAAAAAATTGATGTTGTAGTGGGAATAGAATCACGAGGCTTTCTTTTCGGAATGCTCATGGCAAAAGCGCTCGATGCAAAATTTATTATGATACGCAAGCCTGGCAAACTGCCAGGAAAGATCATGAGTCAAGAGTATGAACTAGAGTATGGCTCTGACACTATTGAAATGCAAGAAGGTGCTATTAAAAGCACCGATACCGTTCTTATTCATGATGACGTGCTAGCAACCGGAGGTACTGCTGCAGCTGCATACTCATTAATCAGTGAAACTAAAGCTGCTATAGCAGGTTTTAGTTTTATCATTGAACTTGATTTTTTAAAAGGAAGAGCTCTTTTATCAGGACATGACCTTCACGCTATACTCCACTATTAGTCCTATCGATGGCTGATACTCATCGTATAAGAGTACATCTGTTATCGGTTTTTAATTTTCTTTTGATCATAGAAATTCTTTATGAAATGGACTCCCTACAAAAGCGTGGCTTTCCTTAGGATTCGTTTTTTTCTAATAAATCAACAGCCCAATTCATTGCTTCTTCAATAGTAGAGGCTACCAGGAATTCTTTTGCATAGAACTTACTTTCAAATAGGGCAGTACGTTTCCCGATTTCCTTATCTGTAACTATAGACATCCCTATTAGGTTGGGAATTTTTGAGGCTTCTAAGTAAATAACCGGACTCACATTATAATCAAAAAAACGATTTGCTATATAAACAAAATTTTTACCTTCAAAGTGTTTTTGAGCAATAGCATTGAGTTCATTATTATTTTCTGGTACTAGAATGATTCCCGACTTCATTTGCGCAAACATGTATTTAGGAAACACAAAAAGCTCCGCATACGATAAGTCGTAATAGGTTATAGGTAACATAGTGGGTTTTGATATTTTTTTTTGCAAAATTAGAAGTTTATTCTGAAATAAATCACCGTAAAAATCTAAATAAATCTTATTTATTTAGATTTTTCTTTTCAATGATGCGATCCATGCAGTTAATTCCATCAATCGCTGCGCTAATAATACCGCCAGCATATCCAGCTCCTTCGGCACAAGGGTATAAACCTTTGATTTCTATGTGTTCCAATGTTAATGGATCTCTTGGAATGCTTACAGGAGAACTTGTCCGACTTTCTGGTGCATGAAGAACTGCCTCGTTAGTATAATAACCTTTCATCTTTTTACCGAAGGACACAAAAGCAGCACTTAATCGGGTGGCTAGCATTTCTGGAAGCACTTTGTTTAAATCAACACTTGTTAAACCAGGGAAATAAGAGGTTTTAGGAAAATTTGTAGATACTTTTCCTTCCACAAAGTCCTGCATACGTTGCGCGGGAACTTTTTGAGTTTTTCCAGCAGCAACCCAGCAATCGTATTCTACTTTTTTCTGAAAATTGAGAGATACAAATGGATCTTCGGGATCGTAATTAGGTAAATCTTCTGGTGATACACTGACCACAATACCGCTGTTTGAATAAGGATTATTGCGTTTGCTTGGACTCCAGCCGTTAGTGACCACCTCATCAGTGTCTGTGGCACATGGTGCGATAATACCCCCAGGACACATACAAAAGGAGTACACCCCCATTCCATCCACTTGCTCTACAAGACTGTAACTGGCCGGCGGTAAATATGGGTTTTGATCATCACCGTGGTATTGAATCTGATCAATCAATTCTTGTTGGTGTTCTATCCTCACTCCTATCGCAAATGGTTTTGCCTGCACTTTTATACCTCTTTTATGAAGTAGATAAAAAATATCTCTAGCTGAATGACCAGTTGCTAATAGAAGGTTGTCATAGGCTATCCATTCCGTATCATTAATCTGAATGGCCTTAATTTGTTGATTCTCGTGACCTATATCAGTCATTTTAGACTCAAAATGCACTTTTCCACCAGCTTTTTCAATCGCTTCTCGCATAGAAGTAATGATCTGCGGTAGTTTATTGGTTCCTATATGAGGATGCGCATCTACCAGTATATCTGGTGTAGCGCCAAAATCAACAAACCACTCCAAAGCTTTAAGTACATTACCTCTTTTCTTAGACCTGGTATATAACTTACCGTCGCTATAGGTTCCTGCTCCGCCTTCTCCAAAACAATAATTAGACTCTGGGTTAACGATATGATCTTTATTAATAGCAGCAAGATCACGTCTTCTAGAGCGTACGTCTTTACCACGCTCATATACTATGGGCTTTAACCCGCCCTCAATAGCTCTTAGTGCTGCATATAATCCTGCTGGCCCAGCTCCTATAATTGCTACTTCTTTTGATTGAGAAACATCTTGGATTTGATAAACCTCTCTTTCAAGGATATCTTCTCCTTTAAGCCATAGTTCTATTTGTAAATTGAATGTTACTTTCTTCTGTCTTGCGTCGATAGAACGTTTTCTGATATTCCATTTCTGAATATCATCCATACGCAAATCGATTTTTTCAAAAACCTTTCCTAGAATATGATCTTCATCTTCTAGATAATGTGGTAGAATAGAAATTTGTACGAGTTGACTCATGCGACAAAGGTAGTTAGAAAAAAATCTCAAATCTGTAAATGAAATTCCAAATTCCAAATTCCAAAACTTCCTGTTCTTCATTCATAACTAGGAGTTTGAATTTTATTTTACCTATTTCTGACCATGAATTTCTAAAGCTGAAATTACGACAGGGTAAAACAGATTTCCAAATCCCCGAATCGAGAAGTTTTTAAACCATCAAATTATACGATGTAACAGTACTTCTTCAAATTTTCTATTTGCTTTTCTATAGCCGCTTTAAATTCTGCTTTCATTCGGTCTATAAGTGCTGCAGTTGGCATACTGTCTTTTACAGTAGCGCTACCTTGTCCCGCACTCCAGATGGTTTTCCAAGCTTTAGCTTCGGTATCCATTTCCTTACCAAAGTCAACTTTTGCTTTAGCCTTCATTTGCTCTTCTGTAATTCCCGCTGCTTGCAAACTAGCGCCTAAAAAATTAGCACTTACTCCAGAAATAGCAGCAGTATAAACGATATCGCTACAGCCGGCATTGATAATCATATCGCGGTACTCATCGGTAGCTTTAGATTCGTCTGTATTGATAAAACGTGTTCCCATATAAGCGAGATCTGCGCCCATCTGTAAAGCACTAGCCACGTCCTGACCAGAACTCATGGCGCCTGCAAGTAATAGAGTACCGTCAAAAAATTCACGAGTCTCTCTTATAAAAGGCATAGGATTATTAACACCAGCATGTCCACCTGCACCTGCACAAACTAAAATCAATCCGTCTACTCCAGCTTCTTGCGCTTTCTCTGCATGGCGTTTTTTAATCACATCATGAAATACGACTCCACCATAACTATGTACAGCGTTCACCACATCGCTCACTGCTCCTAAAGAGGTGATGATCAAGGGCACTTTATGTTTCATGCACAACATCAAGTCTGCTTGAAGACGAGGATTACTTCCATGGACAATAAGGTTTACTCCATAAGGCGCTGCTTTTTTACCCGTTTCTTCTTCCCATTGCGCCAGTTCTGTTTTGATCTGTATCAACCATTCTTCAAATCCTTGGCTAGAACGTTGGTTCAACGCTGGAAAGGTACCTACTATTCCGTTTTTACAACAAGAAATGACGAGCTCTGGCCCAGATATTAAAAACATAGGCGCTGCCACCACAGGCAAAGAAAGTTGGTCGGTAAGTTGTGCTGTTGTCATGGAAATAGTTTTGACCAAAGTTACTAAAGTGATTTATGATGTGTGCACCGTAGATTAAAAAGATATTAAATTAAATGTAAAGGTTAGCTTTGGAAAGCTTTTCAACTTTACTTTTACCAGATATAGTTAGTTACATCATTAATTTTCAAGACCTAATACCTGCCCATTGAAAAACATTGTATTTATAGGAGTTTTTACCTTTCTCGCTTTCGCGAAAGCGTACTCACAAAAAGCCACGCTCTCAGGAACCATCATCGAGGATGGAACTGGTGAAACTTTGCTCAACGTTACTGTAAACATCATCGAATTAAAAACCGGAACCATAACCAATGCCTACGGTTATTATTCCATCACCCTACCTACAGGAGTTTATACCGTGCAATATTCCAGTATAGGATATGCGACCATAGAGAAAAAGATCTCCCTCAACGAAAACGTAAAACTAGACCTCTCCCTAAAAGAACAAGGTGAAGAACTAGACGCCATCATCATCACTGCAGATGTGGAGAAAATGAGCACTAAATCACCTCAAATGAGTGTGAACGCACTTTCTATAGAAACAATTAGAAAAATCCCTGTGGTACTGGGAGAAACTGATCTGATCAAAGCTCTTACGTTACTCCCAGGAGTTAGTAATGCTGGTGAAGGATCTGCCGGTTTTAATGTAAGAGGTGGCTCTGCAGACCAGAATTTGGTCCTACTGGATGAAGCTACTCTTTATGGAAGTGACCACTTATTTGGCTTTTTCTCGGTTTTCAACCCAGATGCCATAAAGGATTTAAAACTCTACAAAGGCGGTATCCCAGCCAGATATGGTGGTCGTGTTTCTAGTGTACTGGACATTTATCAACGCGATGGAAACAAACAAAAATTTAGTGGTACAGGAGGAATAGGAGTTGTAGCAAGTAGATTGCTATTTGAAGGTCCTATTATCAAGGAAAAGGCCTCCTTTTTAATAGGTGGACGTAGTAGTTATGCGCATTTATTCTTGCCCTTATTTGACGTAGATAATGTTGCCTATTTCTACGACCTCAACGCCAAAGCCAGCTTTAATCTAGATGATAACAACCGGCTTTATATGTCCAGCTACTTCGGTAGAGACGTCTTTAATGTGAACAATCTTTTTGGTAATACCTTCGGTAACAGTTTTGTAAATGTCAGATGGAACCATCTTTTTAGTGAAAAATGGTTTTCCAACGCTTCTGTCATTTATAGTGATTACAACTATGGGCTGGAATTACAATTTGTCGAGTTTACCTTTGATAGTGGTATTACTAATATGAATCTAAAATACGACCTTACCAATTTTGTAAATGATAAGGTAAAAATGAAATACGGAATCAACTCCATTTATTACGAGTTTGATCCAGGAAGAATAAAGCCTACAACAGCTACAAGTGGTATCAACGATACACAGCTGATTAAAAAATATGCTTGGGAAAACGGCGTCTATGCAGATGGCGAATTTAAAATAAGCGATCAAGTCAATATCAATGCCGGTTTACGAATCAGTAGTTTCAATAGATTAGGACAAGAAAGTCTTAATATCTATGAAAATAACCAACCCCTCTTGTATAATGAAGATTTAGAAGTTTATGAAAGCGCAGCACCTACAGCCTCTTTTTCTAGCAGTCGCAGTGAAACCCTAAAGTCCTTTGTCAACTTAGAGCCTAGGTTTTCCATCGCTTACTCCTTAGATGAGGATACGAGTATCAAGGCGAGCTACCAGCGTATCAATCAATACATTCACTTGATTTCTAACACCAATGCTCCTACTCCATTTGATCTTTATGCACCCAGTGGAACCTTTATAGAACCACAAAAGGGAACTCAAGTCGCTGCTGGTTTCTTTAAAAACATAGGGAACTATTCCATAGAAACCGAGGCCTTTTATAAAACGGTAGACAACCGATTGGACTACATCGATGGTGCTGATTTGATTGCAAATGATGCCGTAGAGCAAATTTTACTAAAAGGAGAAGCTAGAGCTTATGGTCTGGAGTTTTTACTGAGAAAAAATAAAGGTAAACTTCAAGGATGGATCGCTTATACCCTTTCTAAAAGTGAACAACGCACACCGGGAAGAACAGCTCTGGAGCCTGGAATTAACAATGGAGAGTGGTACAATGCGGCTTGGGATAAAACACATGATCTTACCCTAACCGCAAATTACGACTTGAATAAAAAGTGGGACCTAGGCGCTAATTTCACTTTACAAACTGGACAGCCAGTTACCTATCCTAATGGTCAGTATCAATTTGATAGCTTGTTTATCCCTACTTATGAATCTAGAAATAGCAGCCGCCTGCCTATTGTGCACCGACTAGATTTCTCTGCTACCTACACGCCTAAACCGGATAAGAAAAAAGGCTGGCAATCCAGCTGGGTGTTTAGTTTATACAATGCTTACAACCGAAGAAACGCAGTGAGTATCTCCTTTGCAGAGAATGAAGATACCAATAGAAATGAAGCGACAAGGCTTGCCATATTTGGAGTAATTCCTGCGGTCACCTATAATTTTAATTTTTAAGAGATGAAGAAGTTTTTTATATACGTAGTTACTCTATTAATGATCTCCTCTTGCTCTGATGTAGTTCAATTAGATCTCAATAATTCAGATCCGCGACTGGTCGTAGATGCCTCCATGGAGCTAAACGATTCTGGGACTACATTTACCAGAGTACAACTTACCAGATCTGCGGGGTTTTATGATGAAGAAATCGTTTTTGTAAATGACGCAATAGTCAGCATCACTGATGCCGATGGCGCCCTAATCCCTATTCCTTTTGTAGCAGATGGAGTGTATAGCTCTGGCTTTCCATTTATAAGAATGAGCAATCCTACTGAAAATAACTACACCCTTACTATTAATGATAACGGAGCTGTCTATACAGCTACCGAAAGTCTAGAGCCTACGGTACCATTTACAGATGTAGAGCAGGGAACGATAAGCGGTTTTGGAGATGATATTACGGAGGTCACTGCTTTCTTTAACGATCCTTCAGGTCTTGGTGATTTTTACCTTTTTGAATACCAAGATGTTGATAATGTTCAAGTCGACATTATTGATGATGAATTTACTGATGGCAACCGTTCTCAGACGACTTTTTTTATCGAAGAGATTACTCCAGGAGCCACAGCAACCATACGTATTCTAGGAATAGACCAAGGTTGTTTTAATTTCTATGAAACACTACTACAGCAAGCGGGAGATGGCGGTGGCGGTCCCTTTGGAACCCAACCAGCCGTGGTAAGAGGTAACATCATCAATACCACAGATTCAGAGCGGTTCCCTTTTGGGTATTTTAGAATTTCTGAAGCTTTTGAAATTGAATATACGATACAGTAAAACAGGCTTTTCTTAAGTTTTTAGAAAAAGGAAGTTGTATGGTATTTTATTTTCTTGTCCTCTTTGTTTAAAAAGCGTCACATAGAAGGGACTATTCTCTTATGGAAAAAATAGGTATCCCTAGACAGGGGAATACCGGTATCCTAAACACCCGTTGTCCTGACTGCATTTCCCTGAAAATAAAACTCATAAAGTAGCTCTTCGATAATCCCTATAGAGGACCTGTTCCCTACTGGGAACATTCTAAAGGCTATTAAAGGTATTTATTGCCGCTACAAAAATGAAACCATTTCTTGTTGTGGTCGGCGTACCTTTTTTAATTGAGACATCAAGTCGTCAATTGCTCGGTAACCCACGGGAAGTAGTAAGGTGCTTTTTAAACCTTTGGCTTTTAAATCTAGCAACTCATCTATTTTTTCAGGTACAAAACCTTCCATAGGACACGAATCGATTTGCTGCTGTGCGCAAACGGTAAGTAGGTTGCCTAAAATCAAATAAGCTTGGTTCTTTGCCCACAATTCAATCTCTTCAGACTCTTTCTTGGAAAAAGTACTTGTCAAGAAATCTTGAAAAGGTTGAATCACCTCATCTGGTGTATTGCGCTCTTTTTTAACGATAGAGAAATAATCTTTTACGTATTGTTCATCTACAACAGTCGTGCATATCACTAATACAGCACTGGCATCTTTAACTTGCATCTGACCATAAGAATGAGGTACCATTTTCTCCTTAAGATCTTGATCTTGAACAACAATTAACCTACAAGGTTGTAAACCGTAAGAAGTAGCGGTAAGATTAAAGGCTTGTGCAAGCAGCTCCAATTGGCTTGTTTCTAGATTTTTTTCAGAATCAAATTTTTTAGTGGCATATCTCCATTGCAAACTTTCTATACTATCCATAGTTATGATACGTTATCTTTGTGGTTGAGGATTTGGTAGGTATTCTGCTTTCGCACTGAATCAAGTTCCGTATAAAGTTCTATTTTCAAAAGAGAACAGAAAGCGAGATCAACACCAATACCTTTCTAATTAGTACGCAAAAATAACGTACACCTCATGCCCATTAAGGGCTTTACTATAAGATTTTTCAATGAAGGACATCGATAAAAGAATTAAGGAATCTAAGACGAGCATTTTCAAGGCCGTTTTTCCTAATACGACCAATCATTACGACACGCTTTTCGGAGGTATGGCCTTACAGCTTATGGATGAAGTTTCTTTTATTTGCGCAACTCGATTCTCTAGAAAAAAAGTAGTGACTATAAGCACTGATAAAATAGATTTTAAAAAACCTATCCCACAAGGGAGTATTATTGAGCTGGTAGGACATATTTCTAAAGTGGGCAAGACCAGTTGTGTGGTAGAAACCAGTATTTATATGGAAGATATGTACAGCTATTCTCGTGAAAAAGTGGTGACAGGAATCTTTACTTTTGTAGCCATAGACGACGACAAAAAACCTACATCTATTATTTAATGCGCAGGATATTAAACATACTCGTTTTTAGTGTCATCTTATGTGTAGTAGGCATTCTCTTTCTGCAATTGCACGTGAAGCGTACCTCTAGAGATGTTATTGTAACAGATATAAGCCAACTTAAAGTAGCTTATACAGGTATAGTTCTAGGTGCTAGTGTAAAGCCAGATAAAACCCTTTCACTTATCCTACAAGATCGTGTGGATGCAGCTTTACTAGCTTATGAAAACAAAAAGTTTAAAAAATTCCTTTTAAGCGGTGATCACGGTGAAAAAAACTACGA
The DNA here is from genome assembly GCF_012974865.1 of Nonlabens sp. Ci31. Lineage (NCBI taxonomy): Bacteria > Pseudomonadati > Bacteroidota > Flavobacteriia > Flavobacteriales > Flavobacteriaceae > Nonlabens > Nonlabens sp. Ci31. The sequence goes on along the minus strand of NZ_CP043633.1, from coordinate 2,271,677 downwards.
TGAAGTAAACGCCATGAAGAGTTACCTCAACAACAAAGGGGTGCCAGACGAAGATATTTTCTTAGATCATGCCGGCTTTGATACGTACGACACTATGTATAGAGCTAGGGATGTTTTTCAGGTAAAAAACGCGATTGTATTTACACAAGAATTTCACCTCCCTAGAGCTATTTATATTGGTAAAAATATGGGGTTAAATGTACAAGGCTATGTAGCAGACAAGCATGAATATCCTGGCAACAGTCACTTTACAAGAAGAGAGTGGCTGGCAAATATGAAAGCTTGGATAGAACTGAACATTAAAAAAAAACCTACCTACTCTGGTAAGGTGATCCCCATTACCGGCGACAGTAAACTATCTCACGACAAAAGTTGATTTGTAAGATATTAAGAGTTAGAAGTTTTAAAATTACATCTACCACATATAGTTAAGTAAACATTGTTTTTCCAAGACTTATCAAATTATGATTTGGTTTTTGAAATTCAGATTGTTTTTTTTCTTTGAGCTTTAAAATAGAATTCGGCGTGTTTTTTTTATTATTACAATCAATTTTTAAAGAATAATTGTATATTTGCAACCGCTAAAACAAAAAGTAATTTTTGTAGCGGGACTAGGAGAAGTGGCAGAGTGGTCGAATGCACTGGTCTTGAAAACCAGCGAGGGTTACACCTCCAGGGGTTCGAATCCCTTCTTCTCCGCACAAACCCTGATAATCAAATGATTATCAGGGTTTTTTATTTTACTATCAGTTGTATTTTGCTTGATGGAATACTATATGTCATTTACTGGTATCCGTTGTTGAAAATAATACAGGACTCCAACATAGGGTTTAACCTCTTTTACTAATTAATTTTCCAATAAGCAGCTCGCTGAGGTAGTCTATAACTGCAGTTAAGGTCTTCTGACCGGAAGCAATCCAACACGGGTGACCTATAACAAATCCTAAGTCTTGTGCTTTTATAGAAGGTAAGGATGAAATTTTGTGCCACTGACCATCACGACGACTAAAATTAAAAGCGGAAATCTCAAAGCCTCGCTCGCTAGCAAACTTACCCATCTTATTCAAACCTTCTTTGCCTTTCCGGGCGTTTTTACACCTATAGAAATAGATGGTACGTAATTTTTTGATAGTGGCATTATATAAGATTTCCGTTTAGAATATTTGATGAATTCTTGTGGTTTTTCCAGCGGTTCTTATGCAAATCCGTTGAGTGAAATAGTAATGAATTCTCTTAAACATTCCTATCAAATTATCCATAGCGCTTATGAAATAAATCTCCATCAAAAAACTCCCTCCATATGACCTATTGATTCGTCCTCCAGAAATAAGATAATCCACTAGCTTTTGAATGTAAATTGATCGCTCCGGTATGTATTTGTAAAATTCTTGATTTGGTCATTATGCATCATTCTATTGTCCACTAGTAACCCTTTAATAACTGACAAAAATAGTGCTGTACGTTTTTGATTTTGCTGTAAAATACCTGAGTAATAAAATGTTTTTCATCTTGATTCCATTTAGTCAACCAAAATTTAAGGGAACAGATCAAGTAAACTTTGACTTATGTCATTGCATTTAAATGATTGAGCATGTAGATTTTAAATGTTAGATTTTATACCGTTTTAAAAAACTGAAAGTGGAATGAACATTTTACTTGAAAAGTCTTATCGAAAATTAAATCTCATTATCGTATGATTTTCTAATCAATTCTGCTTTGCTATTAATTTCTAGTGTTTTATAAATATTTTTGATATGACTGCGCACGGTGTCTAGCGATACAAATAAATCTGCTGCAATCATTTTATAGCTTTTACCATCAACGATTCCACTGACTATATCTTTTTGTCTAGATGTGAGCAGATTTTTCTTTGCAGTTTTCGGTAAAAAGTGATTAGCGATTTTTCTAGCAATGGATGGTGACATATAGGAACCTCCTTCATAAACCACCTCAATGGCTTCTTGTATTTTTTTTAAGGGTGTTCTTTTGGATAAATAAGAACAAGCTCCTAAACACAGCGCATTAAAGATACTTTCACTGTCCTCAAAAGTAGTGAGCATGATAATATCCAGATTTGGTAATTCATTTAATATCAAAGGAATCCCTTCTATGCCAGACATTCCTAATAAATTAATATCTAACAATAATACATCTGGTGTTCTAACTAAAGTGCTGTAATCTTTCAAAAAAGTTTCCACTGAAGAATAGATAAATAAGCATGTAATCTCCGGCACGGTTTCAAAAAAATCATGAAGACTTTCCTGAATGAGTACCTCATCTTCTATAATTGCTAATTGAATTTGTTTCATACCAGAGCCATCCCTATGATGATTTTATATGTATTTAATAGTTAGCTTTAAAGTTAGTACAGTTATAAGTGCCGTCCAATCACATTATAATGTGGTTTATACAAATTTAACCTCTCACTGATATTATAGACTAAATGGTAAATGAAGAGATACACTAAAACCATTCACTTTTTTAAAAGTAAAACTTGCTTTTATGGCTTCTGCTCGCAATTGCATATTGGCTAGTCCCAAACCTGTTGATTTATAGCATTCTTTTTCACTTCCATTATCGCTTATGACAAATTCACAACCAGTCTTGTGATTGCTTATAGATATCTCCACATGAGTTGCGTCAGAATGACGTAAAATATTTGTGATAGACTCTTTATAAATTAAAAATAGGTTTTGTCTCACTTGAGAAGCTAACTTTCGATTAGGGTATTTTATATTATTATGGTGAAATTCAAAAGATATATCCTTAGGCAATAAAAGCTCCTCTGCCATCTCTTGTATGCGTTCTATCAAGTCATTTGTGGTTTCACGCCTGCTATCTATGCTCCATACTAAGTCACGCATCTGTGAAATGGCATTCCTACTAATACCCGCGATTTTTTGAAGCTTGGTTTTATCGGCTTCACTTGCATTTATTTCCATCAGTTCAGTTTGCATAGCAAGGCCTGACAGCAAAGAACCTACATCATCGTGTAAATCACTAGATATTTTAGTACGCAGTCTTTCCATTGCTAGGACTTGTTGAAGCCTATATCTAAAAATCAGATACGTGATTCCAATTATAGATAAAACCACTAAAGCTAGAAACCACAGTTGCTTATAAAATATTTGCTTTACAGTAATAGGAATAGATAGTATATTCTCGGATTGATTTCCTCTTGAATCTTTACCTTTTACTTTTAAAATATAGTCTCCCGCTGGCAACTGGTTGTAACGTATGGATGAATTATTACCTTGATAAAACCAGCGATTTTCAAAACCTTCTAGTTTTGTGCTATAGGTGTTTTTTTGATTTTGAAAGTAGCTGGGCATACTCCAATTGATTTCAAAATACTGGTCATAAGGTGATACTTGTAAATTTGTAAATTCTTCTTGACTATAATCTTTATAGAATCTATTTTGATCCTTAGTATTATAACCTGAAACTCCTAGCAATCGTAAATTAGGTGATTCAGATTCTTTTAATACTTCAATAGGCTTATAGGCATTAAGACCATTCATACCTCCAAAATAAAAATTGCCTTTGCTATCTTTAAAAAAAGAGTTGTAATTAAACTCATAGTGTGTCAGACCATCTTCCATATAAAAATTTTGAAAAACTTGAGTTGAAGTATCAAAATGAGACAACCCATTATAAGTGCTTATCCACAAGTTATTGTCTTCGTCATTGATAATTCCAACAATATTATTATCGGGCAAGCCTTGTGATTTTCTGTAGGCTATTACCGACTTTTCATCTTTAGAAATGAAATTGAGTCCTCCACCATAGGTACCTACCCAAAGATTACTATTCTTATCTTCTTCAATAACCAGTATATAATTTCTTGAGATACTAGGTTCTGTTTCTGTTGTGATCTTATTTTCTATGGTACCATTGAGATGTATTTTTATTAAGCCATCATTTTGTGTTCCTATCCAAACGATACTATCGGTTTTACTTTCTTTAAAGTATCTAAAGTCTGCAATATCAGTTTCAATTTTAGAATCTTCAAAAACGAATTTACTTGTTTCTGTTTCTGGATCAAAAAGTACTAATCGCTTTAAAGTTTGACCAAAAAGAAGTCTTCCGTCCTTTAGTTTAATAATAGGATTTTGCCCTTTAAATGTTATAAACTGTTTGAACTCATTGTAACTTTTAGTAGTACCATCCTTAAGATTTATCTTTAATAAAGTCTCCCCTAAAGTAAATACATGATGTTTTGTAGAATCTAAAACAAAAAAAGTAGCCGTATACTGAAAACTTTCTAATGCTTGTTTGCTCAGTTTAATTTGAAGCGTATCCACTTTACCGTTCATCGTTTTATAATAAAGCTTGTTTTGGTTTTCACATTTTGTATAAATAGTTCCGTTTGCATCTTCAAAAATGCCCCTCATGGTATTTCCCCAACCTTCATTTACAGATTTAAAAAGTGGTTCAAAAAGCTTCTCTCCTATACGGATCTTAAACAACCCGTTATCTGTGGCTACCCAAAGTAAATTGTTAGCATCAATAAAAAGAGCATTGATTTTTGAATACTCTAGCCGCGCTTTTAATTGAGCTGTGTAATCTATAAATTGACCATCTGTATTCATAAGGTACAATTCTTCAGTACCCGCAAACCATATTTGCTGTTGATGGTCTTCTATAGCAAAATAAAACTGGTGATCACTTTCAAAAATACGCTTTGATGATAGGTCTGTTTCATTAAAAGTAAAGATGCCCTGCTTTTTTTGCGGAAAAAAATAATGATTGGTATCACTAGCATAAAAAGAGACCGTAAACTGCGTTTCCACTCCATTCCAATTAAAATTTGGAAAATGTAAAGTAGATAGTTTATTTCCTTGAGCATCAAATTTGAGACTACCCTGCGGTGAGCTCCACAAGACATGACCCTCTTTATCGTTAACTAAGCCAGCAGCGCGGTTTATATCAGACGTAACAGAATGTATTACTTTAAATTTTCCATTTTCTAATTTTTGAAGGTATTGTCTGGCTTTTCCAGATTCAATAGTTAAAAAATCATTTGTAATGATCCATATACTGTCGTCCTGATTTTTTAATAATTGCAATACTTGCCCTTTGATATTATGAGAAGCATTGAATGCCATTACATGATCTGTAGAAAGCTGAAGTTTAAACAATTTCTCATTAGCCATATACCATAGTTCGTCAGCATTTTTATCAAATACCAGTTCTCCATTCAATAATTCTTCTTCAATAAAGAAAGGATTGTTTTTGTCAGAATTATACACCTTAAAGTTATAGCCATCATAACGAACTAGACCAAGGTCTGTACCGATCCACATAGCATCACTTGCATCTTGTGTTACAGAGGTAATATCCCTAAACAACAAGCCTTGATCTGTAGTAAGCACATCTATCTGAGATGAATTTTGAGCATACCCATTACAGCTCACCAAAAGTAAACCTGCTATGAAAGCATGAGCAAACAGCGTTTTTAAGAATTTCAAAGTAAGAAATGGTATAACGGTCAAGTTTCAAATATACAATAATAAACATCTCAATACCAAACCTTTATGTGATTGACAAATCAGGGGCAGCAGTGTAATTTGTGACCCTACTAATCAGCTTTTATCATTAAAACTGATTATAAAACTAAACCATATGAAAGTTTTAAGAGCAAGCGCAATTGTATTATTAATACTGATAGGTCCAGTCAGTTGGGGCCAAGAAAAAAGCTACACTGATAATATGATGGTAAACCCTAGTGGCAAAGAAGACATAAAAGTTGTCACCAATTATATAGATGCCCTAATGGGTCATAAAATGGACATAGCTGCTGACTTACTTTCCGACAGTTATGTAGGTAGTGGTCCTAGCTTTGGAGAAACAGAAACTAAAGCAGAGTATATTAATTTCTGGAAAGAAGCCCATGCAGTTAGATCTAATCAAAATAAGGATTTTGTTAGTCACAGTTTCCGAGTAGTAGATGGTAATTTAAAAGGAGACTGGGTATCTATTTGGGGCACGTACACGTTTACCCAAAATACTATTGAGGTGAATCTACCCTATCCACTTACCGCAATGGTTACCAATGGGAAAATAGCTAGATCTAACATATATTATGATAAGTTAGCTATTAATACCGCAATGGGGTACGAGCTAACAATTCAGAAAACAATTGAACCCTATTTAAAGGCATGATTTCCTATTTTTTACACATTTTTACTTCTGCCTTTATAAGTTGAATTATCCATAGGCTCCAACTAAAATTTACCACTAAGCGCATTACAACTTAAAGGATTCTTTTAATTGGGGTTTGTTTCGCTTTCGCGAAAGCGAAATTAAAACACACTTTTAAAAGTCTGATTATAGTAGGAAACTTGGGTATTTAACTAAAAACGTCGCTGTTTTAATCAACTTACAAGAACTACAAGCCCAAATATACAATTATGAAAAAAAATATCACCATCAGTTTTTCCATCTTATTCCATCTTATTCCATTGCAACCTAATCAGAATTACAGATAATGAAAACCAAAAATTGATTTCAATCAAACGGTTATCATTACTAAGGATTTGAATAGCATTATCCCATCCAGCAAAAAGATTAAAATTCTAGGAAGTTCAAAAATTACTAGGCTTAAGTATATTTTTTACAATAACAGAACCACATGAATATGTGATTGACAAATGACAAAATGTTAAATACTTTGCAATAGTTAAATCAACAAAACAATTAACAATTTAAAATATCCAATTATGAAAAAAGCACTTATTATTTTGATGGTGTTACCGCTATTTGCGGTGGCACAAATGACCGAGGGACTTCTAGACCTCACAGAAATTACTGTAAAACAGGGACATAATGCACAATTCCTAGATGGCGTTAAACAATGGAAAGCCTGTTACAACGAAGAAAATGGCACAGACAATTGGTCGTTCTGGTCTAGGGTCCAAGGTGAAGGAAGCGTGTACGGTATTTCCAGTAATATGGTTAATTGGGCCGAAATGGACAAGGAAGATACGGCTGGTAAGACTTGTAATATGATCGTAATGAACTTCATAATGCCTCATGTTGAAAAGATCGATTACAATATCACTAAAAATCTCACTGACTGGAGTAAGAAGAGTGAAAGTACCGATACAAAACTTGTCTGGGTTACCTATTTCAGGGTCAAAAACAACATGTTATTTAATGAAATCATTAAAGAAATGACTGATGTTATTACTACGGTAGAGGGTGAACCTAGAGGGCAATGGTACAGTTTTATGGGTGGTGGTGAAAATACACCTAATTATATGGTCAGCGATTTATTTACTGGTTATGCAGGAATAGATGAGGATGAGAAGCGAGATGGTCCTTTTGCCCTTTATAAAAAAGTAAAAGGTGATAAGAAAGCAAGCCAATTGATGGATAAATGGATGAATGCCGTGGATGGACAGTGGTCGTATCTCTGGAAACTTAACGAGGAGTTATCTAATTAATCGCATGATGCCATTGTAACATCATTATAATAGGTCAAGCAAATTTTTCAATTTGTTCGACCTATTTTTTATAATTTATTATTCCTGTTTTGTGTCCAGGAACACATCTATAGAATAAAACCATTTACCTCACTAAGAAAGGGAATATTCAGAACATAACTGCTATGAGTTAACAAAACAAACTATCGCAACATCTTATCATTTTATTAAAACCGCTTTTTAACCACTAACCATGAAAAAAACAATACTACTACTCTTCCCTTTTATTTTGTTGCTATTTTCTTGCAACGATAAAACCGAGCATACCACTTCCAAAACAGAAACGAAATCCTCCTATTTCGATTATTCCAACAGCGATGACCAAAAAACAGGTGGCATCAAAATGATTCCTATAAAAACGCCCAAAGGCACTTTTAATGTCTATACAAAACGTGTGGGCAATAATCCTAAAATGAAAGTGCTATTGCTTCATGGAGGTCCTGGTGGCACACATGAGTTTTTTGAAAATTTTGACGGATATCTTCCCAACGAAGAAATCGAATACATCTATTATGACCAACTCGATTCTCACTACAGCGACAAACCAAATGATTCAACACTATGGACCATAGAACATTTTGTAGAAGAAGTGGAACAGGTTCGTAAAGCTTTGAATTTGGACAAAGATAATTTCTACTTATTAGGTCAATCTTGGGGTGGCATGTTAGCAATGGAATATGCGTTGAAATATCAAGAAAATTTAAAAGGTCTGGTCGTTTCTAATATGATGGCGAGCATTCCTGAATACGAAAAATATGCAGCGGAAGTTTTAGGGCCGCAACTACCACCAGAAGTTTATAAAGAAATCAAAGCCTTGGAAGCTGCGGAAGATTTCGGTAACCCACGTTATACCGAACTCGTGATGGAGCATTATTACACTAAACATGTACTGCATAAACCATTGGATGAATGGCCAGAGTTTGTCAATCGTGCCTTCTCACACCTTAATCCTAATATTTACATCTATATGCAAGGCTATAGTGAATTTGGGGTCACTGGAGATGCAACATTAAAAGGTTGGGATGTTTCTGGCAGGTTAAATGAATTGAAAATTCCAACCTTAATGATTGGTGGCAAATACGACACCATGGATCCAAAATATATGGAATGGATGAGTACCGAAGTGCAAAACGGAAGAAGTGTAACCACCAACGGAGCACATGTATCACAATATGATGATCCGGAAACCTATTTCTCTGGATTGATACAATTTATAAAAGAGGTGGATGATGGTTCCTTTTAAATTTTGAACAGATAACTGACTTACAACCAACTCACATGAAACTTAAAAAATCTTTAAGTATTGCTATTGCTTTAAGTATTTTGGGCATCACAGCCTGGGAAATCTATTGGCGTTCTCAAGGCTATTTTCCAGATCTAGACGATGATAAATACCTTTGGGTAAAAACACGAGCTCTTGTTGAAGATGCTACAGAAGATGATGTGGTTATCGTTGGTTCTTCTAGAGCACTTTTTAATATTCAGCTGGGTCAATGGGAGAAATTAACAGGTATTCAACCCATACAATTAGCAAATGCGGGAGCCACCCCTTTACCCGTATTTCATGATATTGTAGAAAACTCGAGCTTTAAAGGAACTGTAGTTGTAGGCGTAACACCACCACTTTTCTTTTCTACCACCTTTGAACAAGCACCACCTTGGAGTAGAGCATCATCACGATCAGAATTTTATAAAAATCTCACCTATGCTCAACGTCTTAATTATAGTCTATCAATTCCCCTTCAAAATTCATTAGCATTTGTGTCCAATGACGATGAAGCATGGATAGACGACATTAATCTAAAAGCTTTGCTTAAAACCATTCATCTGCCGCCTCGGACAGACAAACCTCAAGAACCTCCATTTAGAAGGTTTCAAGATATAGACATCAACAGAAATGTTAGGATGAAAGAAGAAATGGTGAGTGATACTGCCTTTGCAAATTCTATTAAAACAGTTTGGAAAACGTTACTATCTGGAGATATACCACCACCAGATAAAGAGGCAACCATCGAATACTTTCTGAAAGATGCTGAAAAGTTTACCTCAAGAGGTGGGAAAATTATTTTATTAAGAAATCCCTCAGATGGATTTTTTAAAGATTTAGAAAGTAAGGGCTTGCCTCGATCAGAATTTTGGGACGAATTAGTCACAAAAGCAAATGTACCCGCATATCATTACCAAGACTACAAGGGCTTAAGTGCCTTTAAAACCATAGAATGGTCTCACTTATCGGCTAAAGATGCAGATCAGTTTACAGAAAACTTTGTAAAGATCCTCCTAGAAGACGGGCTCATTACTAACCTTAAAAACCACTAGTTATGCTATTCAACTCATTAACTTTTGTTGTCTTTTTAGTGATTGTTTTGGCACTGTATTATTCAAAGATTCTCAGCTGGACAAGTAAAAAGGGCATGTTGCTCCTAGCTAGTTATCTTTTTTATGGACTTTGGAATCCGCCGCTAGTGATCTTATTATGGATATCAACTATGGTGGACTGGACTGCTGGAAAAAAATTAGCTGCAGAAGAAAGTCAACGCAAAAGAAAATTTTGGCTACTGTTAAGTCTGTTTGTTAATCTTGGGTTTTTAGCTTTTTTTAAATACCGGGATTTTCTATTAGACAATTTTACGAGTGCAGTAAATGCGTATGGTTATGGCTATGAGGCGCAACCTATGGATATTATTTTACCCATGGGTATTTCATTCTACACCTTTCAAACCATGTCTTACACCATCGATATTTATAAGCGAAAAATAGAACCCGCTCATACCTTTTTAGATTTTGCGTTGTACGTAACCTTCTTCCCACAACTCGTTGCAGGCCCCATTGTGAGAGCTCAAGATTTAATCACCCAATTTTATGAAGAAAAAAGAGCCAACTTTAACCAGTTTGCTTGGGGTACTTTCTTATTAACCATAGGCTTATTTCAAAAAATAGTTCTAGCAGACATCCTACTGGCCGATACTTCTGATCAAGTTTTTAGTTCAACAGCTATTCTTCATGGTGTAGACGCGTGGACGGGCACACTCGCATTTTCTGGACAAATATTTTTTGACTTTGCCGGGTACTCAACTTGTGCCATTGGAATAGCATTAATGCTGGGTATTGTGCTGCCAGATAACTTTAAATATCCATATGCTTCTATTGGGTTTTCAGATTTTTGGAGGCGGTGGCACATTACCCTTTCAAGCTGGTTAAGGGATTACATCTACATTCCCTTAGGTGGTAATCAACATGGAATAACCAGAATGTATGCTGCATTAATTATAACCATGCTCCTAGGTGGTTTATGGCACGGTGCGGCTTGGACATTTGTGATTTGGGGCGCTTTGCATGGTCTTTACCTTATAATGGAACGGTTGCTTAGGTCTAAAATTCATATAAAAATCAACGCTATTAACGGGATATTTCTCGCATTGCTTACCTATATCATGGTAAACTTTACCTGGGTGTTTTTTAGAGCGCGAGAGTTCGCTACCGCTAAAAATATGATTATATCCATGTTATTTATAAATGGTGAAGGAGAAAAAATCGTTGAAACATTTGATGTGATCAAAGTGTTTTTACTTATTTCCCTCTTATTTATGTGTCATTGGATGATGAGAAACACCTCTATGAAAGAAGTTTCATTAAAAGTAAACCCATGGATTACGGGTGTTTTCTGGGCATTCATGGTGTTTTTGATTGTCATCTCACAAGGAAGTGGTGAGCAGTTTATTTATTTTCAATTTTAATACTCACGCATCATTTATGAACCCCTTTAAATAAAGCACCATGAATTTAGGACTAAAAGAAAAAAATGCAATCATTACGGGAGGCAGTAAAGGCATAGGAAGAAGTATTGCCCTAGTTCTTGCAGAAGAAGGTGTTAACGTGGCTATTTGTGTACGTGGCGAGGAAGCACTTCAAACAACTAAAGAAGAGCTTCTTAAAAATGGAGTGAAAGTACATGCCCAGTCTTGTGATGTAAGCGATACTGAAAAGTTTAAAGCTTTTCTTGATGCAGTAAAAAGCAAATTTGCCACCATAGATATATTGGTCAATAATGCCTCTGCATTAAGTCTAGGTAAAGAAGATGCCGACTGGGAAGCTTCTATAAACATTGATTTGTTAGCCAGCGTACAAGCTACTAGAAAATTCGTTCCATGGATGATGGAGTCTGGTACTGGAAATATTCTCTTTATCTCCTCAGGTTCTGAACTTGAAGCGGGTTCTCCTGCGGCTTATGCTGCTGTAAAGGCAGCACTGATTAGTTATTCTAAAACCCTATCTGCACAATTGGCTCCTAATAATATCCGTGTCAATACAAATGCACCAGGTTCTGTTGAATTTAGTGGAGGACTTTGGGAAATGATTAAAGCACACGATCAATCTTTTTATCACCATACCGTAAACAGTATTCCCTTAGGCAGGATGGGAAGACCCGATGAAATAGCAAAAGTAGCGGCCTTTTTGGTTTCGCCATGTGCAAGTTGGGTTACTGGAACTTGTCTGTCAGTAGATGGAGGACAGCATAAAGGGAATTGAAAAAAACACTATTAAAACCAGTAAATTTAAAAACCAATATAATGAAAACAAAAAACAAAATGATTATTAAAAAAATATGCTCAGTAGCAGCTGGGTTATTACTAGTAACCTTATTGAATAGTTGCAATGATAAAACAGCTAAAGTCGATGAAATAAGCCCCAAAACTGAATTTAATTTAGATACCGCAAAAATAGAAATAGAAGAAGCAAATGCCAATTTCATGGCACTAGTTGCCGCTGGAGATTCTATAGGATTAGCAAATGCGTATACTATTGACGCAAAATTCATGGGCGCTGGAGCGCCGTCAGTAATTGGGAGAAAAGACATTCAAACGGCAATGGCAGGAATAGTCAATGCGGGCATTACAAAAGTGGATCTAAAACTCGAACATATTTACGGTACCGAAGATTTAATTGCTGAAGAAGGTGAACTTACTCTTTACGCGGGAGACATAGCAGTAGCAGAAGAAAAGTACATCGTCCTTTGGAAAAAAGAAGATGGGAAGTGGAAATTGTTTAGGGATATTTTCAATTCCAATGTACCTGTGGAATAGTAGGCGTTTGAATTTAATGCTTAAGGTATTTATATCTGAGTATCAATTTTTTTTGCAATCAGAAATATATCGATCCACTAACTTCCGTTGAAAAGGATTCAAGTAAATAACTGCTACAGGAAACACACTGGAGCTTAACCCTAAAATTAATTAAAGTATTCACCTTTTAACCCGATAAAAATGAAACTAAAAACAACAAGTTTATTATTACTAACTCTTGCGCTGAGTATAAGCCTTCAGGCGCAAACTGAGAAAGCCAAAGTAATGGAAACAACCAGCAAAGCAACTATTGAAGGACACATCTATTTCCTAGCAGACGACTTGCTTAAAGGCAGAGAAACAGGAACTGCCGAAAATAAAATCGCAGCCTCTTATCTGGCAAATACCTTACGTAGTTATGGAGTGAAACCTAACCCAAAAACAGGAACATTCTATCAGGATGTAGCCTTAAAACGCATCACCCCTCCTAATGATGTTGTGATAGCGATTAACGAGAAACAAATTGAAAATTACGCTTTAGTCTATCCATCTACTATTTCAACACGTACAGATGCAGTTTATTTAAACTACGGTCTAGAAGATGATTATGTAGGAAAAAATGTAAAAGGAAAAATCATTATCATAAAATCAGGAGATGCAGATGCTAGTAACGTTATGGCCGCATATGGTTTGAAAGGAAAAAAACAGGAGTTAGCCAGAGCAAATGGAGTCGCAGCAATCATTGAACTTATAGATACTGATAACGACACTTGGGAATGGATCGATCATAATTTTAATAGTTCACAATTAATGGTTGCAAACGAGTTGAATGAAAAAACTGGTACTAATGATGCTGAACTACCCGCCCATATCTGGGTATTAGATAAAGATCATGATATGGCTACTCGCTTTGTTACCATGAAAAGAATTTCATCATCAGTTAACATAGGCGATAAGAAAGAGGAAATTGTGATGTCTCAAAATGTGATAGGCGTTGTAGAAGGTACCGATCCCAAACTGAAAAAAGAATACATTATTTACTCAGGGCATTACGATCATGTAGGGATAGGAACACCAGACGAAACCGGAGATACGATTTATAATGGAGCTAGAGATAATGCCGTAGGAACGACAACGGTGTTGAGTATGGCTGAGAATTTAGCAAAATATCCGACCAAGCGATCTGCTTTATTCATCCTTTTTACAGGAGAAGAAAAAGGGCTTTTGGGGAGTGAATACTATGTGGAACATCCAGTATTGCCATTAAAGCAAATGGTCTATTGTTTTAATAGTGATAATGCTGGTTATAACGATACGTCATTAGTCACCATCATCGGTTTACCTAGAACCACAGCTGCACAACACATTAAAGATGCTGCAACTGCATTTGGCCTTACGGCTACTGATGATCCAGCGCCAGAACAGGGCTTGTTTGACCGTAGTGATAATGTTCATTTTGCAAAAAAAGGGATTCCTGCACCGACATTTTCCTTAGGCTTTACCGCTTTTAATGGTGATGTTACAAAATACTACCACAAACCAGGAGATGAAGCCGATACTTTAGATTACGATTATTTATTAAAGTTTTTTAGAGCCTATATTTTATCTGGAAGGTATATTGCTAACGACCCAAAAACACCTACCTGGACCGCTGGCGATACATATGAAGAAGCGGCAAAGGCACTTTACGGAAACTGATCTTGTTATCCCTCAATCATAACCATTAACCAACTATCAAAACCAACCAAAAATGAGAACAACGCAAACCTCATTAACCCCATTAAAAGCACTCGACCGTATTCAATCTTTAGATGTAATGAGAGGTATCGTGCTTTTTGGAATTTTATTGATGAACATCAATGGTATGGCATTGGCACATGCTTATGAAGATCCAACAATATCTGGAGGAGCTAAAGGATGGGATCTCTATACTTGGGTCACCACCAATATGCTTTTCGAAGGAACGATGAGGGCTTTATTCTCACTATTATTTGGAGCAGGAATGTTTATTTTTTTAGACCGTCTAGAAAAGAAAGGTGCTGGCATCAAGGCTGCTGATATTTACTTTAGACGTTTACTATGGTTGCTTCTTTTTGGACTCATACATGCCTATCTCCTATTATGGTATGGAGAGATTTTATTTAGCTATGCGCTTATGGGGTTTCTAGTGTATTCGTTTCGAAATATGGCGCCTAAAAAGCTAATCTTCATTGCACTCATTTTATTTTCAATTGGCACCGTTTGGAAATATGCCGATTATAAATCTGATGTTAAAATGATCGAAAACCTTGAATTGGTAGAACAATTCAAATCGGAAGGCAAAGCACTTACCGATGAATTAGAAGAAGCTACAGAGCAATGGGAAGACCTACAAAAAGAGCGTTCGCCTGAAGCCATTGCGGAATACAATTCCAACATGCAAAAAAATTATTTTGGCGTGGTGGCCTTTTTAGCACCTCAAAATTTTAATTTTCATAAGTATTATTTATTCCGTTACGATGTTTGGGATATTTTGAGCATGATGCTCTTGGGTATTGCTTTTTTTAAACTTAAGCTACTTTCTGCAGTAAAATCCTATCGTTTTTATGGCATTATGATGGGTGTGGGTTATGGCGTTGGATTAAGTGTTAATTATTATGAAGTTCAAATGATCATCGAGAACAACTTCTCGTTATTGAGTTTTTCAAAATCCAATATTACCTATGAATTAGGTCGCGTTGCTGTTGCCATGGGACATATAGGCGCCATCATGTTGCTCTGCAAATTACCTGTTTTATCGCTGTTGAAAAATGCCCTTGGTGCGGTGGGTAAAATGGCGCTGACCAATTATGTAATGCACTCAGTCATTGCTATGTTCCTATTTACAGGAGCTGGATTTGGCCTGTTTGGGGAGTTTCAGCGTCATGAACTATTGTACATCGTGTTTACCATCTGGATTTTTCAGCTCATTGCAAGTCCTATTTGGCTTAAGTATCACTATTTCGGCCCATTGGAGTGGCTATGGCGCAATTTGAGCTATCAAAAAAAGCATGCTTTAAAAAAGGAACGTTCAGAATATCAAAGCCTAAAATAGTACAAAGAAACATATGAAAGCCGCCCTCTTAAATACCAAAATTGTAAAATGAAAAAATTTCCAAATGCAATCGTCATCATTCTATCTGTGATACTATTCGCCTGGATACTTACATTTATTATCCCACAAGGCAGTTATGAAAGGACATTAAACGAAACAACCGAGCTAACAACTGTAGTATCGGATTCCTATAAACAACAAGAGTCACCACATCTTTCGACCTTCGATTTACTTCTTGCGATACCCAAAGGCATCGTAGGACGTGCCGATTTAGTGGTTCTAATACTTATACTTGGGGGTTGTTTTTACCTGATTGAGAAGACAGGTGCACTTCAACAAGGGCTAAATCAGCTTATTGTAATCTTAGCTGGTAAAGAGTCTCTCGCATTGGTTATAATTTCAATGCTATTTATAACTGCTGGCTTTACCATAGCCTTACAGGAAGAAATCATAGCCATGACTCCAATATTGCTATTGTTTGGACGTAGCATAGGGTACAATGCAAAAACGATTGTGGCCGCAAGCCTTGGGTCTGCTATCGTGGGTGCTTCTTTTAGTCCTTTCAACCCTTTTGGTGTCGTGATTGCACAAAAAGAAGCAGGTTTAGAGCTTCTTTCTGGATATGAATTTAGGCTAGTAGTCTTAGTTATTGCTTCCATGGTTTGGATTCTTTATGTGCTCCGATATAGCTCTAAAAATCGCATTGAAAAATCAATAAAAGAGGAAGTAACTGAAAGCTTAACTTTTAGAAATAAACTAATTTTAATATTTCTTGCCATTACATTTTCAGTGGTCACTTACGGATTGATTGCTTTAAGTTGGGGCTTTAATGAAATGTCTGCCTGCTTTTTTGTTCTAGGTTTGGTTAGTGGCCTTATTGCTGGGTTCAGCTTCAATAAAACGACTGAAGTTTATATTGATGGTTTTAAAGAAATGGTTTTTGCAGCATTAATTATAGGATTGGCAAATGGCGTATCGGTTATTTTAAAAGAGGGGATGATTATTGACACAATCGTATATGGGCTTTTCGGTCCTTTGCAGCATCTTCCGCCAGCACTATCTGCAGTGCTAATGATGGTATCTCATTCCATATTACATTTCCCAATGCCGAGCACCTCTGGCCATGCTATTTTGACCATGCCTATTCTAACCCCCTTGGCCGATTTGATTGGACTATCGAGACAAATTTGTGTACTGGCTTATCAATATGGTGCCATTATGATGGATTTAATTGTACCCACCAACGGAGCTACCATGGCCGTCATCGCCCTAGCTGGCATCAATTATAAAAACTGGTTAAAATTCATCGTGAAGCCAGTTTTAATAATGATGGGCATTGGCGCACTTGCGATTTTAATCGCCGTACAAATTGGCTATAGTTAAAAGCAGATGAATAATGATGATCTACATAATTCTTCTTTTAAAGAAAAGGAGGATAAAGTCGAAAATGGTCTGGATTACTACCCTGAAACACTTTTTATCGCTTGTGGCACTGAGTTTAGCGCTATGGCTTCGGCCCAAACAGATGACAGAAAAGCAGCTTAGACCGAAGCTAAAAACAGCATTGAGGGCCACATCGCCACATCTAATTTCTGGCCGACGATCTTCTGAAAGGCAGAGAAACTGGAACACCTAAAAATAAAATAGAGCGAAGCTTCTAACATTTTGACTTTCACAATATAATCCTGCCTCAAACGCCAAGACCACATGAAGATGTGATTGATAATTACTGCTTAAAAACCTAATTTAGTATCTGTTGTCGTTCAACAGTTTTAGGCTTCGTTTTAAAAGTGAGCGAAAGCTTATGAAACCATAAATGACATTATTTCTAATAAAAAGGATTTAGAGCCAACAAGAAAATAAACTCGTGAACTACCTAAAAATTTAAAACCAAAAACATGATGAAAAAAACAATTCTATTAGCTCTCGTTGCACTTATTAGTTCAACCGCGTTCGCTCAATGGAACTACCCAACAACAAAAAAGGTAGAAGTAATCGACACGTACTTTGGTGTAGATTATAAAGACAATTATCAATGGCTTGAAGATTTAAACAATCCCGAAGTAGAAACGTGGTTTAAACAGCAAGCCGAATTTTCTAACGCCACCATGAGCAACATTTCTGGAAGGGATGAACTCATTGCCGAATGGCGAAAACTGGATGCCCTACAATCAGAAACGTTTAGCGACCTGAAAAAAATAGGTCAACGCATTTTCTTTAAAAAACGAATGCCTGGCGATAAAGTAGGTAAAATCTATTACCGCGAATCAATGGACAGCCCAGATATACTGCTTTTTGACCCATTGAGTTTCAAAGAAGGTAAAACCTTGTCCGTCGAAAGTTTTATACCCAGTTATGATGGCAAAAAACTATTGATAGGCTATTCTGAAAGTGGTGCAGAAATTTCTATCCTTCAGGTTTTGGATATAGATTCCAATACCTTTTTGCCAGATCTTATTCCTGCTTCAGCTGGAGCGATGGGGTGGACTTTCGACGATAGTGCTTTTATGTATATGTGGATAAAATCTGCGGATAATAAAGATCCAGAAGGCCGATTAAATCCTAAAACCAAACTGCACAAATTAGGCACAGATTACAAAACGGATGTCGATTTTTTCAGTAATGAAGCCTATCCCAATTTGAACATTCCTTCCAAAGCCTATCCCTATATATCACTTTCGAAAAATGCAAAAGACTATGTGTTTGCAGGACAGGGAACGGTTGCCAAAGAATTAATACTGTATTATGCGCCAATAAGCCAATTTAATTCAGAAAATATAGAGTGGAAAACCTTATGTAAAGCAACGGATCAATTGATAAATGGTACACCAGACAATGGAGGTTTGCCAGAAGTTTTTGGCACTAAAGTATATGCCATTACCTATAAGGATGCCCCAAAATACAAGCTGATTGCAACCGATTTGAAAAACCCGGATTGGGCAAATGCAGAAACCGTCGTTGCCGAAACCGATATGAGTTTAACAGGATATACCCGTAGTAAAGATTATCTCTTACTCAATTATAGTGATGGGATCAATTCACATCTTTTTAAATTTAATCCCAAAACAAAGACAAATACAAAGATCACCTTACCCTTTATGGGAATTGCCAAGGCAAAATGTATAGATACCAAAACGAACGACTTTATCATAGACCTTACCTCTTGGAACAAACCGCTGACCGAATTTTCATTCGATGCCGATACTGAAAAATTTACGGCAAGTCCGTGGAATACACCTGTAACCTACCCTGCCGAATACAATGATTTGATTGTAGAAGAAGTAGAAGTAAAAGGCCACGACGGCGTGATGATTCCCTTATCGATTATCTATAAAAAAGGGACAAAAAAAGACGGTTCTAATGTTTGTTTTATGAGAAGTTACGGTGCTTATGGATATAGTATGGAACCTTATTTTAGCACTCTTTACAACGCACTGGTAACAAAAGATGTCGTGTATGCGGTACCTCACGTGCGTGGTGGTGGCGAAAAAAGCGAAGCTTGGTACAAAGCAGGGTTTAAAACTACAAAACCCAACACGTGGAAAGACTTTATAAGCTGTGCAGAATATCTCATTGAAGAAGGGTTTACCCAATCTTCAAAATTATCTGGTATGGGCACGAGTGCCGGCGGTATTTTAATATCGAGAGCTATAACCGAGAGACCAGATTTGTTTGCAGCAGCCATTAATAATGTAGGAACTTCTAATAAAATGCGAGGCGAATTTTCAGCGAATGGCCCTGTAAACGTTCCAGAATTTGGTACTGTTAAAGACCCAGTAGAAGCAAAAGCACTGTACGAAATGGATGGAATGCAACACGTTGTAGATGGTGTCAACTATCCCGCAGTAATCAATATAGCCGGTTGGACAGACTCGCGTGTTGTGGCATGGCAACCCGGCAAATTTGCAGCAGCCCTTCAAAATGCAACAGCATCCAACAAACCTGTTTTAATGAAAGTAAATTATGACAACGGCCACTTTACCGAAGACAGAGAAGTAACCTGGGCAAATTTTGCAGACCAGTTTGCCTTTGTGATGTGGCAAACAGGGCATCCAGATTTTCAGGTGAAAAAGTAGTTAAATAGAAACCCTTGTCAAAAACCAATTAAATAAGCATCTAACTAAACAAACCATGAAAAAACTAATCCTCTTTTTATTTTGTCATTTTGCTATTTCAGCATTTGCTCAATCGGTCGTAAAAGTTCCTCCTGCTGGGCTTGCCGCCATTCAGGAAAACGATTTAAAGAAAGATTTGTACGAGTTTGCAGGTACCTCTTTCAAAGGGCGTGCCGCAGGAACAATCAATGAATTGAATGCCGCTGTTTGGGTGGCGGAAAGGTTTAGAAGTATTGGTCTAAAACCTGCTGGCGATAACAATTCCTACTTTCAGTTTTTTGATATGTGGCGTAATCGAGTAGCCAGTACAAGTACGGTGTCAATTAATGGCCAGCCCCTTTCACTTTGGAGCGATGTAGCAATTGCCCAAATGGCACCAGCCCGTATAGGCCAACCCATTGTTTATTTAGGCAAAGCCTCCGAAATTGATTTATCAACTATGGACGTAAAGGGTAAGGTAGTGGCATTTGATGCCGTTCCCGGAATGCTTGTAAGCGGTATATCATTGCCTACTTGGCGGTATCAAAGATACATGATGAATACCTACGGAAATGCCTTGATAGAAAAAGGTGCCGTTGCATTAATCCTAATTGCTGATAACGACACTGAAACCGTTTGGCCCGACGCCGTAGAAAATTTTAAATTAGGACGATTTGATTTAGAGGGAGGAGCAAATGAAAAAGTTACGACAACCGTTCCTGTTTTTTGGGTGCACGAATCTGCAAAAAAAGAAATAGCCGAAAATAAAGCCGAACTAAAAGCAGATATCATCATTGAACGGTTCAGTTATCCATCTGTAAATATAGTCGGAGCTATTGAAGGGAGTGACCCTAAACTTTCAAAGGAATATGTGCTTTACAGTGGCCATACGGACGCTCATGGTATTAGGAACAGTATTGCCGGCGACAGTATTTACTATGGAGCCGATGACAATGGCAGCGTTAATGTAGCCATGCTTGCCGTGGCAAGAGCTTTTCAAAAAAAACCTGGCAAACGTTCGGTAATTTTTGTCGTTCATGGTGCAGAAGAGGTAGGACTTTTAGGTTCAAGATGGTTCTCGTCCCATCCAACCATACCTATCGAAACTATTGTAGCCGTATTAAATGGTGACATGATTGGCCGAAATGATCCTAACAGTGCCGCCGTATTGGGCATTCAACCACCGCACCTTACTTCAAATGATTTGGCTAAAATGGTACTTGAAGCCAATAATGAAGGTCCAAAATTCAAATTGGACTCCCTTTGGGATAGGGCAGACCACCCAGAAGGCTGGTTTTTCAGAAGTGATCATTTACCATATGCTAGGTTAGGGATTCCGTCGCTCATGTACACCACACTTTTACATCCTGATTATCATACTCCAAAAGACAACGCCGCCAATATTGATTATACCAAGCTAAAAAAAATGACCGAATGGATGTACCGTACAGGCTGGAAAGTAGCCAACGCGGCCCAACGTCCAGACCGAGTTCCGGATTTTAAATTGGAACGGTGAAATGCTTTTTAGTTCAAATAGTTGAGTAATTACCTTCTAGAAAAACAAAGTATGAAAAAGAACATTATTATTTTATTTGTGCTACTTCATCAATCTTTCTTTGCACAAAGTCAAACAAAGATTATAGATATGCACATTCACTCTTACACGGATAGTGACTTTGGAGATAGAGAACCTTCCCAAGATTATTATGGTAAAAAAGGCTCAAAAGATGCTGAATCACATCGAATAGAAACTTTTGCTGCATTTGAGAAATTCAATATAGTAAAAGCCATGGTAAGTGGTAATCCTGAAAGTGTTGAAAATTGGGTAGCAAAAGATGATGATCATCGTATCATAAGAGGAATTCTTATGTTTTCTCCAAATGATCATGAAATGGATTCAGTTAAGTTTGAGCAAATGGTAAAGGATAAAAAAATTGAAGTTTTCGGAGAAACCGCACCGTATTATGGAGGTACAACTTTAAGTGATTCTATTTGGCAACCTTATTTAAGAATTTGTGAAAAATATGATATTCCTGTTGCTGTGCACACTGGCGGCGGAGACCCAGGAGGTACTTATTCTTGGTCACCAAAAGCAAGATTAAAGTTAGGAGACCCATACTTAATTGAGGATGTTTTGGTGAAGTATCCTAAACTTCGAATTTATATGATGCATGCGGGCGGTGAAGATTGGCCAGAGCATGCCATTAGGCTTATGGCTTATTACCCACAACTGTATACAGATTTGGCAGTAATGCTATGGGTTGAACCTAACACACAACGCTATGTTAAGGAATTTCTCCAAAATATTAAAGAAGCAGGTTATTTAAATCGTGTAATGTTTGGTTCAGACCAAATGACATGGCCTTACGCAATAGAAAAGTCAATTAATTTTTTAAATAGTCTTGACTTTTTGACCGAACAAGACAAAGAAGATATTTTTTATAATAACGCTGCGAGATTTTTGAAACTGAAAGAATAACTGGGCAACTGAGTGCTGCATTCAAAACTAATTTAACCGAAACAATAAAAACACCATGACAAAAAACCAATCAAATAAATGAAATCAACACTAACAGCCCTTATTATTGGCTTTTTGCTCGCCAGTTGCTCACAGCCACAAACCTTTGATGTGCTCATCAAGAATGGACAGATAATCGATGGTTCAGGACAACCTTCTTATGTAGGTGATATAGCTATCAATGCTGATACCATTGCAGCCATTGGCAATTTGAAAAATGCAAAAGGTCGTCAAGAAATAGATGCCACAGGTTTAGTGGTTGCGCCTGGTTTTATTAATATGTTGAGTTGGGCTACAGAATCGTTGATCGAAGACGGCAAATCTCAAAGTGACATCAGACAAGGAGTGACCTTAGAAGTCTTTGGTGAAGGATGGTCTATGGGGCCAGTCACGGAGGCTTCAATAAAAGCTATAAGGGAGATTGGTTACGGAAATATAGTATATGATTTTGAATGGGAAACCTTGGGAGAATACCTTGAATTCTTAACGAAAAAAGGAGTTTCCCCTAATGTCGCCTCTTTTGTGGGTGCCACAACATTGAGAATAAATACTGTGGGATTCGAAGACCGAGCTCCGACCGATGAAGAAATGGAGCAAATGAAAAGCATGGTAAAAAAAGCAATGGAAGAGGGTGCCTTGGGCATTGGTTCATCATTGATTTACGCTCCCGCCTTTTATGCAAGCACAGAAGAATTAATAGAACTCTGTAAGGTTGCTTCCGCTTATGAAGGGATGTACATCTCCCATATGCGCAGTGAAGGCAATCAACTTCTGGAAAGTTTGGATGAGTTAATTCGAATTGCCGATGAAGCCAATATTCGGGCTGAAGTGTATCATCTAAAAATGGCAGGCAAGGATAACTGGAACAAATTTGATGCTGTGGTCTCCAAGATTGATTCTGCACGAGCAGCCGGACTGGATATCACAACGGATATGTATACCTACACCGCTGGGGGAACAGGTCTTAATGCTACCATGCCGCCATGGGTGCAAGAAGGAGGCTATGAAAAATGGGCCGAACGCCTGCAAGACCCAAAAATTAGAAAGCAATTGATAAAAGAAATGACCACACCTACCAATGAATGGGAAAATTATATGATGGCAGTCGAATCCTATGACGATATGCTATTAGTAGGTTTTAAAAACGACAGCCTGAAATATTTAACCGGAAAGTCGTTGGCGGAAGTGGCAGAAATGCGTAAAACATCTCCCGAGGAAACCGCAATGGATTTGGTCATTCAAGATGGTAGCAGAGTAGGAACTATATTTTTCTTGATGTCGGAGGAAAATGTAAAAAAACAACTCGCACTCCCCTATATGAGCTTCGGTTCAGATGAAGAATCTTCTGCACCTGAAGGTGTTTTTTTAGAGACGAGTAACCATCCTCGGGCGTATGGAAATGTCGCTCGACTTCTGGGCAAATATGTTCGCGATGAAAAAGTGATTTCTTTAGAGGAGGCTATTTACAAACTCACAACATTACCTGCTACGAATTTGAAAATCAAAAAACGCGGGGCTTTAAAGACAGGGTATTTTTCGGACTTAGCGATATTTAATCCAAATGAAATTCAAGACCACGCCACTTTTGAAAAACCACAGCAGTTCTCCACAGGGATGGTACACGTTTTTGTCAATGGAGTGCAGGTACTTAAAGATGGGAAACATACAGGTGCATTACCTGGCCAAGTAGTTAGAGGGCCTGGATATAAAAATTAAAAAGCCTATAACAATAAATAAACGGTATTGAAACGACTGTTTATTCTGGCGCTGGCAGTAATCGAACTAGCTCACGGACAAAGACTCGTAAACCGCAAAAAGCAAAAAATAAATCAATAATTAATTATCATAAAATGAAGACACACAACTATTCAATGCTAACATTAATCGCTGTTCTATTCCTTTGTTTGGGTTGTCAGTCAAATAGCGGAAGAGAGAACGCAGACTACAATCGAGAGCTTATACTTCAATACCATGAGGTTTGGAACACTGGACAAGTAGAAAAATTAAATGAAATATTAGCTCCTGACTTTGTATGTCATTATTTAACTGATCAGGAGTGGAAAGGCATTGCCGGATCCAAAACTGAAATCGTTAATTGGAGAGCGCTATTTCCCGACTGGCATGAAGAAGTAGTCGATATTATTATTGAAAAAGATAAAGTGGTAACACGCTATAATTCCACAGGAACACATTCGGGAACTTATGAAGGAATTGATTCGACTGGGACTAAAGTGATGATTGCTGAAATATCCATTTACCGAATTAAGGACGGCAAACTTGCTGAACAATGGTGCCTTATGGACGATTCAGCTTTAAAAACACAAATTCTCAATTATAAAGAACAATAGAAAAACCTGTTCACAACACCGAAGACAGATAAGTAAGCTGCGTAAATTTTGCAGACCAGTTTGCCTTTGTGATGTGGCAATATGGGCATCCAGATTTTCAAGTGAAACTTTAAAGAAGTAATAATATGAAAAGAAGAAAATTTATTAAAAACGCAGCATTAACTGGTCTTGGGATAACAACATTTGGGCTGCTGGGCTCAAATGGTAAAATGTTCTTTGGCGACAATCTCAAAGTAAACAGACAGCGTATTGAGGATCGGATTAAAGAGCTGGCAAAATTTGGACAAGACGAAAACGGCCACGGCTACAGAGTGGCTTATACCAAAGGAGACATTGAAGGAAGGGCGTGGTTTATGCAACTGATGAAGAATGCAGGACTTAACCCAAGTATTGACAGTGGTGGCAACATCATCGGCAAACGAAAGGGGAAAAAGCCTTCTCTAAAGCCAATTGCTTTTGGTTCGCATATTGACATGGTGCCTGATGGGGGAAACTACGATGGCACCTTAGGCTGTCTTAGTGCCTTGGAAGTCATTGAAGTACTCAATGAAAATAAAATGGTAACAGAACATCCTCTGGAGGTTATCATTTTCGCCAATGAAGAAGGAGGTCTCATTGGTAGCCAGGCAATGGTAGGTCAATTGACAGATGATGGACTAAAACAGATTAGCCAAAGTGGTTTGGTGATGGCAGAGGGAATAAAAGCAATAGGTGGTAACCCTGCTGACCTCCAAAGTGCGATACGCAAAAAAGGAGACCTGCATGCATTTCTTGAATTGCATATTGAGCAAGGGGGTATTCTTGAAAATGAAGGTTTGCAAATCGGTATAGTAGAGGGGATTGTGGGGATCTTAGATTGCCAGATTACCATAGAGGGTTTTGCAAATCATGCAGGCACAACGCCTATGAAGTTGCGGAAAGACGCCTTATTAGCTGCTTCCAAATTAATCATTGCTGTAAACGAAGTAATTAACAGTGTCCCAGGCAGTCAAGTGGGCACGGTAGGAAAAATCAATGCGCTACCTGGTGCATATAACGTAGTACCGGGCGAGGTTACACTGGGCTTGGAGATACGCGATTTATCGTGGGAAAAGATTGAAATGCTGTTGAATGAAATTGAAAAGCGCGCCACTTCCATAGCAACTGAGTCTAAGACAAAAATTAGTTTTGTCCGTGAAGCAAGTTTTGTGAAACCCGCCTTGACAGATAAATCACTGCAACAAAAAATTAATGAATCAGCACTTTCTCTTGGCCTTAAAACAAAGTTGATGCAGAGCGGTGCCGGCCATGATACGCAACAGATGTCAAATATTGCCCCGGTGGCCATGATCTTCGTTCCGAGCGTAGGTGGCATCAGCCATTCTCCCAGTGAATTTACCACAGCAGAAGACATGACAAATGGAGCTAATGTATTACTAAAAACAATAATGTCAGTTGACAGAGAATAAAGCTGGCCTGCACACAACACAGTTTTTCTGCAATGATGGGTAAAAGTATGAGTTATTATAAAAAAAACAATGTTAATTATGAAAATTAAAAAAACAGCAATAGCACTTATCACAACGATAAGCCTATGTACCGGTCAACTGCTTGCCCAAACAAGCAATTACAGTGAACTCATTGCCAAAAGTGCCGATAAAATAGAGCAAAAGGTGATTGCCTGGCGACACGACATTCATCAAAACCCGGAATTGGGAAACCGGGAATTTCGTACAGCAGAACTCGTTGCCAAGCATTTACAATCCTTGGGTATTGAGACACAAACAAAAGTGGGCATTACAGGCGTGGTAGGTATTTTGAAAGGTGACAAACCTGGGCCCGTTATAGCCCTTAGAGCCGATATGGATGCCTTGCCTGTAGAGGAAATCAATGACTTGCCTTTTGCTTCAAAAGTAAAAACCATTTACGAAGGCAAAGAAACAAGCGTAATGCATGCCTGCGGTCACGATGCCCATGTGGCCATATTGATGGGTGTTGCCGAAGTCTTGGCAGGAATGAAAAAAGACTTAAAAGGAACCGTTAAGTTTATCTTTCAACCCGCAGAAGAAGGTGCACCCAAAGGGGAAGAAGGCGGAGCGGAATTAATGGTAAAAGAAGGTGTATTAGAAAACCCAAAGGTC
This sequence comes from Nonlabens sp. Ci31, assembly GCF_012974865.1. NCBI lineage: Bacteria > Pseudomonadati > Bacteroidota > Flavobacteriia > Flavobacteriales > Flavobacteriaceae > Nonlabens > Nonlabens sp. Ci31. Next base: position 2,244,974 of record NZ_CP043633.1, on the reverse strand, counting down.
GATGTGATTTTTGGTTTGCACGTGGACTCGGCAATAGAAGTTGATAAAATAAGTTACCGTCCAGCAGGGTTTTTAGCTGGTGCAGCAGATTTTAAAATTACTGTAATCGGAAAACCCAGTCATGGTGCTGATCCATGGTTTTCGGTGGACCCTATTTTTGTTTCAGCACAAATTATTACCAGCCTGCAGCAAATTGTAAGCAGAAATGTAAATATTACAGAAAACGCTGCTGTGGTTACCATAGGATCCATACACGGAGGAAACCGCAATAATATTATTCCTGCTCAGGTAGAGATGTTGGGTACAGTTCGCACCCTTAGTAATGATGATAAAACATTGGTGTATAATCGTGTAAAGCAAATAGCAGAAAAAACAGCGGAAGCAGCCGGTGCAGAGGCCATTGTAGAGCTCCCTTACACGGGATACAGTCCGGTAACCTTTAATAACGTTGCACTCACAAATGCTGTACTTCCTTCTTTGCAAAAATCGGCTGGAATTGACAATGTACTTTTAGTGCCTGCAATAACAGGAGCAGAAGATTTCTCCTTTTTTTCTGAAAAGATACCTGGTTTCTACTTTATGATCGGTGGCATGGCCAAGGGTAAAGACCCGAAACTAGTAGGGCCTCATCATACACCCGAATTTATTATTGAAGATACTGCATTCAAATTAGGGGTAATTACGTTTTGTAATTTAGTATTTGATTATAAGGATTTAGATGAAAAATAAAAAAGCAAACATCCCTAAATACGCCATTATAATAACAGCATTGGTGTATCAAATGGCACAGATGAATTCACGTTTGACACGTGAAAAATAGGCTTAAATACCTTTGAAGAGAAATAAATTAAAAAAATGAAACAAAACTTAATATTACCCATAATTGCAATAACGCTTTTGCTAGCAAGTTGCAAAAAGAACCAAGAGACCTCAACAGCACCAACTTTAGAAGTCTATGCAGACTCACTATTTCAAACCAGCATTGACAGTGCTCAAATAGCAGGAGCTTCAATTTTGATTTTTCATAAAGATAAAATACTATTAAATAAATCCTACGGCTTTGCAAGTTTGGAACTATCTACTCCAATGCCCACGGATGGTATTTTTGATATTGGCTCTGTGACCAAGCAGTTTACTGCAGCAGCCATTCTGAAGCTAGTGGAAGCAGAAAAGCTCTCTTTAGACGATGATTTTACCGATTACCTGGAGTTCGATACCAAGGGAAGAAAAATCACTATTGCTCAATTGCTTGACCATACCTCGGGTCTTGCAAAAGCTCCTAATGGTAAGGATGAGTTCACTCAAATGTCTTTTGATGAATTTCCACACAGGCTTACGGTGCAATTGGTAGCACCTAAAGAATTTTTACATGAGCCTGGTGAGGCATTAATTTATAATAATGTCGCTTTTGTTTTTTTAGGACTAATTATTGAAAAAGTAACAGGGCAAACCTACGAAGATTATTTAAAAGAAACATTTTTTGATCCTTTAGGAATGAGTAGTACCTCTTTTGGTTCTAATACCACAGTAGTAAAAAATAAAGTGAATGGCTATAATTACGACCCGAACGGCCTTCAAAAAATGAGTTTTCTGAATTATTATATACCCTATTCTGCTGGTTCATTTGTAAGTAGCTCCGAATATTTACTCATTTGGACACGCGCATTACACAATGGCAAAGTGCTTTCAGAGCCTATGTATCAGTCTATGGTTAGTCCCGGCAAATTAAATGATGGTACTACGGTTCGTTATGCGAAAGGCTTGGCCAATTTCTCTAATTATGGACATAAAGAAATCTCTCACGGAGGAGCCATTGCCGGCTTTTCTTCTTTCGTGCAATACTATCCTGAGGTTGATTTATACATCATAACTTTAGTAAACACCATTGGGCCAAAAAAAACAGGACGGTTTTTTGGATATGAAACCGCTTGGGAATTACTGGACAAGCAGGAATATGAACAAGCTACCTTAGATTTTGATACCATCGACATCCAAGGCACATACATTGGGCAAACAAGAGGTGGCAGAGACACAGACGGCAAACAATCCATAGAAATCAATTCCATCAAAAATGGAATTACCCGACAAGTAATGGGAGAAGAAAAAATAGACACCTTAAAAGTATATGTTGGCAGCAATACGTGGATGGACGGAAACGATAAAATCACTATAGAAAATAACGAGTATCGGGTGGATAAAATCTATAATTATTACATCCTTAAAAAGGAGAAGTAACTAAAGACCATAGAAGAAATATAAATCTTAAAATAAAACAAAAAATGAAAAAATATTATTTCACCTTATTGCTTTCCTTTTCAATCACTTTTGGGTTTTCTCAAGAAGCTAAAAAGGATTACACAGATGCTTTCAAACTGGTAGAGGTATGGTTAGAAGCCCAAAAAGATTTTGATAACATACCAGGTTTAACAGCTATTGTAGTGGAAGATCAAAAAGTACTTTGGTCAGGAGCTTTTGGTTTAGCCAATATTGAAAAGAACATTAAGGCAGAAGCATCTACACTTTGTAGTATTTGCTCTATATCCAAGTTATTCACTTCAGTTGCCATTATGAAACTTTACGATGAAGGTAAACTTCGATTGGATGACAATGTGAGCGACCTACTGCCAGCTTATAACCTTCAACAGAAATATCCAGAAAGTGGCCCCATTACCATCAGGTCCTTATTGACCCATTCTTCAGGACTTCCTAGAGAAGCTGATTATCCATATTGGACTGGGCCTGATTTTTCATTCCCAAGCAAAGCACAAATCAATTCCAAGCTAAGCGAACAAGAAACGCTTTATCCAGCTTCTACCTATCTTCAATACAGTAATCTCGGACTTACCCTTTTAGGTGAAATAGTAGAAAAAATATCTGGAGTTCCGTATGAAGTTTATGTTCAAAAAAATATTTTAGACCCCCTTGGACTTACAGATACTCGAACTGTAATGCCCGAGCAATTATACGGAAAACAATTAGCTATTGGCTACAGTGCAATATCAAGAACCGGTAAGCGTGAAAAAGTTAATTTCTTTCAAGCTAATGGAATGACTCCAGCTGCGGGCTTCTCTTCAAATGTACAAGATTTAGGGAAATTTGCTTCATGGCAATTCAGATTGAGGAATTTAACAATTACAGAAATATTAAAACCATCAACTCTGAAATATATGCAAAATGTACATTGGACAGATCCTAATTGGAAAACAACATGGGGACTAGGTTTTATAGTTGAAAAAGATGCTGACGGGAATACATGGGTTGGACATGATGGAACGTGCCCAGGATATAATACGATACTCAATATAGATTTTAAAAACAAATTAGCTTTTTCGGTGATGATTAATGCAAATGGAATTAGACCAGAAAAATATGTAAATGGAATCAATGGAATCATTAAAAAAATAGAAACGCCTAAAAAGCCACAGCCTACAAGCGACAAGATAGAAAAGGTAAACCTACAAGAGTTTGTTGGTTATTATAGTCCAATGCCATGGCGAAGCGAGGAATATATCTCAACATGGGGCGATAAATTAGTAATGCTCCCGCTACCAGCAGACAATCCATCAAAAGCCATGATTTTATTCAAACATATAGAAGGAGATACATTTCGGAGGATAAGAGATAATGAAGAATTGGGGGAAACCCTTGTTTTTGAAAGAGATCAAAATGGTAAAATTATTCAATTTGAACGCCATGGGAATTATTCAAGGAGATTGGAAAGGTAAAAACGATAAAATCACTATAGAAAATAACGAGTATCGGGTGGATAAAATTTACAATTATTACATCTTTAAAAAGGAAATTGAGTAACGAAAGTAGCACAATTACAAATTTTAAAACAAAATGAAAATGAAAAAAGCAATCGTCCTTCTCATTTTAATTCAAAGTTCTTTACTTGTAAATGGGCAAGAAAACAAGGATTTTTCTCTGTCTTTTAATCACTTAGCATTGTCAGTTAAAGACGTAAATGTATCAGCTAAATTTTACACAGACGTTTTAAATTTGGAAATAATTCCATTGCCCCCAGAAGCTAAAAACGTAAAATGGATTTCATTAGGAGATGGAAAAGAATTACACCTATTATCAATTTTCAAAGAGGAGATTAAGACAAATAAGGCTATTCATCTTGCTTTATCTACAGCAAATTTTGATGAATTTGTTCAGAACCTTACCAAAATGAATATTACGTATTCTGACTTCCCTGGTAATCTGAATAAGATAAACATTAGACCTGATGGAATAAATCAAGTGTTCTTTCAAGACCCGGATGGCTATTGGATTGAAGTAAATAGCATTAATGAATAAAATAAAGCCTATGCTTTACCACACGATTTACTTATTGAAACTTTAAAAAAATACAATCGACTTAAAGAATAACGATGTATAACACAGTTTAGCGATAATTAAAACCAATCAAAATTTAAAAATGAAAATGAAAAAAATACATCTCACGCTTTTACTTAGTTGCCTGTTTGCACTAAGCAGCTATGGACAACAATTTAAAGCAAGTTACGAGCCATCAGTATATGACAAACCATTTACAGGACATGTAGTTGTCTATATGTCAAAAGATAATAAAGAACCAAAAAACGGGATGGTCGGCCTAGAAAGCTTTCCAGTTTTTTCGGTAGCTGTAAAAAATATAAAAGCTGGTGAAACTATTACTATAGATGACAAAGCGAAGTCTTACCCCATAGTATTATCTGACATTGAACGCGGAGACTATTATGTTCAAATTGTATGGGATAGAAACCTAGGCGGACGATCCATAGCAGAAAGTCCTGGAAACTTATTTAACCCTTCTGAAAAGATCACCATCACAAAAGACACCAAAGAAATTTTTAGTGTGGCTGCAACACAAATGATTCCAGAGCTTCCTGACTTTAAGGAAACTGAATTTGTAAAAGAATTAAAAGTACCCTCTGCATTACTCAGTAAATTTCATGGAAAATCAATGATGGTTGATGCAGCGGTTATTCTTCCAAAAGAATATTACACAGAACCAGAAAGAACGTTTCCCATACTGTTTACCATTTCTGGTTATGGTGGAGATTACCACAGGTATTCTGGCAATGATATGCCCAGTGCTGAAATGGATAGTATCCCTGTCATTCAAGTATATCTGGATGGAAATTGCTCCTTAGGACATTCTGTATATGCAAACAGCGATAACAACGGACCATGGGGCGACGCCTTAACCACAGAGTTTATTCCTTTACTTGAAAAAAACTTTAGAGCTAATGGTGCTCGCTTGTTAACGGGTCATAGCAGTGGTGGATGGACCGTTTTATGGCTTCAAACGCAATACCCAAAAGTATTTGATGGCTGCTGGTCTAGTGCTCCGGATCCTGTTGATTTCAGAGCTTTTCAAAGAGTAAATTTATACGAAGATAAAAACATGTTTTATGATACAGATGGCTCTCGATTTTTAGTAGCAACAATTGGAGGTTTTATACCTTGGGGTACTATGAAACAGGTGTATGAGATGGAACATGTTGTATATCGTGGTGAGCAAATGAATTCTTTTGATGCGGTATTTAGCCAAAAAGGAACGGATGGCTTGCCCAAAGGTATTTGTAATGCCAAAACGGGAGTCATAAATCCTGACGTGGTATCGCATTGGAAAAAATATGATATTTCCCTAAATCTTAAAAATGATTGGGATGCTTTAAAGTCTGAATTAAATGGGAAAGTCCGCATTTCTATTGGCAATCAAGACAATTTCCTTTTAAACTATGCCGTAATGTCTTTAGAAAAACAGATGAAGGAGCTGAACTCAACATTCCAATTTGCCTATTACCCAGGCGATCACTTTACAGTTTGGACACCCGAATATGAAAAAGCAGGAATGCAATTTCTAAAACAGAAATATGCAGCATGGCTTGCAAAATCTAGTGGAGAAAAAAATTAACTACAAACAGAATTTAAAATTTTAGTTAATGAAACAATTTTTAAAAAGAGTTCTAACATTATTAATCATTGGGTTTCTAATAATTGGTTGTACCGAAAAAACTTCCTTTAAAGAAGATAATCCTTCTGAAATCGCAACCAAAGAACTAGATACAGCATTCAAAAAAATGTGGAAAAACGTAACACTCACAAATGCCGCAAACTATTTTGAAACTGATGTTTCAGACACTTTTTTCACGGTAAATGCAGATGGTATTATTCAAAATAAAGAACAATTTCTTGTAGATACTGAAAGACAGATAATGCTGGAAATTTTAGATTTCAAATTCTTTGACCAACAGATAAAAGTATTTAGCGATGTTGGGATTATCAACGGTAGAATTCAAGCTTTTTCAGAAGACATTTATGTAGGCGAAATTTTTTATACGGCAATATTTGTAAAGTATGGCGACACTTGGAAATATGAAAATTGGCAAGGCACATGGACAAAAGATTCGCCGCCGCCACCGTCTTTTGTTGGAGAGAAGTAAAGAAATGTTTAAAAAAATGAAAAGGAATTTACAAACCGAATATGTCTTGCCCCTCCCGATAGCTATCGGGACTAAAGGGTGGACATATTCTAAAGTTAATAACAAGAATTTAAATATCAATCTTTTAAAAAAAAAATTCAATAATTCAGTTAAAAATTTACACTAGCCAAAAACATAAAAAATGAAACATCTTCTACAATTAATAGCTTTCACCTTCATCATTACGGCCTGCGCCGACAAAAAAAAGGAACCAGAAAAAACAGAACTACCCCCAATTTCAGAAGTCTATGACAGTTTTTATGAAGGCAGTTTAGCGTTAAACCCATTGTACGGAAATCGTAACGGTATTAACAGGTATTTAGATAGGATGCCCAATAACCTTACAGATGAATTTAGAGCTAAAGAAGTTGCCCTTTATCAATCACACCTCGATAAAATTCAGCAATATGATAGAGCCCTGCTCAATGCATCAGACCAAATTAATTATGATGTAATCGTTTGGTATTGTAAAAACAGACTGGCGGTCAACCACGATTTTGTAAAGTATCTACCCATAGACCAAATTAATTCGCTTAATCTGTACGTACCTCAACTGGCTTTGGGCAGCAGCTTTCAACCTTTTGCAACAGTCCAAGATTATGATAATTGGGTTAAAAGAGTAAAAGATTACACGGTTTGGTTAGATACTGCACTAGTAAATATGAAGGAAGGCATCACGCTAGGTTATGTGCATCCAAAAGCTATCGTATTAAAAATTATTCCTCAATTTGAGGAAATGGCGAAAGGTCCTGTAGAAGAGCATTTATTTTACAGCCCTGTTAAAAACATGCCTAAAGAGTTTACACAAGCTGAAAGGTTAGCCATTGAAACTAGGTATCAAAAAATGATTGAAGAAGATATTATCCCGAGGTATCAAAAATTAGCTGAATTTTTCAAAACGGACTATTTAAAAGCTGCCCGATCCACTTCTGGCATTGGCACATTGCCCTCTGGACTAGACTACTATAAAAATCAGATTGAATACCATACCTCAACAAACCTTTCAGCAGATTCTATATTCAATTTAGGAAAATCTGAGGTGGCAAGAATTAGAAAAGAAATGGAACTCGTTAAAAAGGAAGTCGGTTTTAAAGGCAGCTTACTCGAGTTTTTTAATTACGTGCGTGATAATAAAGCCTTGATGCCATTCACAGATCCGCAACAAGTGTTAGATAATTTTGAGAACATTCAAAAACGCATGGCACCCCAACTCGAGAAGTTGTTTGACAAAAAACCCAAAACAGCTTTTATGATAAACCGCACCGAGGCATTTCGTGAAAAATCGGCTAGTGCGGAATATTATCCTGGTAATCCTGATGGCTCAAGACTGGGTGTGTTTTATGTTCCTATACCAGATGTCATTTCTTATAATAGCCATATGGATGAGGCTTTGTTTTTACACGAAGCCATTCCGGGTCATCACTATCAAATGATGCTTGCGTTAGAAAACGAGCACATTCCTGCATTTAGAAAGTTTACATATTCTGGAGCCTATTCAGAAGGCTGGGGTTTGTATGCTGAATCGCTTGGAAAAGAATTGGGATTATACGACGACCCCTATCAATATTTTGGTATGTTGAGTGAGGAAATGCATAGAGCGATACGATTGGTAGTAGATGTTGGCCTTCATCACAAAGGCTGGACGCGAGAAGAAGCTATAGCCTACTCACTTGAAAATGAATCTGCGTCGGAAGCCAGTGTGATCGCTGAAATAGAACGCTATATGGTAATTCCAGCACAAGCACTATCCTATAAAATAGGACAACTTACCATTTTAAAATTACGCAAAGAAGCCGAAACTACTTTGGGTGATTCTTTTGATATTAAAGCGTTTCATAATACAATTCTTGACGCTGGTGATATGCCACTTTCTGTATTAGAACAGCGGGTTCGTTCGTGGATTCAACTAGAAAAATCGAATTAATTTATTAATCAACACATAAAATGAAAAACATCTTATTCTTTATCTGCATTATTGCAACATTTCAACTTACTGCACAATCCATATTACCACCCGTTCAAGATTGGCACGGGAAAAACGAATTGTTAATTGTAAAAGCTTCAAATCCGTGGATAACACCAGCCGAACAATCTGATTTTGTTATTACGCCAACGTATGATGAAACGATGACTTGGTTAAAGAAACTAGCCGATGCTTCGCCTTTAATCGCTATGGTTTCCATTGGTAAAAGTCCAGAAGGAAGAGCTATTAATATGGTAATTGCTTCTACCGATAAAAATGTTTCGGCTGCTGCTTTAAAAAAATCTTCAAAACCTCTTTTATTGGCGCAAGCCGGAATTCATTCGGGTGAAATTGACGGAAAAGATGCTGGAATGATGTTGCTGCGTGATATTGCTTTTGGGAGTAAAAAAGATTTAATAGACAAAGTCAATTTTTTATTTATTCCAATTTTAAATGTGGATGGACACGAAAGAAGTTCTCCGTATAATAGACCCAACCAACGTGGACCGCAAAATATGGGTTGGCGTACCAATGCACAAAATTTAAACCTCAACCGAGATTATACCAAAATAGATACCGATGAAATTCGCGCGGTTATCAGTGTGATTAATGAATACGACCCTTTATTGTATATGGATCTGCATGTTACCGATGGTGCAGATTATCAATACGACATTACTTTTGGCGGATTGGATGGATTGGGATATTCAAAATCAATTTCAAATTGGTTGGCTAAAACTTATAAAAATCAAGCTGATAAAGACTTAAAAGCGGCTGGGCATATTCCGGGGCAATTGTTGTTTGCCGTAAATAATAGTGACTTTTCGAAAGGAAATGTCTTAATGACCGGAGATCCACGATTTTCTGATGCGTATGGTGATGCGCGGCACACGGCAAGTATTTTAGTTGAAAATCATTCTTTAAAACCATACAAACAAAGAGTGCTAGGAACTTATATTTTACTAGAAAGCACTTTGAACATTTTGGCAAAAGAAGGAAATTCATTAAAAGAAAGTACAATAGCAGACAGAAATAAAAGAGAATTAAAACTACCTATGAAATTTAAAGTGCCACAAATGGATGCCAATGTAGCATTTGAAAATTTATCAAATGCTACAATTAAAGAACAGCTAACCGTAGCTCCTGATAGTCTAAAATTAGTAGGAATTGAGGCCAAAATTGTAAAATCAAAAGTTACCAATACCGATTATGTTGCGTGGACGGGCAAACCGCAAACCATGACCATTGTCAATTATAAAGCGTCAGAAGCAATAGATTTTGTGGTTCGTCCGAAAGGATATTACATTCCTGTTTGGTGTAATGAAGTTATCAAAAGATTGAAATTGCACGGCATTAAAATGGAAACTCTTAAAGAACCAAAAGTAGTAACGGTAGAAATGTATCGCATACAAGACGCCAAATTCCAAAATGAATCAGGTGAAATTCTTCCTTTTGAAGGTCACATGCAAGTAAGTGGTTCCGCTGTTCCAGAAACTAGAAAAGAAACCTTTCCAGCGGGTTCTGTTTATATTTCAACAGACCAAACTTTAGGAGATTTAGCGATGTTGTTACTCGAACCTAAATCTGCCGATTCCTTTATAAGTTGGGGATTTTTTAATGAAATTTTTCAACGTACAGAATATATTGAAGGGTATGTTATGGAACCAACCATTACAAAAATGCTTAAAGATTCTCTTGAATTGCAAAAAGAATTTGAGGATAAGAAAGCGTCTGATACTGTTTTTGCTAATGACCCTGATGCCATCTATATTTGGTTTTATAGCAAAACAAAATACTATGACGAAAGGTATTTGTTGTATCCAGTTGGAAGAGCATTATAATTCAGAAAAAAAATAGCTAATATTTTAAAAAAGAAAAAAAATGAAGCAACTACTCGTATTTGTTCTAGCAACAGTTTTACTTGCAACAAGCTGTCAATCCAAGAAAGAGACCTCAACTGCATCACCTCTGGAAGTTTATGCAGACTCACTATTTAAAGCAAGCATTGATAGTGCCCAAATTGCAGGAGGTGCCATTTTAGTATTTCAAAAAGGTAATATGCTCTTGAAAAAAACGTATGGCTACGCAAGTTTAGAACTTTCTACACCTATGCCTGAAAATGCAATATTTGATATTGGCTCGGTCACCAAACAATTCACGGCAGCCGCAATCCTAAAATTAGTTGAAGACAAAAAATTGTCATTGGATGATGATTTTACAAAATATCTAGACTTTGACACCAAAGGAAGAAAAATTACGATTGCTCAATTGCTTGACCATACTTCGGGTCTTGCACAAGCTCCTAACGGTAAGGATGAGTTCACTCAAATGACTTTCGATGAATTTCCTCATAAGCTTACGGTGCAATTGGCAGAACCGAAAGAATTTTTACATGAGCCAGGAGAAGCATTAATCTACAACAATGTCGCTTTTGTTTTTCTGGGTTTGATTATTGAAAAAGTAAGCGGACAGACCTACGAAGACTATTTAAAAGAGACCTTTTTTGACCCTTTAGAAATGCATAGCACGCCTTTTGGCTCCAATACAAAAGTGGTTAAAAATAAAGTGAATGGTTATAATTATGACCCAAACGGCCTTCAACAAATGAATTATCTGAATTATTACATACCCTACTCTGCTGGTTCGCTATCAAGTAGCACCGAGGATTTACTTATCTGGACGAAGGCTTTACATTCTGGTAAAGTTTTATCAGAACCTATGTATCTATCAATGATTACTCCAGGCAAATTAAATGATGGTACGCCTGTAAGGTATGCTAAAGGCTTGGCCAATTTCTCGGATTATGGTCACAAAGAAATTTCACATGGTGGCGCCATTGCCGGATTTTCATCTTTCGTACAATATTTCCCTGAAGATGATTTATATATCATAACTTTAATAAACACCATCGGACCAAAAAAAACAGGGCGTTTTTTTGGATATGAAATCACTTGGAAATTACTGGACAAAAAGGAGTACAAACAAGCTCCGTTGGATTTTGATACCAACGCCACCCAAGGCACATACACTGGGCAAACAAGAGGTGGTAGAGAATCAGATGGCAAACAATCCATAGAAATCAAATCCATAGAAAGTGGAATTACCCGACAGGTCAAGGGAGAAGAAAAAATAGACACCTTAAAATTCTATATCGGCAACAATACTTGGATGGAGGAAAACGATAAAATCACGATAGAGAATGGCGAGTATCGGGTGGATAAAATATACAATTATTATATCCTTAAGAAGGAAAAATAAATAGCTAAATGCTCGCAATATATTATATGCATTAAAACGCATATTACATGAATCATTAGGCTTAATTATGAACAGCCCATAACAATCAGAAAAACTAACCATAAAAATTTAGTCATGAAAAAAATAGTACTTTTTATTTTATTACAATTAGGAATTTTACCAACCTTCGCGCAACACAACCATAGTGAACAGTCTAAAGAAATAAATCATGTGATGGCATGTAGAAGTGGCGTCAATTATATTGAAAATCTTCCTGCACCAAAACTCATGAACGGTGTTGGGTCTTCAACATTAAAAATAAAAACGTCGTCAGAACTGGCGCAAAAGTATTTTAGTCAAGGCGTTAGTCAATTGCATTGTTTCTGGGACTTTGAGGCCTATAGGTCATTTAAGGAAGCTATACGGCTTGATTCTACCGCAATCATGCCCTATTGGGGAATTCTTCACACCATTTTATTTATTGATAATAAAGAGTTTGATGAAGAAAAGAAAGTAGCTGTAGAAAAACTTAAAGAATTAAGTAAAAAAGCGGAAGGATATGAAGCGCTTTACAGCAAAGGAATTCTTGATTTTGTTGAAACAAAAAACCCAGAAGGTTATTTACAACAGTTAGAAAATATCGTTCATCAATACCCACAAGATGTTGATGCAAAACTTTTTTTGGCCCTATTTAACATGTCTGGATATGATGAACATATGGACCCCAAAAAAGGGACAATCTACAGTGAATATTTGTTGAGAAGTCTTCTCATTTCAAATCCAGAAAATCTTGGCGTGCATCATTATTGGATCCATCAAATGGAAAACTGCTGCCCTGAAGAGGCTTTAGCGAGCGCTCATAAACTAGCAGATTTAGGTCCAGAATCAGGACATATCGTCCATATGCCTGGACACATCTATTATAAATTAGGTGATTATAAAATGGCACATGATCAATTCATAAAAGCTATGAAAGTGGACTCAACGTATATGGCCGAACAAAATATTAAGGAAATCGATAACTGGAATTATATTCACAACCTTAATTATTTGTTGGCTAATTGCGCACAAGATGGGCGTTATAAAGAGGGTCTGTATTACGCAGAAAGACTTGAAAAAATGGTCGCCTTTGCAGATAGAATCGAAATGCATCGAGGCGCCTACTTTTATCAAGGCATCATTACCCCTGCAATTATGGAGATGCGCTTTGGCTTTTGGGATAAAGCAGTTAAAAAATTTGAAGCAATAACTGATAAAGATTCTTTGTATGGAGCTGCCGCAATGGATTACAAAACTGCATTTTCCTTATTTTCTTCGGGTATGTCTGCTTTAAAAAAGAATGATATTTCTAATGCAAAATTAAAATTAGATCAACTGGATGCCCTGTTTTGGCGAAATTCACAACTAGAGAATGAAAAAGATAGGCTAAATCCATTCCAATTGAAAACACTGCTCGTCACTTCCATTGAACTAAAAGGAAACATTTTAATTGCTGAAAAAAAATATGATGAAGGAATAGAAGTCCTAATAAAATCGGTTGAAATGGAGAAAGATTTAGGCTATTCAGAACCTCCATATTACCCAAGACCAACGTTGATAAGTTTAGCAGATGCTTATGCTAAAAATGGTGATTATGAAAAAGCCGAGTCTAGTTTGGAAGCAGTACTTAACAAACATCCAAATAGTTCTATAGCGTATTGGGGACTTTTGAAACTTTACAAAAAGATGAAACAACAGGATAAATATGCAGCGATTAAATCAAAATTTGATACTATAACGCAATATGGTGATAAAGATATTTTTGAATAGGATTAACGAAATCATCTTTATTCTTCATTAAAAAAACCAACAGAATATGAAAAAAATACAATTAATCTACATCCTATGTTGCTGTCTTTTCACAGTAAACGCACAGAACAATACTGATATCATTATCGGTAAAATTGACAGTTTAAATTCCACAATTTTAAATGAACAACGAAAGATATGGATTCATGTCCCAGAAGGCAGTTCGAGTGAACTGTTTGAACAAAAAAAATACCCAGTGGTTTATCTGTTAGATGGAGATGCTCATTTTACTTCAGTAGTTGGGATGATTCAAAACTTAAGTTTTGGCGTTTGGCCAGAAATGATTGTGGTTGGGATTCCTAATACTAATAGATGGCGAGATTTAACACCTACAAAGGCAAAGCTTGATCCATCTATGATGGTAGACAGTACGATGGTTGCAAATTCTGGCGGTGGAGAAAATTTTATGTCTTTTATCGAAAAAGAGTTAATTCCTTATATAGATTCCAAGTATCCTACCGATTCCTATCGCATGCTTATTGGGCATTCACTTGGAGGGCTTATCGTTTTAAATACCTTAATTGATAAGCCCGATTTATTTAATTCCTATGTTGCAATTGATCCATCGATGTCGTGGGACGATAAAAATTTGCTTAATAAAATTAAGAAAACACCATTAGATAAAAAATTTCGAAACAAAAAGCTGTTTTTAGGAATTGCAAATACGATGAGCAAAGGCATGGATACGGTAACTGTACAAAAGGATACCACTAAAACAACCGCACATATACGTGCTATTTTGGAACTTAATACCTACCTCAATAATGACACACAAAAACAATTATCATATAAAGGAAAATATTATAAAGACGACAGCCACGGTTCAGTACCTCTAATCACTGAATATGATGCCATGCGCCATTTTTTTGATTTCTATGAACTAAAACTTGATGAGCAAGATTATTTGGATCCTACAAGTGATATAGTAGCCAAATATGAAAATCACTACAAACGATTATCAAAAGAGTTTGGCAGAGAAATGAAACCTGAAGATGATATGGTGAACGGGTTAGGATATCAGTTTATGAATATGAAACACTATGAAAAGGCGAAACAATTTTTTAAACTCAATGTGAAAAATTATCCTGAAAGTTTTAATGTCTATGATTCCCTAGGCGATTTATATGTGGCAACTGAAAATAAAGAAAAAGCGATTGAAAGTTATAAAAAGGCATTAGCATTAACCGAATATCCACAGACTAGACAAAAATTAAATAAACTAATGGAGTAAAAATAAAATTAGCGTACAACATCGTGCATAAAACATAAAACGTTGTACCTCATTAACACAAAAAAAAATCATTCAAAATGAAAAAAGAAATTATACTTTTAATAACTCTTCAATTATCTATTTACTCACTATTTGGGCAAAATATAACCGGAAAATGGTATGAAATCAAAAGCAAGAATAGTAGTTTAGAAGTCAGCATTGACCAAAACAGTAACAATTATTCTGGAACTTTCAGTTGGAAGTGGGGCAATTGGATCAATAAGATAAATGCTCCTATCGATCAAGTGTTGATAAAGAACGATTCACTTTTATTTGAAATAACGCATGCTAATGCTACGTACAATTTCAAATTAAAAAAGGATGATAAAACAGCTAACTATGAAGGTTTTGTTTACAACAAAACACGTCAATTAAGTGCTTTATCCTTCAGTCGGAATCCTATAGAACGGGATATGAAGATGAAAGCTGAAGCTGAAAAAATATACACAAAACAAGATACATTAAGAGGTGCAATTACTCCAGAAAGAGCCTGGTGGGATTTAACGCACTATACACTGGATTTTGAATTAGATATTGAAAATAAACACATTAAAGGATCTAATACTATAACATATACCGTAATAGAACCTAAAAATATCATGCAAATTGATTTGCAACCTCCTTTAAAAATCACTAAAGTTCAGCAATCTGGAACACCTTTAACTTTTAGGCAAGAAGGGAATGCTTATTTCATTCAATTAAATGAAAATCAGGTAATAGGATCTTCAAAAGAAATTGAGGTTTTCTATGAAGGCAACCC
This sequence comes from Nonlabens sp. Ci31, assembly GCF_012974865.1. NCBI lineage: Bacteria > Pseudomonadati > Bacteroidota > Flavobacteriia > Flavobacteriales > Flavobacteriaceae > Nonlabens > Nonlabens sp. Ci31. The sequence continues at coordinate 2,229,417 of NZ_CP043633.1, read as the reverse complement.
AAAAGAAGCACCAAGACCACCTTGGGATGGTGGTTTTACGTGGAAGCAAGACGCAAACGGGAAGCCATTGGTTTATACGTCCTGTCAAGGAGAAGGTGCCAGTCTTTGGTGGCCAAATAAAGATCACATGTATGATGAACCAGATAATGGTATGACGATTCGTATAACTGTTCCTAAAGATTTAATGGCTGTTGCCAATGGAAGACTAACTGCAACAGAAAAAAATAAAAATGGAAAAACAACTTATGAATGGACGGTAGTAAACCCAATCAACAACTATGGCGTTAGTCTAAACGTGGCAGATTATGTCCACTTTTCTGATACCTACAAGGGTAAGAACGGCGCACTTGAATGTGATTATTATGTATTACCAGAAAATTTGGAAAAAGCCAAAGTACAATTCAAACAGGCGCATTTGATGCTAGAAGCCTTTGAACATTGGTTTGGACCCTATCCATTTTATGAAGATGGTTATAAACTAGTAGAAGGTGTTGGCATGGAGCATCAAAGTTCTATAGGATACTGGGGATACCAAAATGGAAGTCCGCGTGATGGTTCGGATTCTTCAGGTTCAGGTTGGGGTTTAAAATTCGATTATCTGATCATCCACGAATCTGGTCATGAATGGTTTGCTAATAATATTACGTACAAAGACATGGCAGACATGTGGGTGCATGAAGGATTCACAACCTACTCTGAAGCCTTGTATGTGGAGTATCATTATGGGAAAAAAGCAGGAGAAGAATATATAAAAGGAATATCCCAACGTATTAGAAACGACACGCCAATTATTGGTGACTACGACGTTAATGATACAGATTACACAAATGATCTATACATTAAAAGTGCTACCTTTTTAAATACCTTGAGGCAAGTCATTGATGATGATGAAAAATGGCGAGGCATTCTAACCGGTTTAAATACAGAATTTTATCATAAAACCGTAACTACATCAGAAGTTGAAAATTATATTTCGCAACAGTCTGGTTTAGACTTAACAGCATTTTTCAATCAATACTTACGCACTACTGAAATACCAACTTTAGAGTATTACTTTAAAGATAACGTGGTTTCATATCGCTGGATAAATACTGTTCATGGATTTGATATGCCGCTAAAAGTAAAACTCGATAACCAAGAGCAATGGATTTATCCGACAACCAATTGGACAGAAGAGTACACAAAAGACACCAAAAAAGAATTGACTATTGATCCTAATTTTTATGTGGCTAGTTTTAAGAATATGGATAATTAATTACTGATAAAAATTCACTTTAAATGCATCAATAATTCTAAATAAATACAAATAACTCACCACGTAATTTCACGAAACTAAAACCAACCAAAATGAAACAAATTTCAAAAAGTCTTCTAACAATCACAATTGCCGGATTTCTGACCATAGGCTGCAACAATCAAACTACAGCTGACAAAAACTCGGATGACAAGGACGTTACTGAATATTCGCAAACAAATGATTCTGAAACCTCAAAGAAAGAACTTGAAGTGGCCTTTAAGAACTTGTGGCCAAATGTAACTTTAACAAACGCTGACGAATTTTTCAAAACAGGCGTTTCCGATGATTTTTATACCATAAATGCCGATGGCATTGTTCAAAACACAGCACAATTATTGGCAGATAAAAAGCGTCTTGAAATGCTTGAAATATTGGATTTCAAATTCTTTGACCAAATCATAAAAGTCTATGGCAATGTTGGAATTATTAATGGAAGACTACAAGCGTTTTCAGAAGGAACGTATGTTGGTGAAGTTTTGTACACTGCCATATTTGTCAAGGAAAACGAGGTGTGGCTTTATAAAAACTGGCAAGGGACATGGTCTATAGATTCGCCGCCTCCTCCTTCTTTTATTTTGGTAGAGTAATTATGAATACCTCCTAAGTTCAACCATAACAGATTAAATATGGCTGATTTATGAGTAACCTTTTAAGTATCTAATTGAATGATTAATTTTTTCAGAAAATTACGTTTGAGTTCGCTTTCGCGAAAGCGATTTCCTAAGTATATGCTCTATGCCATTGGGGAAATAGTACTTGTGGTTATTGGGATATTGATTGCACTCTCCATCAACAACTGGAATGAAAACAGAAAACTGAAACAACAAGAACGTACTTATTACTGTAAGATAAATGAAGACCTTTCTAATGATCTTTTAAATCTTGAAAAATCTAAAGTATCGCTTGAAAAAAGAATAGTAGTGATAGATCGATTTTTAATTAATCTTTTAAAAATCCAAGAAGATAAATCGGTATTGCTTGAAGATTATTTAGCTGCGGTAAGATCATATCGCTTTATTCCTTCCAAAGCTGCCATAATTGATATTACATCCTCTGGAAAATTAGAAGATCTCAAAAATCAAGAGTTGAAAAACTCGATTTTGAATTACTATTCTGAATTAGACAACTCTTTACAAATTATTGAAGCGAACGTTAACGTCTTAACAAGAGTGTCAGAATATAGCAATAACACAGACTTTGGAATTCAAGAAGTACCTTTCTATAAAAATGTCTATAGCAAAGAGTTACAGTCACTATTAAAAAGTGTAGAGTGGCAGAAAGATTCTAATCATCCCATTTTCATTGAATTTAAAAACCAAATGAATTTAGCCATCATAACTTGTGATCGCGAGAAACAGTTAATTGAAAACATAAAGGAAAGAGCACAAACTTTAATTCAAAAAATAGAACCCTTTTGTTTATAAATTATTGATATGATAAAAATCTTTAGAAAAATGAGATACCACCTCATGGAACAGAATAAAACTGCTAAGTACTTCAAATATGCCATTGGTGAGATTATTCTCGTGGTTGTTGGGATTCTTATTGCATTACAGATTAACAATTGGAATGAAAACCAAAAGCAAAAAAAGCAACTCGATGCCATTTATACCACAGTGGCGCAAAATCTTAAAACTGATCTTAAAAACATAAAAGTACCCATTGAATTTTTTGAAACCTTGGACAGCACACTTACAAACATATTGACTAAAAACTATTCGACCTCCTTTTTAGACTCTATAAACGAAACCAATTATTTGCAGTGCATCCCTTGCAAAAGCAATATCAATATGTATGAGCCTTTTGAAAAGCAAGATAATGGGTTTGAATTATTAAAAAAATTGAGTTAGTCATATAGTTTCCGTATCTTGTTATCATTAATAACACGGGTTATGGAAGTATTTAAAGGTCAAAATATACTGAGTTTTGTGAAAGAACTGCCAGATGATGATACTTGTAAAGCATATTTAGCAAAAATAAAATGGCAGGATGGTTTTACATGTACAAAATGTGGTCACACTAAGGGCTGTGAAAAATCTGGTTATAGATATCACTGTTACAGTTGCAATCACGTTGAAAGCGCCACTGCAAACACCTTGTTTCATAAGGTTAAATTTGGTTTGCAAAAGGCATTCTGCGTTGTGTTTGAAATGAGTACTAGTACCAAGAGTGTTTCCAGTGTTCAAATGGGAAAGCGATTTGATATCCGTCAAGGTACCGCTTGGTATTTCATGCAGAAAGTTAGAAAGTCAATGAAAAGCAGTCAAAAATATCCTCTAACCGAAATAGTTCATGTAGATGAATTTACCGTAGGGGGAAAAGAACAAGGCAAGCAAGGTAGAAGTTACGATTCAAAAAAGAAAAAAGCAGTGATAGCGGTAGAACTGAGCGCCGAACATAAAATCAAAAGAGTTTATGTGAAGTCTATAGATGATTACTCAGCTAAATCACTAACTCCAATATTTGAAGAACATATAGATCCCTCTGCAAAAATAGTTACCGATAAATGGAGAGGTTATGCTCCACTTAAAAAGAATTATGATATAGAGCAGAAGCTAAGTAATAACGGAAGTAATTTTAAAGAACTACATGTTGTAATTATGCAGTTAAAATCTTGGTTGAGAGCAATACCTACCCATGTTAGTAAATGGCATGTGCAAAGCTACTTTGACGAATTCTGTTTTAGAATTAATCGATCTCAATCCAAACAGAGCATATTCCATAAAACAATAGAAAGAATGGTAATAGCTAAACCAATTTAGCATAAAGATATAAAACAGATGCTAAGTGTGTAACTCAATAAAAAAATATGAAAATAACGAGTCTATCAAAGGAAACGAATTTTCACAAGACATCATTCAATTTTACATTACGCAAGGAAACGGATTGACCACATTTCGTGATCTTCTCATCAAAGAGACATACTCCAATTTAAAATATTATGAGCAATTCTCTTGGTATTCAGATTATTCTTTAGGCAATTATAATCCTGAAGCGATTGCCTATTTCCTTAACGACCAAATCTATAAAAACAGAGCCGCCAACTTTAAAATTTTTATAGGCAGAAATTATTTGAAAAGACTAAAAGAATATGAAGCATCTGCTACAGATTTCATTAGCAAGATTGAAGAAAGACGTAAAGAATTACAATAAATATAAACTAATCCATGATAAAATTCTTTAGGAAAATCCGCCAAAATATGATTAAAGAGAACAAAGCTTCCAAATACCTACTTTACGCTATTGGCGAAATATTTCTTGTAGTCATTGGGATTTTGATTGCTCTACAAATTAACAATTGGAATGAGAATAGAAAAATGAACCATCAGAAAAATTCATATCTCAAAAGATTAATTCAAGAAAACAAAGAAGATCTCGTCACTTTTACAAATGAAATAGAACGCCTTCAAAACAACAATACTATAATAGTCAATTTAAGCAACGCCTTCAAAGACAAAAACTGTAGTGATTCACTATTGGTTAAAAGCGCAAATAACTATTTGATATTTGGTACACTTTATCCAACCGTTATTCCTTCCACTTCAACATTTGAAGATCTATCTAATACCGGAAATTTAAGTGTTATTAAGAACACCGAATTAAGAGACCAAATTGTAAGTCATTATAAGAATTACGAATTTATGAAATGGACCTTTAAAATAGATAGTGATTGGGCTATACCTATTGATGCAGCGCTTTTTACCGATACAGATGCTCTGAGATTCGATTCTAACAAGACTTCATTTCTTTTTCCTGATGCATCTATTGAAATGCAAGCTAAAGAATTAAGAGAAGAACAAGCCATATACACTCGAAATGCCGCAATTCATTATTGGATAAATGATCATTCCATTAACTATCTAAAAAAAGTAAAAGAGGAGACTTTAGATTTTATTGGTCTTTTGGAAAAAGCTAATAAAAACGAAAGACTAACAAAAAATGATTAAATTCTTCCGAAAAATTCGCCAAAATATGATTAAAGAGAACAAAGCTTCCAAATACCTACTTTACGCTATTGGCGAAATATTTCTTGTAGTCATTGGGATTTTGATTGCTCTACAAATTAACACATGGAATCAAGAACGCATCTTAAAAATTGAAGAAAAAGGCATTGTAAAAAGCTTACATAACGAATATTTACAAAATAAAAAGCTCATAACAACAAGTATTACACAATCCGAGACCTGCATACATACCCTTAAAAGCATAATGAATCTTATTGGTAAAGACGAAGAATTCACTAGGAAAGCAAATAGCGATAGTTTACTATTTTATGCATTTGACCCTCCAATTTTCAGACCATCCGAGAATACAATTTCCGGACTTATCCAATCAGGACGTTTAGAGTTAATTCAAAATAAGGATTTGGTAAATTTAATATATGAATGGGGACGCACCATGAAAGCCTTAACCGATAATTCAAAACGCGTAATGATTAATCTTGATGACCGAGTATTTCCTTATTTATCAAAACATTATTCCTTAAAAGATATGGACGCTTATGGTGAACTACAATGGGAAAACAAAACCATTTTAGCGATAGATAAACTGAAAATTTTTGAGGATATTGAATTTGAAAACATTACTGACGATTTTATATATAGAGTACTCTACAATAAAAACAAGCTCGTAGAATTAGAAACCATTATCGATAGTATTTTAAAGGAAACTGAACAATGATTAAACTCTTCAGAAACCTGCCTCGCCGGCAGGCAGGCATCCGCAAAAATCTTCTCTATGAAGGCAAAACTACAAAACCTGCCTGCCGGACAGGCAGGTATTTTAAATATGCTATTGGGGAGATTGTGCTTGTGGTTATAGGGATTTTGATTGCCGAAAACCTTGCCCCAACCCTAAAGGGAGGGTTTTCTAAATTAGAGATATGAAAAAAGATAAGTTGATAATATCCGGAATGCACGATGGAGCCACACCATCGGTTTTTAGGAACGCTGCCAAATTGAGAGATTCAATGACGGAAGCTGAATTGAAATTATGGGAATATTTGAAAACCAAACCATTGGGTTTCAAAGTGAGGCGGCAGCATCCCATAGCAGGATTTATTTTGGATTTCTATTGTCACAAATTAAGATTGTCCATTGAAATTGATGGTGGTTATCATCTTAAATCCGAACAAAGGATAAAAGATAAGGAAAGAAGGATTTATTTGGAAAAGTTAGGCATTTCTGAAATCAGATTTACCAACCATCAAGTTTTAAAGGAATATGAAAAAGTAATACACGATGTTAATTTCAATTTGAGCGCTGGCACCCTTTGTTGCATCCGACGAGGCTTTTTGGCCGAGAGGAATGCATAAAGGCGAGCGTCGGTAAATATTATAACTATGATAAAACTCTTCAGAAACATCCGCAAAAATCTTCTCAATGAAAGTAAAACCACAAAACCTGCCTGCCGGACAGGCAGGTATTTTAAATATGCTATTGGGGAGATTGTGCTTGTGGTTATTGGGATTTTGATTGCCGAAAACCTTGCCCCAACCCTAAAGGGAGGGTTTTCTAAATTAGAGATATGAAAAAAGATAAGTTAAAAATATCAGGCATGCACGATGGCGCAACACCTTCAGTTTTTGAAAATGCTCAAAAACTGCGTGACCATATGACTGAAACAGAACAAAAAATATGGGAATTTCTTAAGATGAAACCAATGGGCTATAAATTCAGGAGACAGCATCCACTTGCTGGATATGTTCTTGATTTTTATTGTCACAGATTAAGATTATCCCTTGAAATAGATGGTGGATATCATATTCAAAAAGAACAGAAAGAAAAAGATGTTGAGAGAACAATATATTTGGAAAACATGGGGATTTCAGAAATCAGATTTACTAATGAACAAGTTTTAAATGATTATGAAACTATAATTGAAATTATTAACTCCAAACTGTTCGCTGGCACCCCTTTCTTGCATCCGACGAGGCTTTTCGCCAAGAGGAATGCATAGGGCGAGCGCAGGCAATTAACAGCAAAATCTAAATTAATGAAATGATCAAACTCTTCAGAAACATCCGTCAAAAACTTCTCGCAGAAGGAAAAACATCACGTTATCTCAAATACGCCATAGGAGAAATCATCCTCGTGGTCATTGGGATTTTGATTGCATTGCAAATCAATAACTGGAACCAAAATCGTTTAAATGATACCAAAGAACAATTCACACTGTCTTCTATCAACAAAGAATTTAAAGAAAACAGAGTGCAGCTCGACACCGTATTATTTTATCATAAAAATGCGTATGCGAGTACTAAAAAGCTCATCTCTATGTTTCCCATTTCGATAGAGCGAGACAATTTAGATAGCATTTCAAAATATTTAGGTGAATCCCTTTCTGCTTGGACCTTTAACCCATCACAAGGTTCAGTAAATAGTATTATAAATTCATCGTCATTAGATCTTATACATAATGATGAGTTACGTGACATTTTAGTGTCATGGCAAGATTTGGTTATAGACTTTCAAGAAGATGAAACTACTAGTAAAAATGCTGTCATTAACCAAATAGACCCATTTTTAGCACAACATCTTGATTACAATTTTAATTTCACAGATAAGCGAAATAATCTAAAAATATTAGAATCTCTAGAGTTTGAGTACTTAATAAATATTAAGCTCGCCACATTATTTAGTATTTTAGATAAGGGATCAGAATTGAAGGAGTTAGAGCATAATTTAAATAGAATCATAGAACTCACGAAAGCCAAAAAATAAAGATTTATGATAAAATTCTTCCGAAAAACCCGTCAAAATCTCATTAATGAAGGCAAAACAGCCAAGTATGTCAAATACGCCATTGGCGAAATAATCCTTGTGGTCATTGGGATAATGATAGCACTTTCCCTAAATAATTGGAATACAGATAACGCTAACAAAAAGATCGTTTACAAAAACAGTAAGACCTTAATTCAAAATCTAGAAAAAGACAGCGTTTATATTGAAGAGAAAATACTAAAGATACAGGCACAAGAGGATGAACTGTTTAATCTTCAAGAGCGCTTATCGAGCAGAGAAGCAACGGTAGACACCCTTTTAAAAATTGCACGATATGAGTTTAATCCTCTTACTCCAACAATTAATTTTAAAAATGAAAATACGTACAAAACAATGGTGCTTTCTGGCGAGATCAATCTATTTGATAGCGATCTTACGCAAGCCATTTATGACCTTTATAGAAAACATGAGTACTTTGAAACCATAAGTGAAGATAATTTTAAATCGTATGTTGAAGCCATACAAAACTATCAGGAGAGCTTTCCAATTAAAAATAGAAATAATACCATAAATGGTCCTTTACAAGATATGTTATGGCAGGATGTAAACGCCAAAGAGTTGATTGCTAAATTCAATAAACTTACGGTTAGTAAGCGAATAGGCTATGAAAGGAAAGCTGGTTTAGAAGATCTACTAAAAGGAAACTCTGCCTTACTTGTAGAACTGCGAAAAATTGAAAACCGATGATTAAATTCTTCAGAAAAATAAGATATAACCTCATGGAAACAGGAAAAACAGGTAAATACTTCAAATATGCCACTGGCGAAATATTCCTTGTGGTTATTGGGATTTTGATTGCCGAAAACCTTGCCCCAACCCTAAAGGGAGGGTTTTCTAAATTAGAGATATGAAAAAAGATAAGTTAAAAGTATCAGGCATGCACGATGGCGCAACACCTTCAGTTTTTAAAAATGCTAAAAACTGCGTGACCATACGACTGAAACAGAACAAAAAATCTGGGAATTTCTTAAGATGAAACCAATGGGCTATAAATTCAGGAGACAGCATCCACTTGCTGGATATGTTCTTGATTTTTATTGTCACAGATTAAGATTATCCCTTGAAATAGATGGTGGATATCATATTCAAAAAGAACAGAAAGAAAAAGATGTTGAGAGAACAATATATTTGGAAAACATGGAAATTTCAGAAATCAGATTTACTAATGAACAAGTTTTAAATGATTATGAAACTATAATTGAAATTATTAACTCCAAACTGTGCGCTGGCACCCCTTTCTTGCATCCGACGAGGCTTTTCGCCGAGAGGAATGCATAGGGCGAGCGCAGGCAATTAACAGCAAAATCTAAATTAATGAAATGATCAAACTCTTCAGAAACATCCGTCAAAAACTTCTCGCAGAAGGAAAAACATCACGTTATCTCAAATACGCCATAGGAGAAATCATCCTCGTGGTCATTGGGATTTTGATTGCATTGAGCATCAATACGTGGAACGAAGAGCGAAAAGAGAAAGCAATCGTTGAAAACGTATTGAAAAACATACGAGTAGATCTACAAGCAGACACCACAAAGTTTGCTCGAGACTTAAAAAGAATTCCACCGATGCTAGTAGATTCAAAAGCCTTACTCAACAGTACATTTCCTGACACGTTATCAGCAAACGCATTGTATGAATTGCTTCCCTATTCGGCATTCAACTATCAGGTAAAGGATCAAAGTTATGAAAAGGTAATAAGCGCAGGGATTACAGACTTTTTTGAATACAATACCCTATTTGAAAAAATTGATAATTATTACACCATTGATTCTAATGCCTATAACGTCATTACAAAATGGGACTCTGACGACAATATCGACGACGGTAAACTATGGCTAACAATGGATTTTGAAATTGATATTTATAAGGGAGATTTTTATAAAGAAAATGATATTCAATTTGTACAGAATGAAGTGAACAGAAAAGCTGTGTTTCTAGAGAAATTACGAGAACCTACCACTAGAAATGCCATAAAAATGAATACGTATCGCAAAATGAGAATGATAAAAACCTTAACCGAAATGAAACAAAACGCAACCCAAATTATTCTAGAAATCAATCAACAATTGGAAGAGTAAAATGAGTACAGAATGAATAACCACCAACCTTAAAACCAATGACAAAGCTATTCCGCAGCATCCGTAAAAACCTTCTTAATGAGGGCAAAACTACCAAGTATTTCAAATATGCCATAGGTGAGATTGTGCTTGTGGTCATCGGGATAATGATTGCATTGAGTATTAATAACTGGAACAAGCAACGCGAGGATAGGGAATCTGAAAAAACCGTGATATCAAACCTTAAACGCAGCCTAATCAACACAGAACGCCAATTAGAGCAAGTAAGTAGCGATTACAAACGAAATCTTGAAAACATGGATTTTATTACAAATCATTTGAATTCTAGACTTCCTTTATCTAATGAACTAAAAGAAAAATGGATAAGTGTTGAATCCTATCCTGAACCCTTATTTGAAATAGGTATTTATGAGAATTTTAAAAATAATTCCCTACATCTCATTCAAAATGATAGTCTTAAAACTGCTATCATTCAGTTTTATGAAGCTCAATTGCCATCGTTAAGTGAAAAGTTGACTGGAAATATAGAAACTATCTCAAATGTTGCTCTTATTCCACTAAATGTTCAAAATTTCACCTACGGCGGTGGTCAAATGAATCCTAATGATTATGAACTTTTACTGGATAACCAGCAGTATCTCAACGCTGTTTCTTACATGCGTGGTATTAAAGCATTTACTTCAAGTGCCATACTTCAACTTCGGGAACTGCTGAAATCCATAGTAGATGCTGTCACTAAATATCAAAATGAAATAAAATGATAAAATTCTTTAGAAAACTTCGTAGGGGTTCGCTTTCGCGAAAGCGGTTTCCCAAATATCTTCTCTACGCTGCGGGCGAGATTTTCCTCGTGGTGGTTGGGATTTTGATTGCGTTGTATTTAAATAACCTTAATGAGATCCATAATTCACAGGCAAAAGCAGACATCTTATTAGAAGACGTCTTAAATGAGCTCAACGTCAATATTGCGACGATTGAAAATCAAATAGACTTTTTTCATAAAAAGGATAGTGTCTTTTGGGCAGTAAAACAAAACCGTGTGACTATGCAAACTTATACAGACCCTTCGCACCCAGAATTTATTGATATGACTACTTTATTTACTCAATTTCAATTAACAAATGATGCTTACCGGCTTTTAATTGCAAATAGGGAAAACATTCCTGTAGGTTATAAGCCCATAATAAAGAAATTAAACGCCTTAGATTCAAAACTCAAAGCAAGGCTTGATGATTTTGATGCAGAATTATTGGATGCCGTCAAGACTAATATAAAATTCTATTCAGATAACTATTCCTGGTTCTCAGACGATACAGCAATTGGAAATGAAGATTATTATAACTAGATGTTAGAAGACTACGGTTATAAAAATAAAGTTTACTTTTTTAATGGACTGGCAATTAGAAATCACCTTGGCGTAGCACTAGCATACCGCTCAAACGCCATTAATTGCTATACTGAAATTGCCACGTTATTAAATAAAGCTGACGTAAAGCCCAGTTTTACATATACAGACCAACAGTTACAACCATTTATTGGTAGTTATGAGGCCTTAGCAAATACATTAAATGATTCTGTATTTAAAAGCACTTGTTTACCAAATAAATTTAAAATCTACAAGGAAAACGAAAAACTTTTGTCAAAAATAGAGAGCGATAGTGTAGGTGTTGAAGTCATTCCGTTTTCTAAAAATCAAATGGTTACTCAAACTAGAAATTTCTTTACATGGTCTGTTATAGCAAATGATACGATTATAGAGAGCAATAGTAAAATTAAATACAAAAGGCTGTGATTAAATTCTTTAGAAACATCCGTAAAAACCTTCTTAATGAAAGTAAAATGACCAAATACTTCAAATATGCCATAGGAGAGATCGTACTTGTGGTTATAGGTATTCTTATTGCCCTTCAAATTAACAATTGGAATCAAAATCGACTGGAAATGCAAGAAGAGCAAATTGGTTTAAATCAGTTTTACAAAGATTTTGAAGCCAATGACAGCATTATAAAAAAAGGGGTGACATTTTATGATAAAGGTTTAAAATTCAATACTATCATATTGAAACATACAGGTCCAAATGTAACTTTGCCAGAAGATAAGACAACAAGAGATTCCCCTTTTCAGTTTTCACACCCTAAAATTAATTTAGTATATGGTTCCTTAAATATTTCTTCTCAACAAATGTGTATATTGACAGACCAAGAATTAAAAGTAGCTTTGTCTAAATTTCCCGGTATTTACTTTAATTATAAAGAAGTTGAAAATGAGATAAAAGATCTTACCGTAAAGCAAAGGCTTATTAGTAAAAAATATCTCTCTATAATTGCTTTTGATCCAGATTTTGATCAAAAGAATTTTAAATCTGATTTCATGAACTTATTAAGAGATCGCGAATTCCAAACACAGCAGTTGATAAAAAGTGGAATAGCAGGGATGCACTTAGAGAACTAGATGTATTAAATAAACAGAATCAATTAGTTCTAGAATTAATTAAAAACAATCTTCAAACTGTGAAAAATGATTAAGTTATTTAGAAACGCACGCCAGAAAATGATAAAAGAAAATAAAGTGAGTAAGTACCTACTCTATGCCATAGGTGAGATCATTCTTGTGGTGATCGGGATTTTAATTGCACTAGCTATAAATAATGGAAATGAAGATAGAAAGTCTCGAAAACAAGAAGTTAATTACCTGAAAAACCTAAAATCAGATATTGAATTAGAGCTTAAAAGCAACGACAGCATCATTACATATAGAAAAGCAGCAGCCCAAGCTGCTGCGCACCTTCTCGACTTTAAAACACTGGAAACAGCTTCTGATATGATGGAACTAGAAATGAATATCAACCAAGTTTTTGCTAGGGTCATCTTTATACCTACAAATAATACTTACAAAGAATTATTAAGCTCGGGAAATCTCAATTACATTACTAATGAATCCATTAAAAATCAATTATTAGAACTAGATAAAATGTATGTATCCATAAATAATAGGGAGCACCACATGTATCGAGAGTACGAGGAGTATCTTTATAATGTTACCATAAATAATGTCCAAATATTCAACTCCTTAGACGTTCAAAAAACAGCTGCAACTGGAAAACTAACTTTTGTTCACCCGTCACAAATTGAAGTAGATAAAGTAATTCCTGAGCACAACGAATTATTAAAGAAAACCAAATTTAGAAATGGTCTTAAACTTTCTGCGAGTAACAATATAGGAATTAGAGGTGCTCACCAAGAGATGACCACTCTTCTTTTAGAATTAAAGGAGTTGATAGAAAAAGATTTGAAAAAAGATGGTAGTGCTAATTAATTGAAAAACACTTGAATTATGATATGCTACTGCATGCACATGATTTACATTTATGTTGGAGCCAACTATTTTTGGAAAAAAGTAGTTGTCTACTCAGACCTCACTCGTCTAAGAAGGGTACGTATTCTAGACTGTGAATCGCTTCGATACGTGGCAAATTCAAAGTATTTCTATTATATGGACTTCATTAGGTTTGAAATTCTTTTCAGAACTCAACTCTATAAAAATACCATGAAAAAAGGACTGTTTCCTGTCATCGGTTCGCAAAAGTTTATCTATAAAAAGCCATTAAAGCGATGGACTAAATTGAGCATCACATTGCCTGTCGAAGCATGGAATGAAAAGTGGGTATATCACACACAAACCTTTAAGCAAAAAGGTGAAGTCTATGCCGTAGGATTTACCAAAGTAGCTTTTTGAAAAGATAAAAAAGCACAGAGTATGATAGAAATAGTACGTAATTGCGGCGTACAAATAACAAAAACACCGCCTTTAGAAATCCTAAATATGTTTGAAAATGATTATGATATCATTAAAAGTATTAACTGATTTTTAATTGATTCCTGACCTATCATTTTTAGTAGAACAACTGGTATAAGTCCGCTTTCGCGAAAGCGGATATGCAACAAATCCTATTGATTCATATACTTCTATAGTTTCCTTACTAGAGCAAAAATGACTACCAAAACATCCATTGTCTCAACAGGATCACCTCTAAAGTTCTCGCAGATTATAGCTCAATACCACATGAAGATGTGATTGACAATTCTTTATTCCATACTTAATTTAGCACCTATAATACATACATCCCTAAATGTGTATGAAATGAAATTCATTTCCCTGAAGGATTTGAAATTATATGGTCACGTCATAAATATCATGTAGCGGTAAAAAAGATTTCATTAAGGCAATAGTTATTAAAAACATTAATTATTAAATCTATATATTATGGGAAAAGTAGGGATCATAGGTGGATCTGGCTTTATAGGAAGTTATGTTACCAAACAGTTTTTAAACAATGGCTTTGAGGTCAAAGTGTCTTCAACTGACATTTCAAAAAAAGAAAAGTACCAACATTTAAAAAAACTCTACAACTCAGATCGATTGAGCATAAGCGAGCTTAATATAGAAAACAAAGAGCAACTCAAATCCTTTGTTGAAGATTGTGACATTGTCATTCACAGTGGTACGCCTTTCCAACTAGATACTGAAGATCCAAAGCGTGATTTGTTTGACCCAACTATAAAAGGTACAGAAAATTTCTTAGAAGTAATACGCAATGCACCCAAGGTAAAAAAGGCAGTTTTAGTCGCTTCAGTTGCCGTTTGGAATACTAATTTCCCCTTACCAGCAGAAGGTAAATCAGCATCAGATAATTTTAGTGAGAAGGACACTCCTTTTATGAGTGAAGAAAGTCATCCTTATGCACAAGCTAAGTTTATTGCCAACCAGGCCGTAAATGCTTTTATTGAAAAACATCTTGATTTAGATACTGAAATTGTTAGTGTATCGCCCGTAGGCGTTATGGGAAAATCACTTTCAGATCGAGAAGACTCTACCTCAACAGGACTTCAATTCTTATTTAAAAATAAGATCGCTCCTAATCCATTTATTCAAATGTGTTATGATCTAGATGTGGAGTTTGCCCTTGTTAATGTGAAAGATGTTGCGCGAGGCATTTACAAAGCAGGAACACTTAAGGGTTTACACGGTAAGAATTACCTGCTATCTAGTGAGAGTTATTGTGTCTCTGATATGACATTAATGCTCAACAACAAGAAACCAAAAAACAAAGCAAAGATCATCTACCAAAATGAACTAGCAGACCGAGAACTGGGTATACCATTTCAATCGATACAGAAAACTTTCCAGCAGTACAATTCCTAATCTAAAATTCTAGTATAAAATCATGAAATCAACTTTAAAACTCGTGTTCATGCAGCGTTATTAATAGGAACAGCTTGCAATAATGCCACTCAAAAAGTCGAAGCTAATATTGAAAATTATAGCACGGTATGGGACAATATTTTAAACAAAGGACAAATAGAGCTTATTAATGACACCCATTTTGATACTGAGCTTATAATGGTATTAAGTCCACAGAATATTACGGGAATTGAATCTTTTAAAGAATATTATCAAAATTACCTAACTGGTTTTTCTGATATTGAATTTACTATAATCAATGTTTTTGGACAAGATGAAAATATCGTAAAACAATGGAGTTTTAAAGGTAAGCATACTGGTAGTTTTTTTGGAATACCTGCTACTCAAAAAATGGTAGATGTACAAGGTGTTACAATTGTAAAAATGAAAGATGGTAAAATTGCCCAAGAACAAGATTTTATGGATAACATGGTGTTTTTTGAACAGCTAGGAATAGTTTCTGATCCTAAAAACACCCAAGTGATTGATCAACTTTACGATGCTTTTGCCACAGGAGATATGCCTACCGTTCTTAGCCTGATGGATCAAAAAGTGGAATGGAACGAGGCAGAAAGTAATTCTCTATCTGATGGTAATCCCTATATAGGTCCAGAAGCAGTTCTAAATGGCGTTTTTGCTCGTATAGGTGGCTTGTATGAATCATTTTTAGTAACAGATGTTGAACTTCATGAAATGAATAATAACAAAGTTCTTGCGACATTGCGTTATAAAATTAAAGCAAAAAATGGAGGTGAAGAATTTGATGTACAGGTAGCACATTTATGGACCCTTACTGATGGAAAGATTACTGCATTTCAACAATATGCAGACACTAAAAAACTAGCAAATGCCGAAGAGTAATTGATGGAAAATTCGAATATCTTGACTTATTCTGCTTTTATTTTATTTTCTGAAAATAGAAATTCATCCTGAGATAGCATAGGGCGAAAGCGGAACAAAACAATCTTATAACTAAATTCATTTTTGTTTATTAATAAAAGTAATGAAAAAGCCGGCTTCTTGAAAAAGAATACGGCTTCTTTTTATGACACGATCAATATTCAATTAATTATTTTTTGTTAGAAACTTTATGGTTTGAGAAACGTGATTAGTTTATCCCCCAATAAGTTCGGAGTAATATTTTAAATTTCAATTAATCCCTATTGCATAAGCTGTATTGCGTGTTCCGAAAGCTGAAAACAGATTACTATTGAACATTGTGCTCGTATTATTTACTCCTTTTTGCCAGTTTGCATTAATGAAAATTGTTCTGTTTACCGTACAAGGTAAAAATTTAAAGGCTCTCTTGGCGGGTATAAATCTCTCTACAGCAAAGCCTCCTTTTATACTGCTAGAACTTTATCTACCATTGCTCAATTAGTAGTCTTGTTTTTTAAACCTAATGATATAATATGTATCGCATTACTGTTACATAAAAAGGACACTCATTATCTTATTCCATACGAAATTATTGCTTTCATAATAACCAAAGCGATCTATCCTTATAACGCAATTAATGAGCTCAAAAGTTACACTACTTTATGATCTTGTATTAATTACTATATTGTAAATTGATTTTAAGTTAGTTAGTTATTATTCAGCGTTATAATTCTTATATTTTGAATCAATTTATAAAGTTGAAATCAACTTGTTTTTTTTAAGTTCTTGTACTTCTGTTTCGTATCTTCATTGGATAATTAATAAAAAAAAAGATGAAAAGTTTTATTTTAAAATGGTACCCAATTATTTTAGCATTCCTTTGTTTACTGTATTCAGTAGGCTATGGAGTATTAGGTATGACCGCAGAGGCTCAATATTCAGCGCACTGGCCAGGCACAATTTTATTGTTTGCAATAGCAATTAGACAAAGAAGAACAACATGAATTTAGGATTCTTTTTAGTAGGAGGCATCATATTTGCCACTTATATGGGTCTGACATTTTGGAATATTTTCTACTCTGCCAAGAAGCAAAAAGAAGAAAATTATCCGAATAAGAAGAAAAGTATCGTTCATAAAGATGTCACATCTTCTAAAGAAGGTCCTTTTACTACAGATACAATGCCTTCCAAATGACAGAGGTGTAGATGGCTGTAGTCGGTTATAAATTGAAGTGAATCAGATCTTAGCAGCAGTTGTTATTTGAGCATTTATTTAGCGCTTAGAATATTCTAAGAAATCATATTCATCTTGCTCACAAACCTGTTATAGTGCTTTTATGCGATCACTTAAATTACGAGTTAATGAAATCTGTTCCCATTCATAAAAGCATGACGTATCTAGAAATAGTTGACATGATCTAGATGTTATTGGATGATATTCTTATTGTCATCTAAATATTTCATCCATTTGTATCCTTTACAATAATAGAACAGCTTCTCTTATTTTATAAGAGAAGCTGTTTTTATTTTTGACTAGTCCCTTAATTAAAATTGTAAGTATGTGTCTTCCTAAGCAACACTTTTTAAAAAAGTAATACCTGTTTTAATAGCAGTATAAAATACCAAAACTATTCTATTAAATTTTTTAGTTCTGTGTGCTGTATTTATTTTAAAGCCTTGCTGAACAAGAACTCTCTTTCTAAAACTTCAATCACTTATTCTTAGATAAGCAAATTTAAAGGTCGCAATTACAAAAGCACTTATAACGGCTCCTAAATAACAACAATCACTGCATACTCACTAACAAGATCTATTCCTAATTCTGTAAATCACAAAACTAGAATTAACCCTATTAGATTTTTTTATTTAATTATTCTGATTCATTAGAAAAGTCAGAAGCTGATTTATATCAGCTTTTAAACCATAGCATCACACTATTTTTGAATGCATTGATGTAACCTTATAACAAAAGATAATGAAAAATATAATTGTCCCCGTAGACTTTTCAACACCTTCAGAAAATGCGCTTAAAGCGGCAGTACGAATTGCAAAACAGCATCAAGCGCGGCTTATTATAGTGCACATGTTGGAATTTCAAGAGGTAAATTTATCTAAGGAAGAAAAATCTGAAGAGGGGCGCTACCTCATCGAACTCACTCAAAAACGTTTTGACAAATTTCTAGATAAAAATTATTTAAAAGGAGTTTCTATTCAAACTGCGGTACGCAACTATAAAGTCTTTAGCGAACTGGATCAGGTAGCAAAAGAACATCATGGAGATCTTATTGTTATGGGATCTCATGGAAGTAGTGGTATTCAAGAAGTCTTTATAGGCTCCAATACCGAAAAAGTAGTCAGGACATCACATATTCCTGTTCTCGTGATTAAAGGAACTCAAGGTTTTACACCGCATAAAGGAGTCTTTGCATGTGATTTTAAACTAGAGAGTAAAGAAGTTTTTATAAAAGCGATGGACCTATTTAAAAAACTACAAATAGAAGTTTCCTTATTGTTTGTAAACTTGCCAGCTAGCAATTTTCAAAGTACAAACCAAATCATAAATCAAATCGCCCGATTTTCTGATACCCTAACGGATGCTTATAAATTCTCCCCTGCAGAGGTTACTATTTTTTCAGATTTCAGTGTGGAGAATGGAGTGTTTCATTTTGCCGAAAAGAAACAAGCTGATATTATAGGCATCCCAACCCATGGCCGCAAGGGATTATCTCACTTCTTTTCTGGCAGTATAGGAGAGGATATGGTCAACCACTCTTCCTTACCAGTAGTAACTTTTAAAATCTAAAACAAAAAACAGCCCTTTACTCAAAGCCTTCTATTAAATTATAGAGGGCTTTGTCATTTATAATTTTGATGCGCTTGCCCTCTGTATGGATCCAGCCTGCCTTTTTAAACGCGGTTAATTGTCTTATACAAGCCTCTTTTGCAGTACCCACTAGGTTTGCAATATCTTCACGAGTGAGAATCATCTTTATAAAGCCCTCTTCATCTTTACCAAAATTATCTTCCAGATACCGCAGTGTCTCTGCAATGCGTTGTTTTACATTTTTTTGCGCCATGTTAACGATCACATCGTCTGCAAATTTGAGATCATTAGCAAGTTGTACCAATAGCGCATTTGTAAATTTAATATTGTTACTGATGTTATCTTTCAAGTGATTTTTAGAAATGAAACATACATTCATATCACTCAGAGCCACAGCACTTAAATTAGTAGATTCTTCTGTTATAACAGATCGCTGCCCTAACAATTCCCCTTTTGAAGCAATTTTTACAATCTGATCTTTACCGTTATCACTCCTTTTAGAAAGCTTTGAAAAACCATCTCTTACACAATAAACACCATTGAGTTTATCTCCTTCATTAAAAATGGCCTCCCCTTTCTTAATGATCTTGGTCTCTTTACTATCAGAAATACGTTTGAGTTCTTCCTTGGTAAGTGCCTTTAACGTATTTAGTTGTCTTACGATGCAATTCTCGCACCTTCCTTCTTGATGGTCTGTCATTATTAATAAATAAAAATCAAAGATACTGGTTTTAGTAGCTTACAAAAAATAAGCAAAGTAGCACTACCTCACGGACCAATAGCTCTAGTTATAAAGTACAGCCTTTACAAGAGTGAGTTATGCTTTTGCTGTCTATCAAAAGCATGCCGTTTAATTTTAAAGACTGACAAATGTCATCTTTTAAAAACTCTTAGTGAATCATATTTGCAATAGGTAAGATCATACCAAATTTATAAATTATGGAAAATTGTTTCCACTGCGGAGACGCGTGTCGCACATCGTTGATTTCTTACAAGGACAAAGCATTTTGTTGTCATGGATGTAAGACCGTTTATGATATTTTAAAGGATAATGATCTTTCCTATTATTATGCATTGGAGAAAACTCCAGGAACTACACCGGGAACACAAGAAGGTAAGTTTGACTTTTTAGAAAATGAAGATATTGTTTCCAATCTGCTCGAATTTAATGAGCAAGGCACGCAAGTGATCTCCTTACTTATACCCTCTATTCACTGTAGTTCCTGTATTTGGGTGTTGGAGAACTTACAGAAGTTACAACCTGGCGTGACCACTTCACAGGTTAATTTTCCAGAAAAGACAGTGAGAATAACCTTCTCTTCAAAAGAGTTGAGTCTTCAAGATCTCGTTAATTTATTATCGAGAATAGGTTATGAACCCTATATCTCTTTAGATGACGCAAGTGCTAAAAACCCTTCTATAGACAGAAGTCTGCTCTACAAATTAGGTATAGCAGGTTTTGCCTTTGGAAACATTATGTTTCTTTCCTTTCCTGAGTACTTTGAGGTAAATGAGTTTTGGCTAGATAAGTTTAAGTATGTTTTTCGCTGGTTGATACTTTTCTTTAGCCTTCCTGTAGTTTTCTATTCTGCTCGTGATTATTTTACCTCAGCCATAAAAGGCTTGCGCAGTAATATATTGAACATAGATGTGCCTATCGCTATGGGAATCACCGTGCTTTTCTTGAGATCTTTCGTTGATATTTTGATGGATTGGGGCTCTGGTTATTTGGACAGTATGACGGGTCTGGTGTTCTTCTTGCTATTGGGTAAGTTCTTTCAACAAAAGACGTATGCTTTTCTTTCTTTTGAGCGTGATTACAAGTCCTATTTCCCTATCGCGGTTACTAGATTATTTCAAAATAAAGCTGGTGGCCATACTGCTGAAGTTCCTATTGAGCAGAGTCGAAGTGCGAAAGGGGAACAACAAATCCAAGTCAACGAGTTGGAAAAAGGAGATCGTATTTTAATAAGAAATAGTGAATTACTGCCGGTAGACGGCGTTCTCATCAATGGAAACGCATTGATCGATTACAGTTTTGTAACTGGTGAAGCAGAGCCTGTGTCAAAAACCTCTGGAGACTTACTATTTGCTGGAGGGAGGCAGCTGACTGGATCTATAGAAGTAGAAGTTTTAAAAACCGTAGAGCAAAGTTACTTAACCCAATTATGGTCCAATGAGATCTTTTCAAAAAAGGGCAAAAGCCTATTTCAATCGCTTACAGACCGTATAAGTCAGCGATTTACCATGACCCTTTTACTTATTGCGGTTGTTGCAACAGTAATTTGGTTATTTATAGACGCGACAATGGCGCTCAACGTGTTTACCTCTGTATTGATTGTGGCCTGTCCCTGTGCGCTTGCTCTGGCTGCGCCATTTACTTTGGGGAATTTGCTCCGCATTTTTGGACATCATAAATTATACATGAAAGACAGCGCTAGCATTGAGCAACTGGCTCATATAGATCTGGTAGTTTTTGATAAAACAGGAACCTTGACCACAAATTCAAAGAACACGATTACATATGAAGGAATTGAATTAAGCGATCAAGAAAAGTCCTTATTGACCAGTACACTGCGTTCCTCCAATCATCCTTTAAGCCGTTCCCTTTATGAACTACTGGATAAAAATAACATTACTACCCTAGATACGTTTCAAGAAGAAATAGGAAAAGGAATTACTGGAACTTTAAATAACCAACATATAAAAGTAGGCTCTTATGAATTTTTAGGTGCTACTGAAGTGCAAACAGCTATAAATACAAATCAAAACACAGCAGTTCATGTATGCTGTAACGATATTTATAAAGGCTGTTTTATTTTTTATAATGAATACCGTCCTAGCGTAAAAGAGGTTTTTGATAGCTTGAAGAAAACAGCTCAAATTGTCATTCTTTCTGGAGATAATGATGGGGAACGGCAACATCTTTCCAGTTGGTTGCCTGACAACACTACCCTACTTTTTAATCAAAAGCCAGAAGACAAACTTAATTTCATTAAAGAAAAACAACAATCTGGTAAAACAGTTTTAATGATAGGTGACGGACTTAATGATGCAGGTGCACTGGCACAAAGTAATGTAGGTATCACTATTTCAGAAAACATCAATGTCTTTTCGCCTGCCTGTGATGGTATACTTGATGCTTCTCGTTTTGAAGATATCAGTACATTTTTATCCCTTTCTAGAAATGGATTAAAAACGATTAAATACGCATTTATTTTTTCACTTTTTTACAATTTTATAGGACTCGGCTTTGCGCTCACTGGTCACTTAACACCAATCGTTGCGGCAATATTAATGCCCTTGAGCTCTATAAGTATAGTCATTTTTACTACTTCTATTACTTATTTCTTAGGTGAGAAACTTAACTCTAAAAAAACCTAATCATGAATCTATCATCACAACAGGGCCCTCCAATAAACAAGCACCTAGAAAATTGTTTTTTGATGCCCGCCTTTTCCGAAAATAGACTGATCACACTGTTTTATTCTTCTTTAAAAAAAGGCGCCAGTGCTGCTCCACTTCATGGGTGTACAGAAAAGATTCAAAATGAAATTAATGAATTAGAGAAGTTAGTGTACAACAGTCATTATCTCTGCCCTACTTTACACCAATCGGTAGTTTCAAAAATCCTTTCCTACGATGAGGCGATTCTGGCAGTTGAAAAATATATCAGCGTAAATGAATTCGTATGGCCTAAAGAGCATGACCTATATCGTAAAAGACTACAAAAAATCCAACAAAGGATACAAATAGTCTTGTTATACCTCCATGTCTAGTTCGATTTCACACCATAGCCTTCAATCAATAGACTAAAGTTTGGAAAGCTGATAAAAGTCATCTTTTTGTTGAACCTTCAACAATAGATTTGCAATATAATTAAAACAGTTATGAATATAATATATATGCTTTTAGCGATTAGTGTTGTTGTAGCACTTGCCTTTTTTGCAGCTTTTATTTTTTCTGTAAAATCTGGACAGTACGATGACGTCTACACCCCTTCAGTAAGAATGTTATTTGATGATGAACTGGTAAAAGAAAAAGCTGCTAAAGCTGCTAAAAGAGAAGAAAAACCAATCATAATAAGCGACCAACCTAAGTAACTATGGACAGACAAAAGTTTTACTACGATAACAAGATCGTTAGCAAATTCATCATCGCAACCATGTTTTGGGGTATTATAGGGATGAGTGTAGGCCTCTTGCTTGCGTATTCTTTTTTATTCCCCAACATGACCGATGGCATATCTTGGTTGAGTTTTGGCCGTTTAAGACCATTACATACTAATGCTGTCATATTTGCATTTGTAGGAAATGCGATTTTTGCTGGTGTTTACTACTCTACCCAGCGTTTGTTAAAAGCACGTATGTGGAAAGACTGGCTGAGTAAACTTAACTTTTGGGGCTGGCAAGCGATTATTGTAGGTGCAGCTATCACCCTTCCTTTAGGATATACCACTTCTAAAGAATATGCAGAGCTGGAATGGCCATTTGATATTGCTATTGCTGTCATTTGGGTTGCATTTGGAGCCAACTTAATTGGCACCATGATCAAGAGAAGACAGCGACATTTATATGTAGCGATATGGTTCTACTTAGCAACATTTGTGACCGTTGCCGTTCTTCATATTGTCAACAGTATCGAGATACCTGTCAGCGCTTTAAAAAGTTACTCTGCTTATGCGGGTGTTCAAGATGCTTTGGTACAATGGTGGTACGGTCACAATGCGGTAGCCTTTTTCCTTACGACTCCATTCTTAGGTTTGATGTATTACTTTGTCCCTAAAGCGGCCAATAGACCTATTTATTCGTATCGGCTTTCCATTGTTCACTTCTGGTCCTTGATATTTATTTATATCTGGGCAGGACCTCACCATTTACTTTACTCTGCGCTTCCTGACTGGGCTCAAAATTTAGGTGTTGCATTTTCTATCATGTTACTCATGCCGTCATGGGGCGGAATGATAAATGGACTGCTAACACTACGTGGTGCCTGGGATAAAGTACGTACAGATCCTGTTTTAAAATTTATGGTAGTAGCGATTACCGGTTATGGTATGGCGACTTTTGAAGGCCCCATGCTCTCTCTAAAAAACGTGAATGCGATTGCTCACTTTAGTGATTGGATTATTGCACACGTACACGTAGGTGCGCTAGCATGGAACGGTTTCCTAGCTTTTGGTATGATCTACTGGTTGGTCCCTAGACTCTTTAAAACAACATTATGGTCTACAAAACTGGCAAATGTTCATTTTTGGATAGGAACTTTAGGAATCATTCTATATGCCTTACCTATGTATGTCGCTGGCTTTGTACAAGCCTCTATGTGGAAACAATTTAATCCAGATGGAACATTGACCTATGGTAACTTTTTAGAAACACTTACCGAAATCATGCCTATGTACTGGATGCGAGCTATAGGTGGTACCCTGTACATAATAAGTGCTTCCATAGGGGTCTACAACATGATCAGGACCGCTAGATCTGGTAGTGCTGTTACTGATGAGCTTGCAGAAGCGGCTGCTCTTCCTAAAGTAACTAGAAAACGTACTTCAAAGGAAGGCTACCACACTTGGCTAGAAAGAAGACCTGTGAAGCTGACTATTTTTGCAACTATTGCCATACTTATAGGTGGAATAGTGCAAATTGTCCCATCACTTATGGTAGATGATTACATCCCTATCATTTCTAGCGTAAAACCTTATACACCACTAGAATTAGAAGGAAGAGATATTTATATACGTGAAGGCTGTGTGGGATGTCACTCTCAAATGATACGTCCTTTTAGAAGTGAAGTAGAACGCTATGGAGAATATTCTAAAGCAGGAGAATACGTGTACGACCATCCCTTCTTATGGGGAAGCAAACGCACCGGTCCAGATTTGATGCGTATAGGAGGCAAATACAGTGACAACTGGCACTTAAATCACTTTTATGACCCGCAAAGTACGTCTTCAGGTTCTATAATGCCTTCTTATAAATGGCTGATTAAAAATGAACTGGATAAAGATCTAACAGAAGCTAAAATGGAAGCCATGCTTACGCTAGGTGTTCCATATACCCAAGAAGAAATAGACAGAGCACAAGAATGGATGACTGAACAAGGAACTCAAATTGAGGAAAACCTGTACAATGATCCAGACTTTGCAAAAACTTATGAGGCAGATAAGCAATATGCAAAAGACAACAACTTGCCATTTGTAGAAATGCGCGATAGAGAAATTGTAGCTATCATTTCCTACCTACAAAGATTAGGGACAGATATTAAAGTAACCCGTCCTGATGGAACTGCCCTCAACTTAAACGACTAAACCATGTTAAAATTTATCAAAGGGAATTTAGAAAATATAGATGGCGTGGAAATCTATCCCATCATATCACTGCTCATCTTTTTCATCTTTTTTAGCGGTCTGTTTTGGTGGGTATTTACAGCCAAAAAGAACCATATAGAAGAGGTCAGTAACATCCCTCTAAATGATGATACGTTCCCTACTAATGACCAAGATCATGAATAATACAGGACCTTTTTTCAGAACTATAGGATTTAGCATCCTAGGCTATTTCTTCTTCAACTGGATAGGAGCTACCCAAGAGGCGACGGCTTTTGAAAACCTACCCTGGCTGTGGTATCTGTACGGTACTATTATTTTGTTTTATATCGCTGGAGAAGCTTGTTTAGGAGCCCTTAGCAGGGTGCTTTATTTAAGCTTAAAACCAGATGCTCAGGAGAAGTATGATAAGAATACCGCTTTCGCGAAAGCGAACCAATTCAAATGGATCAAAGAAACCTATAAGAAATTACTGGGAAGTAAAGACATTGAAGAAGAGCACGAAATCATACTTGACCATAATTATGACGGGATAAAGGAGCTGGATAATGATTTACCACCATGGTGGGTGTATGGTTTTTATGCGAGTATTCTATTTGCCGTAGTTTACTTAGTTCGATTTGAAGTCTTTGATGATTACGATCAAAAAGAAGAATATGAAACAGCCGTTGCAGAAGCTCTAATAGAAATAGAAGAGTGGAAGAAAACAGCCAAAGACCTCGTGGATGTAAACACGGTAGTCTTGCTTACTGAAGCCTCTGACATCAATGCAGGTAAGCTGATTTTTCAAAGCAATTGTGTTGCTTGTCACAAGGCAGATGGCGGCGGCGGTATAGGCCCTAACCTTACCGATAAACACTGGATTTTAGGTGGTGGGATTAAGAATGTATTCAACACTATTTCTGAAGGAGGAAGATCTGGTAAAGGAATGGTACCCTGGAAACAGGATTTGAAACCAGCCGAAATGGCGCAAGTATCTAGCTATGTTTTAAACTTTCAAGGAACTACTGCTGCCGAGCCAAAACCAGCAGAAGGAGAGGTATGGATTGATCCTGATGTTCCAGAAATAAAATCAAAGATCAACGCAATAGTTCAAGATTCTTTAGAGCATCCTGCTATTGAAGTCGGCGATGTAAAGATAGCAACCGAAAAAAATTAAAGGAATGACACTTCACGATATAGAACAAAAATCTCTACAGGCTGAAACGCCTGTTGTAGGAACTATTTTTAAAGCAGATGGATCAAAAGTAATTGCTATAGGTATGAAAAGAGGTGTCGTTTTGCAAAAGCATACGGCACCATCCAAAGCAAAAATACTAGTTATTAAAGGTGAGATTGATTTTAATACAGAAAATCAAAGCAAGCGTCTTGCGCTCTATGAAAGTTATGACATACCTCTAGAGTTAACTCATAGTGTAGAAGCCTATGAAGACGCCCTTTTTCTTCTTCTATTAGAGTCATAAAGTAAACGAAAAATGGCAGAGCAAGGACAGGATAATTTTAGAGATACCATAGGAACGCTGGACAAAGAAGGACAGCGTGCATGGGTGTTTCCTAAAAAGCCAGATGGTATATGGTACGAGTATCGCAAGTATGTGAGCTATGTATTACTAGCTTTCTTGTTTGCGGCGCCATTTGTTAAAATAGGTGGTAATCAGTTTTTAATGTTCAATGTTTTAGAACGTCGTTTCAATATTTTTGGATTTCCCTTCTGGCCGCAAGACTTTCATTTATTTGTGATCATCATGATGATAGGTGTGGTCTTTGTCATTTTATTTACCGTTGCCTTTGGTAGATTATTTTGTGGTTGGGTCTGTCCACAAACGATTTTTATGGAAATGGTTTTTCGCCGTATTGAATATTGGATCGATGGTGATAGAGGTAAACAAATACGACTTGCTAAAATGCCTTGGAATGCAGAAAAGATTAAAAAAAGAGTTTTAAAATGGATCGTTTTTTTTATCATCTCTTTTCTCATTGCAAACGTATTTCTAGCTTACCTCATAGGTAGTGACCAATTAATTAGATACATCACAGAAGGGCCGTTTAAACATGTGAGCACCTTAATATCCTTAATCATTTTTACAGGTGTTTTTTACTTTGTATTTGCGTGGTTTAGAGAGCAAGTATGTATTATAGCCTGTCCTTATGGGAGGTTACAAGGAGTATTACTCGATAATAAATCCATAATTGTAGCTTATGATCACAAACGTGGAGAAAAAGAAGCCGGTCGTGCTAAGTTCAAGAAAAATGAAGATCGGGAGACTACAGGAAAAGGTGATTGTATCGATTGCGCTGCCTGCGTGCACGTATGTCCTACCGGTATAGACATACGTAACGGTACTCAATTGGAATGTATTAATTGTACCGCCTGCATAGACGCTTGTGATAAAATTATGGAAGCTGTGGATTTACCTAAAGGCTTGATACGCTATGCCAGTGAGGATAATATTGAGAAAAAAGAAAAATTCAAATTCACTCCTAGACTGAAAGGTTATGTAGCCGTTTTAGGAATTCTTACAGCTGTTTTAATAGGAATGTTATTCTTGCGCAATGATGTTGAAGCTACTGTACTAAGACTCCCTGGACAGTTGTATGAACATAAAGGAGAATTCATGATCAGTAATGTGTACACCTTTAAATTAGTCAATAAAACAGTGGACGACATTGATAATATCAACTTTAAATTACTCTCACACAAAGGAACTATCGAGCTGGTTTCTCAAGATCATTTTACCGTAAATGGTCAAGGACTTGCAGAAGGAACACTATTCATAGAAATAGATTCCCGTGCTTTAAGCGGCGATAAAGACCGAGTGGAAATAGGTATTTACAGTGATCAACAATTGATAGAAACTACGACTACCGCCTTTTTAGGGCCGCGTAGTTTTCATTAGACTTCTGCTTTTATTTCTATGTCGCACCCGCCTGTGCTGAGTTTATAAAGGTATTGAGTTACAAAAGCAAAACAAAAAACAAACTATGAAGTCAGAGAAAAAAGATCAATGCTGTCAAGGCTGTAAAAAAGGAAAACCAGGTGAAAACTTGAGCTGTCAAGCAAAACTATTGTTTGAAGAGCTTCAAAAGAAAAAAGAACTCGCTAAAAGTAAAGTGTCATGAAATGGAATTGGGGAACAGGTATTGCGCTAGTAATGACCGCTTTTATAGGCTTCATTCTCTATATGGTCATTACCATGAGTACTGATAAAGATTACAGCTACGATCTGGTTACGGAAGAATACTATGCTAAGGAAATGGTCTATCAAACCGAAATCGATGCAGAGAAGAATCTCAACCATTTAGAAGAGAAGTTAACTGGTCAAAAAACAGCCGATGGATGGCTGTTGTCCTTCCCATCAGAACTGACCAATGAAAATATACAGGGAAACCTGTTCCTATACCGACCGTCTAATCAGCAATTAGATTTTGACATGCCTATACTCTTATCTGGATCTCAGTTGCTTATACCTGATAAAAATTTGATAGATGGTCGCTGGAACATTACTGTCGATTTTAAATACAACGGTAAGGACTATTTATATAAAAAATCTATTGTTTATTAATGTTATACACTGCGCTCATATTAGGCTTATTAGGTAGTTTTCACTGCGTGGGAATGTGTGGTCCTATCGCGTTTTTACTTCCGTTGGATCGACAGAATAGAGTGAAAAGAATTTTACAATTATCCAGTTATCATTTTGGTCGTATTCTCACCTATTCTCTATTGGGATTATTATTTGGAATCGCAGGAAATACGTTTCATTTTTTTGGGATACAACAACAATTATCAATAGGAATAGGTGTCTTAATGATTATTTCCATTCTAGCTCCTACCCAACTCACTAATAAGTTCAGCATTACCCGACCTATTTATAAACTAGTAGGTAAAGTAAAAAATGCTTTAGGTGCAGCTCTTAAAAAAAAGGAACCGGAGACCTTTTTTATCATAGGCTTTTTAAATGGTCTACTCCCCTGCGGACTCGTCTATATGGCTGTTTTTGGGGCCATTGCATTGGGTGATCCTTTGCAAGGTATTTGGTATATGGCGCTATTTGGTATAGGAACTATTCCTTTAATGACTACGGCTATCTATTTGGGTAACTTCTTGACAAACAACCTTAAACAACGTATTCTTAAAGCTATTCCAGTTGTTGTAATAGTCATAGGCTTATTATTCATACTGCGCGGTTTGGGACTGGGAATTCCTTATGTATCGCCCTCAGAAATGGTAGCTGTACCAGAAGTCTCTTCACAATATGAGTGTCATTAAAACAACATTTTAAAACATATAATTATGAAAATAACATCGATAATACCTTTAGTAAATTGGGCAATGGGAGCTATACTTATAGGAGTCTTTGCTGTAGTATGTGTCGTTATCATACTGGTAGTCTATAATATGGTTAAGGCCGATAAAAAAGACTCTACAGATGCCGAAACTGATTAGGCAGTAGGCAGTAGGCAGTAGGCAGTAGGCAGTAGGCAGTAGGCAGTAGGCAGTAGGCAGTAGGCAGTAGGCAGTAGGCAGTAGGCAGTAGGCAGTAGGCAGTTTAAATAAAAATTCCTATGAAGCAAGCTTCACAGGAATTTTTATTTAAAACGACCTATATTAAACCGTCATTGAAAATAACTGTGTATCTGGTTGTTTTCTTTGTAATCGGAGATCAAAAGGCAGGCAAACATTTCTCACATAAGCTCTTCCTTTCTCTGTCACTATTAGTTTATTACTCTGTATTTTAACCAAATTGTCTTTTTCTAACTCTACAAGACTTTGTAACACGTCTGGTAGCTCCTTAAAACACAAAGACTCATCACTCCACGAAGTCTCCAACGTGCACATAAGATTAGAGATATGCTCACGTATTACCAAATCCTCTGAAGTGAGTACATGACCTCTATAAACGGGTAAGTCTCCTTTTTCTAAAAGACTTTGATATGCGTCAAGGTTCTTTACATTTTGTGCAAAGCTGTACCAAGAATCACTTATAGAAGAAACCCCTAATCCTATCATCACTTGGGTTTTACTAGAATTATATCCCATGAAATTGCGGACTAATTCCCCAGATTCTTGCGCCGCGTAAAGTGCATCTGATTTCAAGGCAAAATGATCCATACCTATTTCTCTGTAACCAGCTTCTTCTAGTAACTCCTTCCCTATTTCGTATTGCTGCCGTTTTACCTGAGCAGCAGGTAGATCGGTATCTTTAAATCCACGCTGTCCATTTCCTTTGATCCATGGCACATGTGCATAACTGTAAAAAGCGATGCGATCTGGTCGCAATTCTATGGTTTTATGGATCGTAAAAACTACATTTTCTATAGTTTGAAAAGGTAATCCATAAATAATATCATGTCCTATAGACGCATAGCCTACTTTTCTCGCATTTTCTGTAGCTTGCAGTACCTTTTGAAAAGGTTGTACG
Source organism: Nonlabens sp. Ci31 (assembly GCF_012974865.1). Taxonomy (NCBI): domain Bacteria; kingdom Pseudomonadati; phylum Bacteroidota; class Flavobacteriia; order Flavobacteriales; family Flavobacteriaceae; genus Nonlabens; species Nonlabens sp. Ci31. The sequence goes on along the minus strand of NZ_CP043633.1, from coordinate 2,198,565 downwards.
CGATGTATCGCTTTTTGAACCGATAGATTATAATCCTGAACACCATAACAAACCCGATTAAAACCTAGTCTTCCTAAGGTAGAAAGATGCTCAAGAGTGGTATTGTTAGGATGACCTTCAAAACTGAATTCTGCATGCTCAGCTTTATCAGCTAGAGCAAATATTTCAGTCATTAAGTATTTTAGGTTCTTTGAAGAGAAAAAAGTAGGTGTTCCACCACCTAAATGAATCTGTTTGATCTTAGGCTTTTCATCGAATAATTCAAGGTATAATTGGAATTCCTTTATTACAGAATCTATATAAGGTATTTCTACCTGATGGTTTTTTGTAATGCGCTTATTGCAACCGCAAAAGGTGCACATACTTTCACAAAAAGGCAAGTGTATATAAAGACTTATCCCTTCATTAGCATTGCTTTCTTTAAAACTTCTTTGTAACGATTCTTTCCAACTAGAAAGAGAAAAGCTATCCTGATCCCAATAGGGAACTGTAGGATAGCTGGTATATCTAGGTCCGGCCACGTTATACTTAGAAACAAGTGAACACATGGGCTCTAAAATATAAAGTTGAATGCGGCAATAAGACTACAGATAGAAATGCTCGCAATAACCGCTTTCAATACTAATGCAGGTTTTTGCAAGGTCAAAATCGATGCTAGCACTAAGTTGCACAACACCACGACAGCAAATATTTGAATCATCTGGAATACACCACTACCGTTTTGAAAAACAGACAATACCGTTAATCCTCCCAGACACGTACAAACGATGATAGCAGCCGCAGTGTGCAGCATAAAATGATCTTTCCAGTCTTTTTCCAGTTTTACATATAGAGTACTCATACCTTAAGTGTTTAATTATTAGATGCAAATCTAAGGGGAGACTGGTGTTTCAAAAGATGACTTTTGTCAGCTTTGAGATAATTCTTTGATGTTTTTTTCTCGCTTTCGCGAAAGCGGAACTAATACCACCTCTTGAATTCACATCAACTTCTTCTTTTTATCTTGCTTTAAACTACTTGTTTTGAAAAAATCGGACAATCTACTAAGCCTAATTAAGGTTTATCAAGGCTTTAAACAGTATTTACAAACGGCAAAACTAGTTTTCCATATAGTTCTATAGGCTAGCCTCTTGTATTAAAGTATCTTAGCCATCTTATCATCAGTTATACTCCCTTTTTATGAAATCTTGTTTAACATTATTAATTCTTCTCATTTCTAGTGCTTCCTTTGCACAACAAGAATTGCATCACCGCGCAAAGGTCTATTACAACTCTTATGAGCAATTCAAACAGATTCAAGAAGCTGGTGTCTCCATGGATCACGGTTATCATAAAAAAGATGTTTCCTTTGAATCTGACTTTTCAGTAAAAGAATTACGGACCTTAACTACTATAGGTATTGCTTACGACATCATCATTAATGATGTAAAGCAGTTTTATTTAGACCAAAATGATCCAAGAAGTCCTAAATATGTTTCCCCACAACTAGATTTAAAAAATGCCGGCTGCCTTAATAACAGCAATCAAATAAACTATACAACCCCACAAAATTACAACCAAGGTAGTATGGGCGGCTTTCTAACCTATACCGAAATGCTACAGGAACTGGATGACATGTACCTCTATTCCCAAAACAATAACCTCAACATTATCACGCCTAGAGCTGATAATATAGACCCAAGCAACCCAAATGATCTGGTAACCAGTGAAGGCCGCTACCAACAATGGGTGAAAATATCTGACAACCCAACCATCGTAGAAGTTGCCGAGCCTCAAATGTTATATACTGGTATTCACCATGCTCGTGAACCTGCATCTATGCAACAGCTTATCTTTTTTATGTGGTACGTACTAGAAAATTACAGTACCGATCCAGAAATTCAAGCTATAGTAGATAACACAGAGTTGTATTTCATTCCTGTTGTGAACCCTGATGGGTACATTTATAATCAAACTACAAATCCTAATGGCGGTGGATTATGGCGCAAAAACAGACGTGGTGGCTACGGTGTAGATCCTAATAGGAATTACAGTTACATCACACCTCAAGGAAATGAAGTGTGGAATACCGCTGGTACTTCTACCAATCAAAATAACGATACCTACGCCGGCACTGGACCTTTCAGCGAACCAGAAACTAGAGCGGTACGCTATTTTCTAGAGAATCATAACTTTAAAATGGCACTGAACAACCATAGCTTTAGTGAGTTGCTGTTATATCCTTTTGGATATGCAAATAATCAACCTACCACAGAAAATGCTTTGTTTCAAAATATATCTGAAGTAATGGTGTCACAAAACGGGTATAACAACATAATCAGCTCAGACTTGTATCCAGCGGCAGGAGATAGCGATGACTTTATGTACGGCATGCTCACCACTGCTTCTGGTGGAGCAAGAGAAAAAGTATATGCCATGACTCCAGAAATAGGTGCTTCTTTTTGGCCAGCGGCTAGTCAAATAGATGGTATTTGTAAAGAAATGATGTTCCATAACATTACAGCAGCCCAATTGATAGGTAACTATGGAAAGCTAGAAGATAACGCCCCTAGCTCTTTTGAAACTACCAACCTGACGGTTCCTTTTTCATTAACTCGTTTAGGATTGCAAGATTTGACGGGTTTTAGCGTGAGCATCAACCCTGTTAGTGCTAACATCGCTAGTGTCGGAAGCGCCAGATCTTTTACCAATCTCAATTTAAATCAAACGGTATCTGATAACATTTCTATGACACTGATCAACACGATCAATCCTGGTGATCTTATTACCTATGAACTGGCTCTTTTCAATGGACTGTACACCTCTGCACAAACGATTACTAAAGTATATGGTGACCTCACGCCTATTTTTGAAGATAGGGTTGTAAATTCTAATAATTGGCAATTGAACGGTTGGGGGATTTCTACCACCGACTTCTTTTCTCCTTCTCAATCGTTTACAGATTCTCCAGTTGGACCTTATAACAACAATCAGAATAAGTCTATTATCCTTAATAACGCTAGCAGTATTGACCTTACTTCTACCTCCTTATTAGAAGCAAAGCTTAGGTTCCAAGCCAAATGGGATATTGAAAACAATTACGACTATGTGCAAGTAGAAGTTTCCACAAATAATGGTGCTTCTTGGACGCCACAATGCGGTAATTACACCAACACAGGAGTTGCTAGCCAACCAGCAAACGGACAGCCATTATACGATGGCATACAATCCTCTTGGGTAGAAGAAAGCATCAGTCTTAGTGATTATTTAGGGCAACAAATTTTAGTGCGATTTCAGTTGGTTACCGATCAAAGTGTCACTGGTGATGGGTTCTATTTTGACGACCTTAAGGTAGTCGTGATGGATACTGCTACCGCAAGTGAAGCCTCTAATGAACTGGGTGAATTGGTTGCTGTTTTTCCTAATCCGGTGCAAGACCGGCTATTTATAAACACCTCATTAGAAAAGTTTCAAGCTACTATCTACAACCTACAAGGACAGAAACTATACAGCTTTGAATCTAAAGAGGCCAATATAGAATTGGATTACAATGGTTATTCATCTGGTATATATTTCTTAAACATATCTACCGATAAAGCTTCAAAGACGTTTAAGGTTGTAAAAGAGTAAGCTTGTTCTCGATATATTTTAAAATCTTCATCCATAACGGATTCCAGACAAATCTGGAACTGTTTCCCCATCTTCAGTAAAACATTTCAAACCAGATGTTCTGGAAGGACAAAAGCTGCGCAGGTTAGCGCTTGTGAAATAGATTTGTCCTGCTGGAAGGACAAGAGTCGCGTAGGTTAGCGCTTGTGAAATAGATTTGTCCTGCTGGAAAATTGGTACGCGGTATTTCCAAAAAAGGTGAAGAATACAGCATGCAAATTTGTTCAGCATACTGTAAGTGTTCTCGGTGATCAAAGTTATCTCCATCCATAACGGATTCCAGACAAATCTGGAACTGTTTCCCCATCTTCAGCAAAACATCTCGATCCAGATTTTCCGGAAGGACAAGAGTCGCGCAGGTTAGCGCTTGTGAAATAGAATTGTCCTGCTGGAAGGACAAAAGCTGCGTAGGTTAGCGCTTGTGAAATAGATTTGTCCTGCTGGAAAATTGGCACGCGGTATTTCCAAAAAAGGTGAAGAATACAGCATGCAAATTTGTTCAGCATCCAGTAAGTGTTCTCGGTTTAAGAAAGACTTTCAATCTTCTTTATATTCTTCGATCTCCTTATCGGTATACCATTCTTTAGCTAAATCTATCCATTCAGGATTATGCTGCTGTATGAGATTCACTTTCCATTCTCTGTTCCAAGTTTTCAATTGCTTTTCTCTTGCAATACCTTTATCTGCGTATTGAAAGAACTCTTTATAAACTAGTTTACCAAGCTCATACTTGGAGGTGAATTTACCGCCTTTTCCAGCTTTGTGCTGTAAAGTACGCTGACCTAAATTCCCTGTGAAACCTATGTAGATAGTTCCATTTTTAAAATTGGTCATGATATAAACGTAAAAGGCGTAAACTTTCATTAATAAGGTATCTCTATGAAGCACAAGTTAATAAAAGTTATCTCCATCCATAATGGATTCCAGACAAATCTGGAACTGTTTCCCCATCTTCAGGAAAACATCTCGAACCAGATTTTCTGGAAGGACAAGAGTCGCGCAGGTTAGCGCTTGTGAACTAGAATTGTCCTGCTGGAAAATTGGTACGCGGTATTTCCAAAAAAGGTGAAGAATACAGCATGCAAATTTGTTCAGCATCCAGTAAGTGTTCTCGGTGATCAAAGTTATCTCCATCCATAACGGATTCCAGACAAATCTGGAACTGTTTCCCATCTTCAGGAAAACATCTCGAACCAGATGTTCCGGAAGGACAAGAGTCGCGCAGGTTAGCGCTTGTGAAATAGATTTGTCCTGCTGGAAAATTGGCACGCGGTATTTCCAAAAAAGGTGAAGAATACAGCATGCAAATTTGTTCAGCATCCAGTAAGTGTTCTCGGTGATCAAAGTTATCTCCATCCATAATGGATTCCAGACAAATCTGGAACTGTTTCCCCATCTTCAGTAAAACATTTCGAACCAGATTTTCTGGAAGGACAAGAGTCGCGCAGGTTAGCGCTTGTGAACTAGATTTGTCCTGCTGGAAGGACAAGAGTCGCGCAGGTTAGCGCTTGTGAAATAGATTTGTCCTGCTGGAAAGTTGGTACGCGGTATTTCCAAAAAAGGTGAAGAATACAGCATGCAAATTTGTTCAGCATCCAGTAAGTGTTCTCGGTGATCAAAGTTATCTCCATCCATAACGGATTCCAGACAAATCTGGAACTGTTTCCCATCTTCAGGAAAACATCTCGAACCAGATTTTCTGGAAGGACAAAAGCTAGCAACCAAAAGAGGAAATTAAAATCAGGTCTTTTGCTTTTTCTTTCTCGCCGCAGGAAACAACACATTATTTAAAATCAAGCGATATCCTGGACTGTTGGGGTGCAGACTCAACTCTGTAGGTGGGTCTCCTACTCGATGCTGGTAATCTTCTGGATCGTGTCCACCGTAGAAAGTGAAGAATCCTTTACCGCGTATGCCGTGAATGTATTTAGCTTCTTTGTTGATTCTGTTCTCCCCAAGTACCAAAACATTTTTCTTTACCTCTTCTCTATAAAAACTCGTCGTCTGCCCCATAAATCCTTTGACAAGACTCGTATGGTTTTGATTGAGCATGGTAGGAATAGGATCCCATTTGGCACTGAAATCCATTAAAGAGAAATAATCCAGTTCTCGATCGATCGTACGCTTAGCAGTCATATCAATGGAGCTGAATTCGTACACCATAGGAGAACGCTCAAGTGTATAATCTGTAAAAGCAAACGTCTTTGTATAATCTATTTTATTTTGATACCCCGCATCACTCGCATCACCGTCAAACATGGGCTCTGCAATATCAACTCCTTCTGCACTGAGTGCAATATCAAAGCTGTCTGTCGCGCTGCACATCGCAAACATAAAACCGCCACCGACTACATAGTCTCTAATTTTAAGTGCCACATCGCGTTTTTCTTCACTCACCTTATCGTAGCCTAGCTTTTGCGCCAATTCTTCGGCTTGCTTCTTTTCTTCCACATACCAAGGCGCTGCTCTAAAACTGCGATAAAATTTACCGTACTGCCCTGTAAAATCTTCGTGATGCAAGTGCAACCAGTCGTATAATATAAGTTGGTCAGAAAGTACTTCCTCGTCGTAAATCTTGGTGTATGGAATCTCTGCATAGGTGAGCACCATAGTTACCGCATCGTCCCAAGGCGAGGTACCTGTAGGAGAATACACCGCTATTTTAGGAGCTTTTTCTAGCAAGACTTCTTGCATGTTTTGAGACGGACTGGCTACCAATTCTAAGATAGATCGTACCTCGGCTTCGGTCATTTCTTCAAAGCTCACGCCTCTTACGATCAATTCTTTTTTGATTTCTTCTACGTTAGGCACTAAAAAGGAGCCGCCTCGATAATTGAGCAACCACTTGACTTTGTTTCCTTTAGAAAGCACCCAATAGGAGATCCCGTAAGCTTTTAAATGGTCTGCCTGAGTCTCTGCATCCATGGGTATGAATAAATATTGAGACTGTGCAAAGAGTCCACTGGCACAAAATAATAAGAGTAAGATTATTCTTTTTAGCATTCTTAAAGTGTGTAATTATACCGCTTTCGCGAAAGCGGAATTCAACAAAAACCACCACCCTAAAAGCTGCGTACTAATATAATAATTGAATGCGGAACAGACTGCAATAATGCGACCAAGTTATTCCACTAGAACGGCATGTCGTCATTAGGAATTCCAAAAGCATCACCAGGATTTCCAGCTTTAGGACTGTCAAAGGCATCTGGCTTTAAGGTGTCGTCGTTTGCAGCATTCATTTTAGAACCAAATTCTTCTGGAGTAGTAAAAAACTGATCCAAGTTATCAAACTTACCGAACTGTCCTAAGAACTTCAAACGTATGGAGTCTGTCGCACCATTACGGTGTTTTGCAACGATAAATTCTCCTTGACCAGCAGTAGGGCTGCGGTCGTCATCATCCCATTCTTCCAGACCGTAATATTCTGGTCTGTAAATAAAGGATACAATATCTGCATCTTGCTCAATCGCTCCAGATTCCCTTAAATCAGAAAGTAACGGACGCTTAGACCCCCCTCGAGACTCTACCGCACGAGACAGTTGTGAAAGTGCAATTACTGGCACGCTCAATTCTTTGGCAAGTGCTTTTAAATTACGAGAGATCGTAGAGATTTCTTGTTCGCGATTCCCTCCTTTGTTACCGGTCTGAGCAGTCATTAATTGCAAGTAGTCAATCATGATCAGTTTGATACCGTATTGTGAGGCCAGTCTTCTACATTTTGCACGCAAGTCAAAAATAGACAGTGATGGGGTGTCATCAATAAAAATAGGAGCTTGCTCTAAATCTTTTACTTTAACGTTGAGTTGTTCCCATTCATGTGGCTCTAGTTTTCCTGTCCGTAGTTTTTCAGAACTCAATCCTGTTTCTGAAGAAATCAAACGAGTAATCAATTGTACCGAGCTCATCTCTAGAGAGAAGAAGGCTACTGGAATATTATTTCCTACGGCAATATTACGAGCCATACTCAAGGTAAAGGCCGTTTTACCCATACCTGGACGTGCAGCAATAATGATTAAATCTGAGGGCTGCCAGCCACTTGTTAAACGGTCCAGATCTGTAAAGCCAGATGGAATACCGGAGAGTCCATCGCGATTTGCTATTTCTTCAATACGCTCTTTTGCCTGACGCACCAAATCCATAGCCGTCTCTGTACTTTTTCTGATGTTCCCTTGGGTTACTTCATAAAGTTTAGATTCTGCCTTGTCTAATAAATCAAAAACGTCGGTAGATTCTTCGTAAGATTCATTGATAATCTCAGTAGAAATTTTGATCAGACTGCGCTGTATGAATTTTTGAAGAATGATCCTCGCATGAAATTCAATGTGCGCTGTAGAACTTACCAACTGGGACAGTTGAACGAGGTAATGATCTCCACCAGCGGCTTCTATCTTTTCCATTTTACGCAACTGAGCGCTAACGGTTAATAAGTCCACTGGCTTCCCTTCTTTAAAGAGAATATCTATGGCTTCAAAAATGAATTGGTGGTTTTTCTGATAGAAAACATCTGGAGAAAGCAGATCGATTACCTCATCCACTCCTTTACCATCAATCATCAAAGCTCCTATGACAACTTTCTCTAAATCAACTGCTTGAGGTGGTATTTTACCTTTTTCAAGAGTAACAACAGAAGTGTTTCCTGAGGCGATATTAGGGCGTTGTTGTACTTTTTCCATAGAATTCAAAAGTAGGGATTTAAATAGGTTTTACTCGTGTTGGGTTATGATAACTTAATCAACAATTACATCAAAAAGACGGTTTATAACATGTTAATAAGCATTGGTTTTTTAAGAAAGCTAGGAAGCATCACTACTCACAAAAAAAAGCTGGTATTCTTCTCTGGTTTTTTTTAAGTTGATAAGTCGTTTGGACCTAGGAAATCAAAAAATAAACAATTGAAAAAGCTACAAAGTTGTCACATCAACTTTGTAGCTTTTTTTCAATAGGTTATAAAATGTACACCTGTAATTACCCCTTAAAAACTCCCATATTAGCATATTTATCCATGCGTTGTTCTACGAGGTCTTTAGGAGATAGGACTTTTAATTCTTCATAATATCTCACGATACATTCTGCTACAGATTTAAAAGTAGTCTCTCTATCCTTATGAGCACCACCTTCTGGTTCTTTAAGAATTTCATCTACTAGCTTTAATTTCTTCATGTCTGTAGAGGTCAACTTTAAAGCGTCTGCAGCTCTTTCTTTGTATTCCCAGCTTCTCCATAAAATAGAAGAACAAGATTCTGGTGAGATTACAGAGTACCATGTATTTTCTAACATGACTACTTTATCTCCTACACCTATACCTAGTGCGCCACCACTTGCTCCTTCACCTATAATCATTACTATAATAGGCACTTTAAGACGCGTCATTTCAAGAATATTTCTTGCGATCGCTTCTCCTTGACCGCGTTCTTCTGCTTCAAGGCCTGGATAGGCACCTGGAGTGTCGATGAGTGCCACAACCGGCACACCAAATTTCTCGGCACTTTTCATTAAACGAAGTGCCTTGCGGTAACCTTCTGGATTTGCCATACCAAAGTTGCGGTACTGACGTGTTTTGGTATTAAAGCCTTTTTGCTGACCTATAAACATAAAGCTTTGGTCGCCTATCTTACCCAGTCCACCTATCATCGCCTTGTCGTCTTTTACATTGCGATCACCGTGTAATTCTAGCCAAGTATCTCCACAAATAGCCTTGATATAATCTAAAGTATAAGGACGGCTAGGATGACGAGACATCTGCACACGTTGCCATGCTGTTAAGTTGGCATATATATCTTTACGGGTTGCCTTAAGCTTTTTCTCTATTTGCTTGATCGTTGCACTTACATCAACATCACTCTCTTCACCTAAAGTAATCGTTTGCTGGTGTTTTTCTTCCAGCTCTTTAATCGGTAATTCAAATTCTAAATATTCCATATGAGGGAATTCGTTTTTTGGATCAACAAATATAGTGATATCGATGAACTTGAAGTTGAAGTTGAACTCGAATTTAAAATTGAAATTGAAATGAGTTTTGCTACTTACTCAGACGTTTTTACTCTTGAACCGGCATCGTTGTCCAGACAAGATTGCTCCACAAATTTTATAACTTTAACTTTGCTAACAAAAAAGCACCTCAATAAAGGTGCTTTTCAAGTTCCTTCTAAAAGTATAAACTTAGTCTAAAGTGATTTTAACGTAGCTCTTTTCTTTAGGTTTAGGTGTATTTGTTATGTACTCATTATCTGAAATCTTCACCATTTTTTCTACCATAAGACCATTTAGACCAGTTCCCGTTTTAAGTAAAGGTTTGTATTCAAAGCCTTTTTCTAGATCAAGAGTGATTAAGTAAGGTTTTGATTTTAATAATTCCTTATCTGATTTTAAATTACTGTTTACATAGGTTAAAGTGTCTGTATCTTTTTTCAATTCCCTAGCATTTACTATAAAGTTAAATTTACCTTCTCGATATTTTGAGAAAACCCCATGATTCCAAAACTCAAATCTACCACTGTTAGTATAGGTACCCACGTTATAAATCCTATCTCTTCTATCCCTTGTTATTTCGCGCTTAAGTGTATAATGATTTATCAATTCTCCATTTTGGGAATCTAGCTGGAACACATTAAAGTCTCCTTTAATTCTTTCTGATGAAACTAATCTTCTACGCACATTCTGCCCTGAACCAAAACTCATAGTTTCTGTTCCTACTTCATAAGAATAGATTCCAAAGACCCAATCATTTTGAAATTTTACCATGGTGTGAAAATCAAATTTTCTGAGATCCCCCTCGCTAGGACTTTTAAAATCATAAGATTTAAAAGAATGGTCATCTAATTCCGTATTAATGATAACACCTTTTTGTTTCAGGTCTTGAATATCAAACTCTTGAACCATTAAACCTGTTTTAATTTTATCCTCTTCCGTGTATGCACGAGAAAAGGTTAAACTAGCAAGTGATATCGAATTATCGATGATTAATGCTTTAGAAACTGCCAGAAGATCTTTTTCACCTTGTAATTTTATCATAACAGGTTTTTGATCGCCTTTCAAGACATAAATTGTTTCAAAGCCCATTAGATCTAGTTCCCTATCCTCTTTTCTTCTATTTTTATTTTTAGCTTTTTTCCCCTTGCCATAAAATATATAGGTATCGTTGTCTTCAAAATAGTCAATCTTATATAATTTAAAATCTTTAAAATCTTTATGGATCAGTGTCACTTCTTTATTATCAACAACATTCAATTTTTCATCTAATCTAATTATAGTATGTGTTGATGTTTCTCTAGGTCGATCATCACTGAAAATAGTAAATCCTCTTTTTGCATAATTATGTAAAGTAGCTATTAAAGTAAAGTTTTCTTTATCACTAGTGAAAGTATGTAGAGATGCGTCTATGTCACCGTTAGATTTCTTTTCATTGACTCGATTAAAATCTACGTCTTGTTTTGCAACACTTTTCCTAATCGCTTTTTTATCTAGATCCAGATCATAGGCTTCTTCTATTATCTCCTCCAAATTCTTTTTCTCAAAATTAACAACTAACACCTTACCCAATCCTCTTCCTACTTCTACGGCAAATAGTTTGATTTTTCCATTTTCCAAAGCTGCGGAAACAATTCGATCTTTGGTTGCTCTTATTTTTGTAGACTTGCGTAATTTCATCTTACTATCAAACTCATTGACGTATTGTATTTCACGTTTGTAATTATACACTAAAACATAAACTCCACCATCTGGCTTCTTTAAAGCAAAACCCGTATTATCAGTCTTTTTGGTTTTGACAATCCCACTTTTCTCAATTGAGAAATCTGTTTGAGCTGTTACCGTAAATTGAATTAAAAATATTATTAAAAAGTAAAGAAATTTAAAATGTTTCATGCTAATAAATACTATGAGTTGAAATAAAATTATACTGACTATTTCTATTTAAATTTTAATATAAATCCTTGAATCTAATACCTAAATTAAATGAAGTAAAATTATAACCGTCCCCAAAACTTAAAGAGGGTCCTGAAATGATTGAAATAGAATCTAAATCCAGTTCCAAATATGGTTTTATAAAAATAAGATTGCCTTCTTCTTGTGATTCCACAAAACTGTATCCAACATCTAAATTAGCTTTCAATAAATCAGATAAGTAATATCTAGCAGCAACTCCTACATCTGCATAAAAAACAGAATCTGAAAAACCATCAGGGTTTGAATCACTTGAACCGAATTGAATATCTCTTAAGGTACCTGCGGTAGCTAATCCAAATTGAAAATCGTCGCCTATTTCAAAAAAATAATAATTAAGTTCGATAGCTGCTGAATAATTCAAATCATCTCCAAATCCTTGACCGTAAGTTACACCATAAGAAAAACCTTGTCCAAAACTTAATATGGATGTTAAGAATATAATTGCTACAACTGCTTGCTTTCTCATAAGTTAAAATTTATTCAAAAAAAGTAATAATAGAGAAAATACCTACAATTTTAATTTTAATTTTAATTTTAATTTTAATTTTAATTTTAATTTTAATTTTAATTTTTAAATAAATACAAACACCTATATAGCAATCATATATCACAAAAAATATAGTTTCTATATTCTGCTATTGAACGATAGATTTATATTCAAATTATTTTGAGAAAGATGCTAAGGGATACTGCTATACAGCGGCATGACTAATTCAATAGCTATTAAAATTACGGGAGAACAACTTACTCCCTACCGCTAACTGAGAATGAGAATAAAAACGAGAACTAAAGACTACCTACTAAGATTACGAGCGCCGTTTGGGACCTGACTTTCTACTGCCTACTCTATAACTGATAATGAGAACTAAAAAATCAAAGACTGCCTACTGCGACTGAGACTGAGACTGATAAATTAAGGCCATTTACTGCGACCGCAACTGCCTACTTCCTTCTGCAAACTGATACTGAGACTGCGACTGCAACTGCCTCCTCCGTTCTGCCGACAGTGACTAAGACTGCAACTGAGACTGAGACTGAGACTAAGACTAAAAAGCTACTTCTTAGCCAGACGCGTTTTCAAAATACCATTAGAAATAATAACGACTATAATAACCAGCGCTCCTATATAAAATTCAGGAGTCATTTCTTCCGATTCGCCTAGAATTAGAAACGCAAGAAAAATACCGTATACTGGTTCTAGATTTATGGTCAACATGACCGTATAAGCACTTAAAAATTTCATCACTTTTACACTAGCAATAAAGGCATAAGCAGTACATACAGATGCGAGAATACCCAACCACAACCAGTCCATTTGAGTGAGCTCTGATGGCCGTACAAAATCCACAGGAAGAAATACAAAAAATAAGGACAGCAAGATCACACCACTTAATAACTCATAAAAAGAAATCAATGATGGCGGATGCTCCTTTGCCCATTTTACATTCAGAATTGAAAAAATCGCACTTAATAAAGCGCTAATCAGTCCTAAAATCATTCCGGTCACATATTCTGTTTCAAACTGAAAGATATAATATAGTGCTCCAATGATCACCACTCCAAAAACAAGTTCGTACCAAACAAACTTTTTGGAAGTAAACAAGGGCTCTAGTAAGGCGGTAAAAAAAGCTCCCATACTTACCATAGCAAGAGTTACAGAAACGTTCGATTCTTTAATTGCCCCAAAGAACGTCACCCAATGCAAGGCAATAACGATTCCTGCGATTAAGAATCCTATGATCCGCTTTCGCGAAAGCGAACCTTTACCAACAAATTGAAACGGAATTTTCTTCCATTTCATATAGATAAAGATGAGCACAACAGCGATGCTCATGCGCCACCAAACCAGCGGAATAGAATCTATACTGATTAGTGCACCTAGTACTGCGGTAAAACCCCAGATGAATACTATAAAATGTAGGTGCAGGTAATTAAGGAGTTTATCGTCTGGCATTTCTAATCAGGAAAAATGCCACTACAGCAAAGAATATATTGGGAAACCACACGGCAATCCATGGATTAAAAGTGCTTTTCTCAGCAATCGTACCAAAGACTTTATCTAAAAACACATAAGTCATCGCGATCACGATTCCTATAGCGAGATTCAACCCCATACCTCCACGCTTTTTAACAGAGGAAACAGCGACGGCAATAAGAGTGAAAATAAAAGCGCTCACAGGGATGGAAGTACGCTTGTACTTTTCCACGTAATAGATATTCATATCGGCATTACCGCGTTTTTCTTCTAACTCGATAAAGTCGTTTAATTCAGAAAATTGAAGGGTTTCTGCAATGTAATCTGATGGTGTAAGCTCATCAATATCAAAGGAAAACAGGGTGTCTTTTTTCTGTTCTCGTTCTATTTTTTCTCCGTCTTCAAGAATCGTTCTTTTTTTGTAACCACTTAATACATAAGTCGAATCTTCAAATTTGATGCGGTTGGCATAAATCTTATATTTCAACTCATTTCCTTCAAAATGTTCTAAGGTAAAATCAAAACCTATTTGGGAAGACGGCTGGTAATTGCTTACATAAATGTAGTCGTTATCGTTGATTTGTCTAAAAACATTAGTGGTCTTTTTATCACCACCACGGTTAAAGTATTTGTTTTGAAATTCGTTAAAACCTGAAGAAGCATTTGGTACAAACACCGCACTAAGAATCAATGCAATGACACAAACGATAGTAGCTCCTATGATATAAGGACGCAAAAACCGGTTAAAGGAAACCCCAGAACTTAAGAAGGCAATTACCTCCGTATTCATCGCCAGTTTTGACGTGAAAAACATCGTAGAGATAAACAAAAACAGTGGAAACAAGAAATTTGAGAAATAAATAGTAAAGTCTAGCAAATACAGGATTACTTCACCTATGGGCACATCATTGCCTATAATTTTACCTATTTTCTCGGCAATGTGTACTGTTACCATAATAGGTAAAAACAGCACTAACAGCAGCGCAAACGCCCCTAGGTATCTTTTTAATATGTATTTATCTAATATGCTTAGCACTAGAGTCTGTTATCCATTTGCTTGACCATTTTATCTTTCCATGTTCTAAAATCGCCCGCAATAATACGTCTGCGTGCTTCTCTCATTAACCACAAATAGAAAGAAAGATTGTGTATGGTACAAATTTGTCTTCCCAACATTTCATTTACAGTAAATAAATGACGCACATAAGCCTTGGTATAAGCCGTATCTACCCAAGCATAATCTGCTGCATCTAATGGAGTAAAATCTTCTGCCCATTTTTTGTTTTTCATGTTCATGGTACCATGAGCAGTGAAGATCATACCGTTACGACCGTTACGCGTAGGCATGACACAATCAAACATATCTACTCCCAGAGCTACATTTTCTAATAAGTTGATAGGAGTTCCTACGCCCATTAAGTAACGAGGTTTTTCTTTGGGAAGAATAGCCGTTACTAC
Source organism: Nonlabens sp. Ci31 (assembly GCF_012974865.1). Classification (NCBI taxonomy): domain Bacteria; kingdom Pseudomonadati; phylum Bacteroidota; class Flavobacteriia; order Flavobacteriales; family Flavobacteriaceae; genus Nonlabens; species Nonlabens sp. Ci31. The sequence goes on along the minus strand of NZ_CP043633.1, from coordinate 2,183,540 downwards.
TTCAGTCATGGCATACATCTCTTCAGCTGGCTCCCCTACAGAAAGCCCGCCTATGGCATTACCAAACTGGTCTGTTGCTGCAATCGCCTCGGCACTTTGTTGCCTTAAATCTACATAAGTACTTCCTTGTACTATAGGAAAAAGCGTTTGTTTATGGCCGTATAGATCTGGTGTGTTATCAAAATGAGTGATACATCTTTTTAACCACCTGTGTGTCATGTGCATGCTACGCCTTGCATAATTATAATCACATGGATAAGGAGTACATTCATCAAAAGCCATGATGATATCACCACCTATAATGCGCTGTATATCCATCGCACGTTCTGGAGTAAAAGTATGATAGGAACCATCTATATGTGACTTGAACTTCACACCTTCTTCCTTAATCTTGCGATTAGAGCTTAAAGAATAAACTTGGTATCCACCAGAATCGGTTAAAATAGGTCGGTCCCAATTCATAAATTTATGGAGACCTCCTGCTTTTTCTAAAATATCAGTACCTGGTCGCAAGTACAAGTGGTAGGTATTTCCCAATATAATATCTGGATTCACCTCTTCTTCCAGCTCCCGCTGGTGAACTCCTTTTACGGTACCTATGGTGCCTACTGGCATAAAAATAGGGGTTTCTATTTTTCCGTGGTCTGTATGGATCACTCCAGCTCTCGCTTGACTCTGTGAATCGCTTTGTAGTAAATCAAATTTCATGAGCGGCAAAGATACTTTAAGTAACTTGAATTTGAACTCGAAATTGAATTTGAAACCTTCCACAAGTCGATTAAAGAAATTGAAAAATGAGATGGTGATAGGTATAATTGTTACCGCTTTCGTGTTGCATCAAGTGAAGTATGCACTTCTTTTTCAAAAAAAAGTAAGATTCCTAAATTTTAAATGTTTTCTTGAAAAGACAGTCGCCTAATTCATTTGTTTAAATTTTGATTTTCCAGTGCTGTATCGTTACAAAATCATGGAACAGTTACCGCATTGTTCTCTCGAAATAAGTCGTTCTACCGCTCTACCAAGGATTTTTTTTGATTTTGATTTTGATTTTGATTTTATTTCTATCCCGCTTTCGCGAAAACGAGATGCCCATCAGCCTTTAAAACAAGGTTATTTAATTGGTTGTTTTGAAAACAAGCTGTATTTGTTCACAAAACACATCATATCGTTAATAACTGGCTTTAAGAAAAACTCTTCTTAAGCCTCATTAAGCCTATTTTTGGCGGATCATTTAAAAACACTAAAATGGCTGATACACAGCACTTAAAAGATTTAGTAACGCAAGTACGTCGCGATATTGTTAGACAAGTACACGCCGTAAGTAGTGGACACCCTGGTGGATCGCTAGGTTGTGCTGAATTTCTAGTAACCTTATATAACGAGGTGATGGACCACAATCCTAACTTTGACATGGATGGAAAAAATGAAGATTTATTTTTTCTTTCTAACGGTCATATTTCCCCTGTTCTCTATAGCGTTTTAGCTCGAGCTGGTTATTTTCCAGTAGAAGAATTGAGCACGTTCAGAAAATTAAACTCCAGATTACAAGGACATCCTACTACCCATGAAGGGCTGCCAGGTGTGCGTATCGCGAGTGGTTCTTTGGGCCAAGGAATGAGTGTTGCTATAGGAGCCGCTGCTGTGAAGAAATTAAATGGAGATGGTAAAACAGTCTTCACTTTACACGGTGACGGAGAGCTTCAAGAAGGTCAAGTCTGGGAAGCAGCGATGTATGCAGCCGCAAACAAAGTAGATAACTTGATCTCTACTATTGATGTAAACGGTCAGCAAATAGACGGAAGCACCGAGCAGGTTCTTGCTCTAGGGGATTTAAGAAATAAGTTTGAGGCCTTCGGTTGGAATGTAATTACCGTTTCAAAAGGTAATGATATAGACGCTGTTCTAGCAGGGTTAAAAGAAGCGCTTTCCTCAACTGGCAAAGGGCAACCTATTTGTATTCTTTTACACACAGAAATGGGTAATGGAGTAGACTTTATGATGGGATCTCATGCATGGCACGGTATTGCTCCTAATGACGAGCAACTGGCTGAAGCATTGAGACAAAATCCAAAAACCTTAGGCGACTATTAACTTAAAGAGCATCTGCCCAGCAGATTTTAGATATGAAAATTTACGAAAATACAGGAAGTAAAGACACCAGATCCGGATTCGGTGATGGTCTTACAGAACTAGGACAAAACAATAAAGATGTAGTAGCGCTTTGTGCAGATCTTACTGGATCGCTCAAGATGAACGCTTTTGCAGATAACCACCCAGAACGTTTCTTTCAAGTAGGAATAGCAGAGGCAAACATGATGGGAATAGCTGCCGGTATGACTATAGGCGGTAAAATTCCATTTACGGGAACATTTGCTAACTTCTCTACAGGTCGTGTATACGATCAGATCAGACAGAGCATTGCTTATTCTGATAAAAATGTAAAAATTTGTGCATCTCACTCAGGATTAACACTTGGAGAAGACGGGGCAACTCATCAAATTCTTGAAGATATTGGATTGATGAAAATGCTTCCAGGAATGACAGTAATTAATACCTGTGATTACAATCAGACCAAAGCAGCAACACTTGCTATAGCTGATTACCATGGTCCTGTTTACTTAAGATTTGGACGTCCTAAAGTAGCTAACTTCACTCCAGAAAATGGCGAGTTTAAAATAGGAAAAGCAGTACTGCTTCAAGAAGGAACTGATGTAACTATTATTGCTACTGGACACTTGGTCTGGGAAGCACTAGAAGCTGCTAAAGCTCTAAATGAAAAAGGAATCAGTGCTGAAGTAATTAACATTCACACGATCAAACCTCTTGATGAAGAAGCTATTATCAAATCTGCTAGAAAAACAGGTTGCGTGGTAACTGCTGAAGAACATAACTTCTTAGGTGGATTAGGTGAAAGCGTTGCCAGAACTTTATCTCTTAACAGTCCTACACCACAAGAATTTGTAGCGACTAATGACACTTTTGGTGAAAGTGGAACACCTGCACAATTACTTGAAAAATACGGTCTGAATGCAGAAAACATCACACTAAAAGCTGAAAAAGTAATTAAAAGAAAATAGCCCCACACTATTTTATTACAAAGTCCTCATTTAAAAATGAGGACTTTTTTTGTGCTTATTTTAAAATCGATACGATACTTTAGGCAGTATGTTAAAGGAGTTTAAACGCCTGGTAACTGCCCGTTCCATTTTAAAAGGGGTGTACTGTACATCTAGAGAGATTTGAAACATCGAGTTGTCATTTAATGTATAATCGTAAGACAATCCTGGGGCTACTAGAACAGAATTAACACTGTCATAATCTAAGACTTCTGCTCCACTGCTTTCTACTGGATCTAAAAAAATGGAAGAAATTCCTACAGAGATTCCCAAACCTAATCTCCCTTTTGATTTTTTATAAACATACTTATTGAGTTTGAGATAGGCATTCACTACAGAAGTAGCTTCCACATCAAATTGATCAACACCGTCTGATAAAATGAAAAAATCTTTTTGTTCAGGCACTGCAAGCTGGATACCCAACTCAAAGGCTCTATTCCTCTTAGTGTCTGGGATCACTAAAGCCAGTTCAAATAAAGGGGAATTGTCTATAAATTTGGATAAGTTTCCTTTGGGCAGCCAGTAGCCTACACCTACTTTCAAATAGCAAATCTCTTGCTGATAAGAGTCCGTATTTACGGAATCTTGAAATACCTGATAATGATTTTGGTTTTGTGCACTTGTAAAGGCTAAAGAGCATATCAATACTGTTGTAATGATCATCGTTTTCATAACTAATAGATTTAATTATTCAAACTTATAGTGATAAACACATTTTGTTTTGTGTTAAACCATTAAACAGCAAATAATTTTTGCTAAAAACACAAAGACAAGCCGCAAAAAAAAATGGAGCCCAATTGGTATGAAGACTCCATTTTTCTATTCAAATTTTTGACCTCTATGAATCTGGATCTAAATAATCTGGAATACCATCTCCATCAGAATCAAGGGCATCTACTGGGTTACCGTTATTGTTAGGGTCAGCATTTTCTTGTGAGGTGGGAATCCCATCGCCGTCGTCATCGTCGTCTAAATAATCTGGTATCCCGTCATTATCGGTATCACGAGCGTCTCCAGGGTTGCTGTTGCCATTAGGATCTGGTTGTTCAAAACGGTTTTGAATACCGTCATTATCAAGATCTATATTCACCTCATTAGCATCTAAATACCCGGGAATACCATCGCCATCCAGATCTTCTGCATCACTAGGATCGCCATCTCCATTAGGATCTGGATTTTCAAATATCGTAGGTACGCCGTCACCATCGTCGTCAGCATCTATATAATTAAAACCTCCATTGATGCGATCATTATCTGTATTATCTCTATTCCCTGGAGACCTTAGGTCTTGATCACCGTCTAAATCTTCAAACTTTGAAAGGATACCATCATTATCGTGATCTGTAATCTTCACTTTTCTCAATTGATAAGTAAAAATCAAAGGGGAGTACTGTGGGATGGTACTTTGTATTCGATTAAAGTAGGCTAATCCTGAAGGCATAAAAACAGCTCCTACCCCAGAATCAGTATAAGAAAAAGTTCCATCACCATTAGGCGTAATACTAGCAGCTTCATTGAGCTCTGTAATTCCAGCTGTAAAACCATCAACAACATTAGGTAAATCAAACCAAACGGAATTAGCTGAACCATCAAAAACAGTGTTATCTAGCAATCTACCTTCATAAGAAACAAGAGTACTATCAGCAAAAGTAGGCTGTGCAGCTCCACCACCTTGACGCACATTTAAAGTGTAGTAGGTATAATCAATCCCGTCTCTATTCAGTACTTTAGTAGCCACTTGACTTGCAAGAGGTATTCTATTAGCATTGGCATCTGCAATAGTATCAAATGCTATTTTAAAATCAGCACCGGCAGGATTTGCGGCAAACTCTTCATAGTTATAAAAGTGAGTATTGAGATAATCTTGTAATTTGACAAGATCTTCTGTGTAGACTTCCCCTCGGTCTCTTATTGCAATACGGTTGTCATCGTCGTTCCCGCAGGAAATCAAAACAATTCCTGTAATAAGAAAAGAGAATAAATATTTAATTTTTTTCATCATCATTTTTTAAAGCAGTCAAAGATAGTATTTTCCACTATTTTTGCGGTGTTGTGATAACGTTTAATAACAAAGGATCTTATGCGAGTAGATAAATTTTTATGGAGTGTGCGCTACTACAAAACTAGAAGTAAAGCGACTGATGCCGCAAAAAAAGGTCGTGTACGTATAGATAATTCTATCGTTAAACCTTCCAGGGATGTATTTCCTGGTGACATCATTGAATTGCGCAAGGATCAGATCGATTATAAAGTGGAGGTTCTTGATTTACCAGACGGTCGTGTAGGTAACAAAATTGTTGATCTATACCGGATGGATCGAACTCCTAAGGAAAATTTTGACGCAAAAAAACTCATTGCGCTTAATCAAGACTATTACAGAGAAAGAGGAGAAGGAAGACCTACAAAAAAAGATCGTCGTGATTTAACTGGACTGCTTAATCAGGATGAAGAAGAATGAAACACGATCAGAATTACTGGCAAGAAAGATATGTAGAACATACTACAGGTTGGGATTTAGGACAGGCTTCTAAACCTCTTAAAAGTATCGTGGATAAAATTGAAGACAAAGAATTGCGTATTTTAATCCCTGGCGCAGGTAATGCTTATGAAGCAGAGTACTTGATTAAAAATGGCTTTAGTAATGTCACCGTTTTAGACATCGCATGGAAGCCCTTATTGCAATTAAAAGAAAGATTAAAGAATACAGAAGATATAGCTATTATTCAAGGTGATTTTTTAAAACATAAGGGTAATTATGATCTTATTTTAGAACAGACGTTTTTTTGCGCTTTAGAATCTCGCTTTCGCGAAAGCTACATCAACAAGTGCCATGAATTACTAAAAAAAAATGGATGTATAGAAGGGGTGCTATTTGACTTTGACTCCAAAACAAAAGAACCTCCCTATCCGGCAACTAAAAAAGAATATCTTAACCTTTTTCAAAAAAAGTTTGAGATCATAAATTTAGATAGGTGTCTAATTTCTGAAGAAGCTAGACAGGGAAAAGAACTTATTATAAAGATGAAAAAAAATGACTGAAAATCAAATTCTCGATCACAATCAAGTACAGCATAAAATACGAAGAATCGCATATCAAATTGCTGAAGTTTATTTAAAAGACGACCGTATCATACTCGCTGGTATAGCAAATGGAGGGTATACCTTTGCCAAAGAATTAAAAAAAGCCCTGTCTCACATCATTGCTACTGAAATCGTGCTGTGTAAAGTCATCGTTAATAAAACAAACCCATTAGAGCCTGTAAAAACAAATCTCAAACCAGAGGAATACACAAACTGTGGTGTGATCCTTTGTGATGACGTATTGAATAGTGGCACCACATTGATTTATGCCGTAAAGCACTTTTTAGACGTTCCTTTAGACCGATTAAAAACCGCTGTATTAGTCAACAGAAATCATAAAAAATATCCAGTTAAGGCAGATTTTAAAGGGACTTCTCTGTCAACCACTATGGAAGAGCACATAGAGGTGCAATTAGAACAGAAACCCTATAGTGTGGTTTTAAAATAAGAGTGCTACTATATTTCTAGCCAACTCCTCTGCAGTTTCATCACCAACCTTTAAAATCTGTTTTGCTTGACGGTAATAAGGGCGTCTTTCAAACAGATGCTTCCCAATAAATTCTAATAATTCTTGCTCTGAAGCGATGCCATTTAAAACAGGACGCTTCGATTTTTCAGATAATAACCGGTTCACTAACGCAGGAATAGAAACATCTAAATAAACAGTATGAACTTCATCTAGATTATTGAGATAATTCATAGATTCAAAATAACAAGGAGTTCCACCTCCTAAAGATAGGATCATGTTTTTTTCTGACCTCAAAACTTCTTCAAGAACTAATTTTTCTTTTTTTCTAAAATAAATAGCGCCATGCTCGTCAAAAATTTCAGACACACTTTTATTTTCCGATTTCTCAATTTCTGTATCTAAATCTACAAATGGAGTAGATATAATTTTTGCAAGTTCCTTTCCCACAGTGGTTTTCCCAGAACCCATATATCCTAATAAGACAATTTTAAACGACATTTGTATTCTCTTTTTTATGCTAAATATTATTTTATAAAATTAATCTAAAAAAAATTAGGTTGCAGTAAATCTTAAGCACTATATTTGCAGCCGCTAACGCAAAAGATCTGGTAGCTCAGTTGGCAGAGCATCTCCCTTTTAAGGAGAGGGTCCTGGGTTCGAGCCCCAGCCAGATCACTTTTATTTAACAAAAAGTCCTTATTCTTAAGGACTTTTTTATTTACCTGGGTGCTGAAATTGGTAGACAGGCACGGTTGAGGGCCGTGTGTACTTTGTACGTGTGGGTTCAAGTCCCATTCCAGGTACTTTTAAATCAGACTTTATGGTCTGATTTTTTTTATTCCAAGTCAAAAAACCACTTTAGTTAATAAAATATCAAACTCAAACCTTTCTGAATAATTTGTCTAACTTTACCGCATAATAAGTAAACAAATCTATTTTGATCAAAAGTAAGTTTAGTATCAGAGATCTTGAAAACCTTAGTGGTATCAAATCTCACACTATCAGGATTTGGGAAAAAAGGTACGACCTTTTGGAGCCGGATAGAACAGATACTAACATCAGATCTTACAACCTTTCTTCTTTACGTAAAATTTTGAATGTCAGTTACTTAAAAAATGCTGGGATAAAAATATCTACTATTGCCAGTTTAACTACAACGGAGATAGAAACACAAGTACGCAAACTAGCCATAAGAAATAATAAAAATGATCACGCTGTTCAAGAATTGAAACTTGCCATGGTCAATTTTGATCAATTTATGTTTCAAAGAGTTTATGATTCTGTTTTAAAAGAAGTTGGCTTTTCGGGTGTTTTTTACGATCTATTTATTCCGTTTTTAGAAGAGTTAGGATACTTATGGCAGTCAAAAACTATAAATATAGCACACGAACATTTTATCAGTCATTTGATCAAACAAAAAGTTTTAATAAATCTGGAAAAGGTTCAGTATCAAGAGACTACAAATAATGATAAGGTTTACGTTTTATTTCTCCCTGAAAATGAGATGCATGACCTTGGACTATTATTTTTAAATTACGAATTACTAAAGAAGGGTTGTAAAACAGTTTACTTAGGCGCAAGTATGGTTTTAGAAGCTCTTCCTTTCTTTAAAAAACAAGGCATCTCCCCGACCTATATCACCTATATCACCGTAAAACCAACAGAAAAGGAACTCCCTTCCTTTTTGAAAAAGTTTAACCGAAAGGTTGCTAAGAATGATGATACAGAATTATGGATTTTAGGGCATCTTGCACAAAAAATTAAACCTAAAGACCTTTCTAAAAATCAAACTGTTTTTAGAGAGATCTCAGAAGTAATAAGAAAAATACCTGAATTAGTTGAAGCATGAGTAAAGTAGCCGTAATAGGATCTGGATTTTCTTCATTAGCTGCTGCCTGCTATTTAGCGCAGTCGGGGCATGAAGTGAGTATTTATGAGAAAAATGACACCGTAGGTGGAAGAGCAAGAAGACTTGTGAAAGGTGGTTTCACCTTTGATATAGGTCCATCTTGGTATTGGATGCCTGATATCTTTGAAAGATTTTTTGCAGACTTTAATAAGAAACCATCTGATTATTATCAGTTGGATAAACTCAGTCCGGCATACTCGGTAGTTTTTGAGGATGAAAAAATTGAAATAGCAGATAATCTCGAAGATATCAAAGCTACTTTTGAAAAAGTAGAAAAAGGAAGTTCAAAACCTTTACAGCAATTCATGTCCAAAGCTGAGGAAAACTACGAGATAGCCATTAAAAACCTCGTGTATAGACCTGGTGAATCTCCATTAGAATTGATTACACCTCAGACAGCAAAAAAAGTGGGTGCTTTTATAGGTAATGTCTCTAAGGACGTTAGGAAAAAATTCACTAATCCTAAATTGATCAGTATTCTTGAGTTTCCAGTACTTTTTTTGGGCGCTACTCCTCAAAACACTCCAAGTTTTTATAATTTCATGAATTATGCAGATTTTGGTTTAGGAACATGGCATCCTAAAGGCGGAATGTATGAGGTGATCATCGCGATGAAGAAACTTGCTGAAGAGTTAGGAGTAGTTATCAAAACAAATAGTCCTATTGATAAGATTTTAGTAGATGATAAAGGTCGTGTGGAAGGAATTATGACAGGTGGTCAGAAACATCTTTATCCTATCGTATTATCTGGTGCAGACTACCATCATTCTGAAACTTTACTGCCTCAAAATTACAGACAGTATTCTGAAAGCTACTGGGAAAAGAAAACCTTTGCTCCTAGCTCCTTGATATTCTATGTAGGCTTTGATAAAAAATTAAAAAATATAGAGCATCACAATCTGTTTTTTGATACTGATTTTACAAAACATGCCAATGAAATTTATGAAGATCCGAAGTGGCCTGAAGAGCCCTTGTTCTATGCAAATTTCACCTCATTAACAGATGCATCGACAGCACCAGAAGGTTGTGAAAATGGATTTTTCTTGATTCCTTTAGCACCTGATTTAGAAGATACATTAGAACTACGAGAAAAATACTTTAATAAAATTATTAAAAGATTTGAATTGAGAACAGAGCAAAATGTCTCAGAACATATTATCTTTAAGGAGTCGTTTTGTGTAAATGATTTCATTTCAGAATACAATAGCTATAAAGGAAATGCTTATGGTATGGCAAATACTTTATTGCAAACCGCATTTCTTAGACCAAATTTAAGAAGTCGCAAAGTTAAAAATCTTTATTTTACAGGCCAGTTAACAGTTCCTGGACCAGGAGTACCCCCATCGCTCATCTCTGGAAAACTAGCTGCCGAACTTATTAATAAACACGATCAATAATGAAAAGCTTATTTGATAAAGTTTCTAGAGAATGTAGTAAGACTGTCACTCAGAATTACAGCACCTCTTTTTCTCTTGCGAGCCGAATGCTGGGACCGACAATAAGACAGGATATTCATAATATTTATGGCTTTGTAAGGTTTGCAGATGAGATCGTGGATACCTTTCATGATTACGATAAACGAAGCTTACTCGATAGATTTGAAAAAGATCTTATAAGTGCCATAGATGAAAAGATAAGCCTCAACCCTATCTTGAACTCTTTTCAAGAAACCGTAAACAAATATGATATCACTCCAGATATGTATGGAGCGTTTATGCATAGCATGCGCTTAGATCTTGATAAGTCTATTTATTTGACAGATGAAGAGTATAGAAATTATATTTATGGCAGTGCAGATGTTGTAGGTTTGATGTCCTTAAAGGTGTTTGTAAAAGGAAATATGGAACAGTATAACGATCTTAAAGATGACGCTATGCGCTTGGGAAGTGCTTTTCAAAAAGTGAATTTCTTACGCGATCTTAAAGCAGACCTCGATACGCTGGAAAGAAGCTACTTTCCCAACACAGATCTTCACGATCTAAGTGAAGAAGATAAAGCTCGATTAATTGAAGAAATAAAAGAAGATTTTGATGCAGGTTTGCGAGGTATTCAACGACTACCTATAGAAGCTAAATTAGGAGTTTATACCGCTTACACGTATTACCGAAGATTGCTTACTCGATTAGAACGCACCCCTTCTAAAGAAATAAGAAACACAAGAATACGGGTTCCTAATTATGAGAAAATTTTCCTTCTTTCAAAAGGATACGTAACTTACAGACTCAATTTGATCTAAAAATATGGACATAGTGTTGTGGATAGTAATATTTGTAGTGACATTTTCGGTAATGGAATTTAATGCCTGGTGGATGCACAAATACGTCATGCATGGCTTTCTGTGGGATCTCCATGAAGACCATCATCATAAAAAACACAACAGTTGGTTTGAAAAAAATGATTTGTTTTTTGTCTTTTACGCCGCAATTAGTGCAGGACTTAAGATAGCTCATAGTGAATTTGATTTATGGTGGGCATTACCAATGAGCGCGGGTATTTTAGCCTATGGTATCGCCTACTTTGTGGTGCACGATATCTTTATACACCAACGCTTTAAGTGGTTGCGCAAAGCAGATAATAAATATGCAAAAGGAGTACGACGTGCTCACAAAATGCACCATAAACACATAGGAAAAGCAGATAGCGAAAACTTCGGTATGCTGGTGGTTCCTTTCAAGTATTTTAAATAAATTATGAAAACAGCCATCGTTATAGGCGCTGGAATAGGTGGACTAGCCACTGCTCTAAGACTTCATAAACAAGGTTTTAAAGTTCAGGTATTTGAAAAGAATCACTATGCCGGTGGTAAACTGCATGCCATTGATCAAGAAGGCTACAGATTTGACTTGGGACCTTCTTTATTTACACTTCCCCGTCTTATGGACGACCTTTTAGATTTATTTCCTAACTCTCAAGTAGCCTTTTCTTATAAAGCTAAAGAAATCGCTTGTCACTATTTTTGGGAAGATGGCACTGTTTTTAAAGCAAGTACGGACACCTCTGAATTTGTAAAAACAGCTGCAACTACTTTTTCTGAGGATCAAAGCACCATTGCTACTTACCTCCGTAAGAGCAAGAAAAAATACCAACTTACCAAAAGTCTTTTTCTAGAAAAATCACTCCATAAAGCCTCTACCTACCTATCCATTGACACCGTAAAAGCTTTAATTAACGCCCCTTTTTTAGGAATATCAAATACCTTAGATCAAGAGAATCAAGTTTTTAAGAATCCAAAGCTAACCCAACTCTTCAATAGATACGCCACCTATAACGGTTCATCGCCCTATCAGACACCTGGAATAATGAGTATGATACCGCATCTTGAGCTTGGTTTGGGCACCTATTACCCTCATGGTGGTATGCACCGTATATCACAATCTTTATTTGAACTGGGACAGGAAGTTGGAATTGAATTTCGCTTTCGCGAAAGCGTGACCCAAATCAATCACAACAAGAAAAAAGTTACCGCTGTCACTACTGAAAATGGTTCTTACAAAGCAGATCTGGTTGTATCAAATATGGATATTTATCCGACTTATAAAAAATTAATCCGTGACGTTAAAGCTCCGGAAAAAACATTGGAACAGGAACGCTCCAGCAGTGCACTAATTTTTTATTGGGGAATTGACAGCACTTTTCCAGATTTAGAATTACACAACATTTTATTCTCTGAAGAATATAAAAAGGAATTCGAGCATATTTTTGAACACAAGACACTTTCTGAAGACCCTACGGTTTACATCAATATAACAAGCAAAGAATCTCCAGAAGATGCGCCTAAAGGTCATGAAAACTGGTTTGTGATGATCAACGCACCTGGTGACTATGGACAAGACTGGGGAAAGCTGGTTACCCAGTCCAAAGAGCGCATCGTACAGAAAATTAAAAAGTGCCTGCAGGTAGACATAACAGATCATATCAAAACAGAATATATTCTTACACCGCAGGGAATTGAATCCAATACCAGTTCTTATAGAGGCGCTCTTTACGGGGCAGCGAGCAACAATAAATTTGCCGCATTTTTAAGACATCCTAATTTCAATAATAAAATTAAAAACTTATATCATGTAGGTGGTTCCGTGCATCCTGGAGGAGGAATTCCTTTGTGTTTATTAAGCGCTCAAATCACTTCTGACCTTATTTCAAAAACATCTCTATGAGAATAGCCCTTGTTTTTTTATGGGTTTTGCACCTAGCGGCATTAATAGGAATTGCAATAGGCTATGAAGATTTCTTTCTTCCCAAGTCGCCATTTACGATCATGTACTTGCTGTTCTTTTTGATCTTCTTTTTTAAAATTGATTCTCGTAATAAAGTACTTTTATTTATCGCATTTATGATGATAGGAATCGGCGTAGAGTGGTTAGGTGTGCATACAGGAAGCCTTTTTGGTGATTATTATTACGGTAAAAACTTTGGCCCTAAATTAGACGGCATTCCAGTGCTTATAGGAGTCAACTGGGCGCTATTAACTTTTACTACTCATGTAATTGCTAAGAGCATTTTCAAGTCTCCCATCGCTATTATTGCTTCAGGAGCTACCTTGATGGTAGGTTTTGATTATTTTCTAGAGCAAATTTGTGATTTTGCAGGTTTCTGGCATTTTGAAGGCGGCGCAGGCTGGTTCAACTATCTTTGCTGGTTCATTATTGCGGCTGCACTGCATGCCGTTTCATTTCAATTTAAACTCCGAGGTAATAAGCTTATTTCTTATCATCTATATGGCGTTCAACTATTTTTTGCAATTAGTCTATGGATCATCATTTCGATATAGCGATTATAGGTATGGGCTGCGCTGGCAGTCATGTGGTGCAGGAATTATTGCGTCGTAAAACCGATCTTAGAATTGTCGTCATTGATGATTTTAATTCAAATTCTCTGGAAAAAACCTGGTCTTATTGGGAGCAAGGAGAAGGTCGCTGGGATCATTTAATCTCTCACAGCTGGGATAAAGGCAGCTTTATTATGCCTGATGATTTTATACATCTGGATCTTGATGGATATGTTTATAAGACTATCGAGAGCCGTGATTTTATCGCTTTCGCGAAAGCAGAATTACAACAACACCCTAACTTTCATCTGGTAAAAGAGAAAGTACATAAGGTGTCGGGATATGAGGTGCAAAAAATAGAATGCGATCACACGACAATTACGGCAAACCTAGTATTGGACAGTCGTATCGACAAAGCATTTTTTACAGACACACAGGCGATCACCTTGCAACAACATTTTAAAGGCTGGGTGATAAAAACAGAACAACCCATTTTTGATCCAGAAGAATTTGTGATGATGGATTACCGTTTAAGAGATCCTGGAACCACGAGTTTTACTTATGTTTTACCCTATTCAAAAACAGAAGCCTTGGTAGAGTTTACCTACTTCTCTAAAGATGTGGTGAGCGATGAAACCTATGACAGGTTTCTAAAAGAATACATCAGCGATTTTTTAAAAATCGAGAATTACAGTATAGAGAAAACCGAGCAAGGTATCATCCCTATGAGCACCTATAAGTTTGAACAACACCACCGTAAAAATATTTTTAAAATAGGAACCGCAGGAGGCTGGGTAAAACCTTCTACTGGTTATAGTTTTAAAATGAGTGAGAAAAAAACGACACAATTAGTCGATAATATCTTAACAGATCGAGATTTAAATCACGGAATGATATCTAAGAAATTTCGCTTTTATGATGAGATCATGTTAGATGTATTGCATGGTGATAATGACCGTGGCGCTCGAGTGTTTCACACCCTGTATAAGAAGAATAAAATACAAACAATATTTAGTTTTCTGGATGAAGAAACAAGTTTTGGACAAGAATTGAGCATCATGCTGCCTATGACGTCAAAACCATTTTTGAGTGCGTTTTTTAAAAGACTGTTCTAGAACTTTTTACTGTAAACCACTTTGGTCATAGGAATTCAAGCCACTGACGTCTATATGTAATTTCCCATTCTTATGTTGTCCTAGGTAAGTGAATTTTGCACCCCAAATTATTTCATCTGCCTTATAAGAAGATCTGGAATACAAGGTTTGAGAAGAAGATGCATCAAATGCTTTGAGCATCACTATAAACTCCACCTTTCTTTTTTCAAATTCCTTTTCTGTCATTTTATAAAGCGGACTCTTCTCATCGATAGGATGCACAATCGTCCAGACTGATGGAAAGAAAAAGACCATATTCCTTTCCAGTTTTAAATTGTGGAACTCTCTATGCTGAGATCCTTCCTTTCTAAAGGAGACGCTTAAATCTGCATTTACCTCTAGCAATTCGTTATTCTGTGGATTCACCACCCGTATCATAAAACCATTAATATTTTGATAGGGAGCAATAACTCCTATATCACTGTATTTTATTTTGGTGGGTGATTTTGAAAACCTACCGTAAAGCAAACCAGTAGCGAGTGCAAAGGACAATAAGCCTAACATAGACTCTATGGCTGCCACAATGTTTGTAGCAAGTCCCAATGGTGCAACGCGACCGTAACCTAAAGTGGTAATGGTCTGGGCACTAAAGAAAAAAGCTTCTGAAAATTGATCTATACCTGTTGTACCAGAGGTTCCTGTCAGGTGATCAACTCCTATACTCATGTAAATAGCAGCAAATGAAAAGTTAATTACAAAATAGCCCAGCAATATATATCCAAAGAAATTAAGCCATGACATGGTTACCAGATTATGAAAGAAATTAAGTTTTTCAAAAAAGGGAATGTTGGTTTTAAGTATATTGAAGGAACCGTCCTTATTTACGGCTCTGTACCCATTCGATTCTGACTTCTCACCTAGCCCAAAATCATTGAATTTTTTTTCTTCCAAAGCTATTATTCGTTACTTATTAAAGATGGTGGGATTTCAAACCCACTCCATTCACCTGTAATTTTAAAAGGTTGAAATCTGGTAAACATCTCTTCTTTATACCACTGTAAAGCCTGTGTTTGTTGTACCGCATGTCGATGATTCTGACTTCGGTAAGCATATTTTTTCAATGCTCTTGCATCATTCCAAAGGCTAAAAGTAGCCATCTGAGTTACCGGTCGCTCTCCTACTCCGGCTGTAAACAATAAACTGGGATTGTCCACGAGGTCCTTTTGAGAAATAGGAACATAATCCCAGAATTTCTTAAGCATATGTAACTTAATCGTTGCCCTAGTAATTACAGCAATCATCTCATTATTCTCATCTAAGGAATCACTAGTCTCAAAGGGATTTTGCTTGGACCACTGCCCATGAGCTTTGATACTTTTCATGTAAAAAGTAAGCTGTTGTTCACTGCGATGTTCATAACGTTTGTAGAGCTGAGCCTCTGCAAAAAAGCCCTTTGCACTTGCTTCATTATCCCAAACTTGCAACAAACCATAAACACTCCAGTCCGGTAGTGGATCAAAATTCTTTTTGCCAGAACCCAGCAATTTATAAAATTGCAAACCCTTGATTTTCTTCATAGGGCCATTTGCAAATTGCATCATTCCAAAAGCCCATAGCTTTTCTTTAAAACTAGGATATTTAAAAAATGTTAGTGTTGTAATTTGTTGAGACATAAAACAAAGATAGATCGCACTACAATTAAAATGGTTAAATTAGTGTTGTAAAACAGAACCTTTCCATTTCTTTATGAAATATACCTTTTTACTAATAAGTCTCTTACTTTTTTCATGTAAAAATAGCCGCAGTGACATAGCTCCTTCAGAAAGGCAACTAATTAAAAGTCCTATCGCCTTTCACTTTGATTTCCCGATTGGAAAACCAGATGCAAAAGGCTATTACAATGCTCAGGGATTTGAGAAAAACAATCATTTAGGTGATGATTGGAATGCGGTGACAGGTGGCAATTCTGATCTAGGAGATCCTATTTATTCCATAGGAGACGGTAAGGTTACTTTTGCTAAAGATATAGGCGGCGGTTGGGGCAATGTAATAAGAGTGATGCATGAACTGCCCGATGGCACTTATGTAGAATCTCTATATGCGCATTGTGATACCCTGCTGGTTTCTAAAAATGAGCTCGTAAAAAAAGGCGATCAAATAGCAACTATAGGAACTGCAAACGGTGCTTACCTCGCTCATCTTCATCTAGAGATAAGAGATGATATAGAACTACCTATAGGCGGCGGTTATTCTAGTGATACGGATGGTTATTTAAATCCTACAGAGTTTATTAAAAACCACAAATAAGGCTAACCGAATTATTGATACCTAAAGACTTTTGAAAGTATAATAATTTCAGCTCCAAATTATCACTACATATTTTAAGAAATAGTTGCTCAAAATCCTATATTTGAAATGTGCAAAAACTATAACATGGACAATATCTTTACTTTTTTACGATCTCCTTTTAAATATTTAGTCCTTTCAAATACCTTTTTGTTTCTAGCTATTTACTTTCTTCTTAGTGGAGGAGAAAAATCAACTTATGAACTGCTGTTTTTAATAGCTCTCGTTCAATTAGCTCTATTTGGAATATCGTTTTACAAAAAACATAGAGGAAGTGATCATAAACTGAAATCTTAAAAAAACGCTTGTATATTCCTCGTTTTTGCGAAAGCAAAACTTCCTCCCATAAAAAAAGCCTCTTGAAAATCAAGAGGCTTTTTAAGTATAGGGAACTCATTGAAAACGCTTTATTAAGCGGCGTTTTCTTCTTTAATTTTATTCAAGGCACTTCCTTTGTGGAACCACCCAATTTGAGCAGCATTATAGGTATGGTTTGCCTTAATCGTGTCCATAGAACCGTCTGCATGGGTAACCTCGATAGTAAGTGGCATATCAGGAGAGAAAGAAGCTAAATCTACAAAGTTAAAGGTATCATCTTCTTGTATCAAGTCATAATCTGCCTCGTTTGCAAAAGTAAGACCTAACATTCCTTGTTTCTTCAAATTAGTTTCATGGATACGTGCAAATGATTTAACTAGTACTGCAACAACACCTAAGAAACGTGGCTCCATAGCAGCATGCTCACGGGAAGAGCCTTCACCATAGTTATGATCTCCTACTACAACCGTAGGAATTCCAGCTTCTTTATAAGCTCTTGCTGTTGCTGGAACGGCACCGTATTCACCATCCAACTGACTTTTCACAAAGTTGGTTTGCTTGTTATAAGCATTAACCGCACCAATCAAACAGTTGTTAGAAATATTATCCAAATGACCCCTATAACGCAACCAAGGTCCTGCCATAGAAATATGGTCTGTCGTACATTTACCAAAAGCTTTGATCAACAATTTTGCTTGAGTAACATCAGTACCTATAGGTGTAAATGGTTCTAATAATTGAATGCGTTCTGAATCTTCATCAACCTTAATCACCACTCCACTTCCATCTTCTTGTGGCGCAAGGTAACCGTCATCTTTTACTTCAAAACCTTTAGGAGGCAATTCCCATCCTGTAGGCTCATCTAGCATTACTTCTTCACCGTCTTCATTGATCAATTTATCAGTGATAGGATTAAAGTCCAATCTTCCTGCAATTGCTATTGCAGCTACCATTTCTGGAGAGGCTACAAAAGCGTGAGTGTTAGGGTTACCATCGGCACGTTTTGCAAAGTTTCTATTAAACGAGTGAATGATGGAGTTTTTAGGAGCATTTTTAGGATCGCTATAACGCGCCCACTGACCTATACACGGTCCACAAGCATTGGTGAAGATTTTAGCATCTAATTTTTCAAATATGCCTAAGATACCGTCACGCTCTGTGGTGTAACGCACTTTTTCAGAACCTGGGTTGATACCAAATTCTGCTTTAGTTTTCAACTTTTTATCAATGGCTTGCTGAGCGATAGAACTCGCACGTGATAAATCTTCATAAGAAGAGTTGGTACAAGAACCTATAAGTCCCCATTCCACTTTAAGTGGCCAACCATTTTTAGTCGCCTTTTCATTCATGGCACCTAATTCTGTCGCAAGGTCTGGAGTAAAAGGTCCGTTAATTTGTGGCATTAGAGTATCTAGATTGATCTCAATTACTTGATCAAAATACTGCTCTGGATGGGCGTACACCTCAGCATCTCCTGTAAGGTGTTCTCTTACTTCATTTGCAGCATCTGCAATGTCGGCTCTTTCTGTAGCACGCAGGTAGCGATCCATAGAATCGTCATAACCAAAAGTAGAAGTCGTTGCTCCTATTTCAGCTCCCATGTTACAAATAGTTCCTTTTCCTGTACAGGAAAGGTTCAATGCTCCATCGCCAAAGTATTCAACAATAGCTCCAGTTCCTCCTTTAACGGTAAGAATTTCAGCCACTTTAAGTATCACATCTTTAGGTGCCGTCCATCCAGATAATTTACCAGTTAATTTCACACCTATCAATTTAGGGAATTTTAATTCCCAAGCCATTCCTGCCATTACATCAACAGCATCTGCTCCACCTACACCTATGGCAACCATTCCTAGTCCACCGGCGTTTACGGTGTGAGAATCTGTTCCTATCATCATTCCTCCTGGGAATGCATAGTTTTCAAGAACTACTTGGTGTATAATACCCGCTCCAGGTTTCCAAAAACCAATTCCATATTTATCAGATACTGATTCTAAAAAGTTAAACACCTCATTAGAAGTATTCAATGCGCTTTGAAGGTCCATAGACGCTCCGTTTTTAGCTTGAATCAAGTGGTCACAATGCACAGTTGTAGGTACAGCTACTTTATCTTTTCCAGCTTGCATAAATTGTAGCAAAGCCATTTGAGCCGTAGCATCTTGACATGCGATACGATCTGGAGCAAAATCAACATAATCTTTACCTCTAGTAAACGGTTTACCAGGGATGCCATCCCAAAGGTGAGAATACAAAATTTTCTCAGAAAGTGTCAGCGATTTACCAGTAAGCTTACGTGCTTTATCCACGCGAGCTGGCATCTCAGCATATACCTTTTTAATCATATCTATATCAAAAGCCATATATCAAAATTTAATTTATCAGTTTTTTAAGGATTGCGAAGTTACAAAAATGCTTCGTGAAATGAAAGTCTCACTGCGTTACCGCTGTTTTTTAGACATTCTCAAAATAACAAGCCATCAAAGGTTCTTAAATTATCAAATTGATAATTTTGATATCTTTAAATTATCAGTTCTATAAATAACGATAACGATAGTAGTGTTTCCGCTTTCGCGAAAGCGTGATTGTTAATTTCTATGGTGGTATTTACGGTGTATTTTATCTAAACAAGCTTTTTGAAATCTTGTCATTACAAAAAATATGGATCGAGATGTTGTATTCAGGATGAGGAGACAGTTCCAGATTTATCCTGGATCCATGATGGATCGAGACTTCAATTCAAACGGAGAACACGATCTGGATGCTGGACAAATTTGCGTTACACATCTTTTACCATATTAAAAATCCAAACCGCAAATTATCCAGCATGACAAATCTATTCAACAAGCGCTAACCTACAAGCCTTTGTCCTTCCAGAAAACAAGTCCTATAAAATTTGGGTTTAACATGCTTTTGGATAAGAAAAAAGTTTGCTCCAAATTTATGTGGAATCTCTTTATGCCTTCTCCTTAATTAAAAAAATCCTGATTCATTCCAGATTTGTTTGGAATCCATGATGGAATGGTGGTTCTATTATTACCGAGAACATTTACTAAACGGGTAACAAATTTGCATTATGTCTTCTTCCCCTTTTTTGGAAATATCGCAAGCCAATTTTCCAGCATGACAATTCCGTTTAACAAGCGCTAACCTAAGAACCTTTTATCCTTCCATATAGTCTGGATCAAAAATGATTGATTCAAAGTAAAGAGACCGTTCCAGATTCTTTTGGAAGACATTATTGATAGGGATGTATAAAAAAAGGACTCTTTCCTACAACAATTGATCGATGATACTTTCTTCCGTATGCCCTTCGGCCTCTGCTTTGTAATTTTTGATAATTCTGTGCCTTAGAATCCCCGTAGCAACAGCTTTTACGTCCTCAATATCTGGACTGTATTTACCGTTAACGGCTGCGTGCGTTTTTGCTGCTAAAATAAGATTCTGGGAAGCTCGAGGTCCTGCACCCCAATCCAAATATTCTTTTACAATCTCAGGTGCTCCATCGCTTTTAGGGCGTGTCTTACCGACTAAAGTAACGGCGTATTCAATGACATTATCTGCTACTGGAATACGTCTTACCAATTGCTGGAAGCCCACTATTTCTTGTGCTGTAAATAAAGCATTTACCACTGGCTTATGATCTCCAGTTGTTGCTTTTACCACATCTACCTCTTCTTGAAAAGACGGGTATTGTAAATTGATGGAAAACATAAATCTATCCAACTGTGCCTCTGGCAAAGGATAGGTGCCTTCTTGCTCAATTGGGTTTTGAGTTGCTAGTACAAAGTACGGCGCATCTAATTTATAATGGTGACCAGCTACGGTTACCGATTTCTCTTGCATAGCTTCTAAAAGCGCTGCCTGAGTTTTAGGTGGTGTACGGTTGATCTCGTCTGCAAGAATGATATTGGAAAAAACGGGTCCTTTTAAGAATTTGAAAGTTCTGTTCTCGTCTAAAATTTCACTACCTAGAATATCACTAGGCATCAAATCAGGAGTAAATTGAATACGTTTAAAATTTAATCCTAATGCTTGCGATATAGTGTTTACCATTAAAGTTTTTGCCAGCCCAGGAACGCCTACTAAAAGCGCGTGACCACCAGAGAAAACAGAAATCAATATTTCATTGATTACATTGTCCTGTCCAATTATTACTTTGGCAATTTCTTTTTTAAGCTCTTGGTGTTTTTTGACCAAGTGATCTATCGCAGCTACATCTGACATGATGGGATGGGTTTATGAGAATTAATTCCAGGCATTGAGAATATCGCAATCTTTGTATTCTGCTCCTATCTTGATGTAAGTATCGGTAATTTTTTCATTGCGCCATTTATTGATAGCCTTAACTTGCTTATCCTTCAATGCCAAATCTTTGATTTTTAAATAATCATTTGCATAATCTGCTTTATGATCTGGTATTTTATCAATAATATAAACTACTTTAAAACTCATCGACCCCATTCGAGGATCTGTTTCTTCTATGATACCACTAAGGTCTCCCTTTTCAAGAAATTGCAAGGTAGACGCCATGTCAGATTCTAATCTAGTCACTTCTATTCTACCAGTTCCTGTGTTAGGATTGATGATCTTACCACCATTTTGAGCTGTCTTTTCTTCGTCGCTAATTTCTTTTGCAGCATCTCCAAAACTAATCTCATCCAGAATGATGCGATCTCGCATAGCGTTTAACTCTGTCTTTGATTTTTCAACTTGTGCCACAGAAATGTAGGGTTTTAATAAAATGTGTCTCACATCTCTGATTTGCCCCCGTATTTTCTCTACATAAAGAATATGCCAACCAAACATGGTTTCAAAAGGCTCGCTGATTTCACCTTCTTGAAGTGAAAAAGCTTGATCTTTAAATTCTTTTACAAATGGGTCATTCCTCTTAAGAGATAAAACTCCGCCTTGACGCTCGGTTCCTGTATCGTCAGAATAGAGCGTTGCTTTTGCTGCAAAATCAGCACCATTATCCATCACGTCTGCTCTATATCCTGCAAGTTTATTAATCACTAGATTTATTTCTTCCTGCTCCGGCTCTGGTATTACTACTATTTGAGCCATTTCTACCTCTGTATTAAAAAGAGGTAAATCTTCCACTGGAATGGACTTATAAAACTCGCGAACCTCCTCTGGAGTGATTTCAACCTGCTCGGTAATACGTTCTTGCATGCGCTGTGCTAATAGCCCATCACGATTTACTCGATTCAAAGCTTCTCTCACCTGAGTAATGTTGTCCTTTTTATAGAAGTCTGCGATCTTTTGATCATCATTGGTTTGAAGGGCATTCTTAAAATATTGAATTTGACCTTCCGTTCTACCTTCTATTTCTCTATCACCAATAGTTATGCTGTCTTGAATAGCGTGGTGTGCGTACATTTTTTCTGAAAGTAAACTTTCCATTAATTCACAACTGGAAATATCAGATATTCCTGCTTCTCTTTTTGCTTGTGCTTTGGCACTTACGATATCAGAACCTAAAATAACGTAGTCGCCTATGACCCCTGCAACCCCTTCAATAAGAAATCTATTTTTTGTACTGGGCTTTACACTGTCCATTGCAGCAAGTGTTTCTTGCACGTTCTTGTTATCTATAGCTACCACATCTTGCTCGGTTGTAGTTTGTGCTGTTACCGCTTTCGCGAAAGCGAAAACCATAATAATGGCTAGATATTTAGTTATTGATTTGAAGTTTATCACTGTTAATAGCGTCATTTAATAAATCTTTTTCTAATTTTTTAATATAAGCAAGTTTGCTCTTGTTGAGTAAAATCTGTTTTACAGTAGGCTTTACATAGGATAAAGGCGCGCGATCCCCGCGTTTAAGCACTTTATTAAATCGCACCAAATATACGCCAAGACTATCTTCTAGCTTCCACGTTTTATTTTCTTTTATATATAACTTTTCATTTGCCACGTTGATAACGTTCATAGCGTCAAAAAGGGCACTCTTTTTTACCCAAATGCTATCGTTTAAAAAGTAATTGCGATAGGATAGCTTAAGACTGTCTAGTTCTTTCAACGAATTTAAATCGCCTTTATTGAACCTCTTTGTTATTTTTTGCAAATCAGTGTTAAGAGGATCCAATTGCACATACCTAAACTGAACTAAATCTTCATTTAATTTAAAGTCCTCTTTGCGTTTTTCATAGAAAGATAGAATTGCCTTTTCTGAGATGAGTGTGTCTAGATTTTGTTTGGTTAGTTCTCCTAAATATTCTTGGGCGTATAATTCTATTTGATAATTTTCAATCAATTGATCCAGTTGCGCCTGTCTCTCTTGTGAAATATTATCGATTGCATTGTCCATTAACAAATGATCTGTTGCCCATTTACTGATATAAGCGTCTACAATTTGAGCACTGTCTTGCCGTGTATACCCTTGTGGTAAAAGTCGCGCTATATCGTCTTTATCTAAGTAATGTGTGCCTAAAGTTACCACATTATCTGCTGGGGTCTCCTTTGTTAAATACTCACAAGAAACTAACGAAATGAAAAGTGCTATGTAAATGGTTTTTTTAATCAAGTTGTGTTTTTATTTGAGCTTTTACTTTTTTGAATACTTTTTTATGGACTTTTATTTGATGACCTTTTCTGAGGTCATCAATCCAATTTTTTTCTAGTTCCTGCTTGTAATCATTAATAACTCTACCTCTTGCTTCTTCTAGCGTTTTAACTGAAGACGCTATGATTTCATTCACTTGTATGACTTTATAAAAACTGTCTCCATCAGCATGATATATATTAGAAACTCCTAATCGCACTTCAAAGTCGTCTGGTAATCTATTGTACGTCTCTTCCACGGTTCCAGAAGAAATGATCACTTTAGTTTTATCACCCACATTAAGGCGGGCTTTGATGGAATCTGTCGCTATCCCTTGTTGCAACATTTCTCTAACCTCTTGGGCCACTTCTTCTGATGTACTTTGAGTGAGGTCCACATCTAACCTGCGTTTCCAGGTATAGTTGACTTTATGACGATCGTAATAATCCTGCTGTCCCACAGAATCATTATCTGCTTTATTCCATATTTGTGTTTCAATTAGGTCAAACACTAAGAAGCCTTCTTTGAATTCATTGTATAAGAACCTAAAGTCTTCGTTATCTCTCTCTAAATTAGAATCGTAGTAAGAAATAATTTTCTCTGTAATAAAAGAAGTATAGAATGCGTCTAACTTTTCTTTTTTAGTCGCAAATGCAGTGAAATCTTTTACTTGTTTTTGCGCGGTATAAGAAAGAAAATTACTGATCGTGTAGCCATTTTCTTTAATATGGAAGAGCTCGTTGCTATTTGCGGCTTGGTTCTTATCAAAAACGTACTTACCCGTCATTATCAAACTGTCGCTCACCATATCATAAACTTCTTCTGGCAGCACCAATGTTTCGGGAACTTGATATTGCTTTTTAAGTTGACCCGTAAAAGCCTCGGTGATGATTCTAGAACGAGGTGATTTTTTAATTTTTTCTTTCAGCTCGCTTTCCAACTCTTCAAAAGTTTTTAGGGGATGGTTTTCCAGTAATTTAATAATATGCCAGCCGTATTTAGTTTCTACTGGCTTGGAATAAGCTCCTTTTTCTTGGAGTTTAAAAGCAGCATTTGCAAAGGTTTCATCTATTCCACCAGTGCCGAATTTATTAAGCCTTCCCCCACGAGAAGCACTATTTTCATCATCAGAGAATTCTCTGGCAAGTTCCTCAAAGCCTCTTCCTTCTTCCAGTTGCTGGTATATTTCTTGAATACGGCTCGCTGCTGTCTGTTCTCCTTCTTTTTGTTTATCAAAAGTCATGATGTGCGCAACGGTCACTTCTCCAGGATCTGGTCTTTTATCATTTACATAAACGATATGATATCCAAAATCTGTCCTTATCGGCTTTGAAAAAGTGGCTGCTGGAGTCTCGTAAGCCGCTGTCTCAAATTCATAAGCCATCACAAAAGCACCGAACCAGCCTATATTCCCTTCATTACCTGCACTAGGACCTTCACTTTTAGTTCTTGCAAGGGTTCCAAAACTGATGTCTTGTTGAAGTTCTTTATAAATAGCCTCTATCCTATTCCAAGCCTTTAAAGTATCTACTGGAGAAGCCCCACGACTTACTTTAATTAAAATATGGCTCGCATTTACCTGTTGCAAACCTCGCTCGTATCCTTCTTTAACTAAGCTTTCTGTCACCTTATTATCTGTTAAATAAGGTTGTGCCAGACTAGAACGAGTACTTTGAATCTCTCTGATATGACTTTCCTTTTTATCCAGCTCTAATTCATAAGCTTGCTGTAACTTTAAACGGTAGTCTATATAAAGATCTAGGTAATTATAAATATCTTTTTGTTCTTCTTCTTGGACGATATCTATATTCTTAAAATAAAATTTCATAAAAGTCCCTGCATCATAGTCCTTCCCATCTATGGTAAGAAAAGTGGTGTCTTCTATTTTTTGCGCATAGGATGAGACAGAAAACAGCAATACAGCTATACCTAAGAGACCTTTTATATTCTTCATAATTTTCTTTTCAAGGATAGCAAAAATAGTTATTTAACACTGCCTTTCAAAACGTAGTGTTTCACTTGTTATTTTATTAAATATAATTAAGTTTAGAACAGCTTACACGACTTAAAAATTATGATAAAAAGCGAGCACTCTATTGAGATTTTACTTCCTATTAATGAGGTAATGGAATTATTTAAAAATCAAAGCTATTTTAAACATTGGCAAAAAGGACTGGTAAGTACTCGAAATCTTTCGGGAAATCCTGGAGAAGAAAATAGCACTAGAGAAATGAAAATTAGAGTTGCCGGAACAACTATTACCATGAAGGAACAAGTCACCGCTGTAGACTTACCTCACTTATGGGAAGCTACCTACCGCACTAGTGGTGTAGTTAATAAGCAGAGCAACCGCTTTCGCGAAAGCGAAACAAACATCAATGATCAATTAGTACCAACTACTTTATGGAATGCTACCAGTATTTTTAAGTTTACGGGAATGATGAGAGTAGTAGCAAAAGCCCAACCTAAATTATTTAAGCAGCAAACACTGCAACATATGGAAGATTTCAAGACCTTTGCAGAAAACAAGGATGATTATATCAAAACCAATTCATGAGAAAATTAAAATTGATTTGGGACTTTAAAGGTCCAGATGCTTCTAGAACAGCAGCGCACCACCTTATTCACCTAGATGAATATGTAGAAAGTGAAAAAGTAGCTTCTATTGCCACTGGCGTTGAAGAGATAAATGATAGGCATCACATCGCTTATATAGCATTAGAAGAAGAACATATGCCTGCAGTAAGGGACGCCTTGAAGCCACACAGAGGACAATTGTGGTAACAGTAAAAAACACAGCAAAATTGAGCTTTAATTGATTAGCTTACACCTTTAGTAACTATCAAATATTTTTCCTACATGATCGCACACGAGTTATTTTCTCACTTCCTTAAAGAAGAACAAATACTTGAGAAGAATGCCCTGTCCCATAGATACCATCATATATGGCATATGGACGAGCCTCTTAAAGCTTTGTGTGTACTACTGCCAGAAAACACTGAGCAAGTAAGTAACATCATGAAAATATGTTTCCAAGAAGCCCTACCGGTCGTCGTTCACGGTGGTCTTACCAACCTGGTAGGAAGCACAGAAACTAATGGTGATGAAGTGGTGATATCTACAGAACGATTAAATAAAATAGAAGAGATAGATACTGCCAGTAGAACGATAACAGTGCAGGCAGGTGTGATTCTAGAACATATTCAGGAGTCGGCAAATAACAAAGAACTGCTATTCCCTTTGAATTTTGGAGCAAGAGGTAGTGCGCAAATAGGTGGCGTCATTTCAACAAATGCCGGAGGATTGCGTGTTCTCAAATACGGAATGACCAGACAGCTTGTTTTAGGACTTGAAGCGGTAACAGCAGACGGCACGATTATTTCTTCTTTGAAAAAGATCATTAAAGACAATAGCGCTTATGACCTCAAACAATTGTTTATAGGTAGTGAAGGAACACTAGGAATAATTACTCGCGCGATTCTAAAACTAGAAGAAGCCCCTAAAAGTCGCAACGCCGCCTACATAGGTTTTAATAACTATGAGAAAGTCGTCTGTTTTCTAAAATACATGGATAGTAATCTTGCTGGAAAACTAAGTGGGTTTGAACTGATTTGGAAAAATAGTTACGAGCAAATGACCAGCGTCAGTGCTGCTGTAAAACCACCGTTACCTTACGATTACGAGTATTATGTTCTCGCAGAAGCATTAGGGAGTCATCCGACTAATGATCAAGCAGAGTTCCAAGATTTGCTAGAGAACGCCTTGGAAAATGAAATGATTCTAGATGCGGTGATGGCACAATCTCCTAGCGATGTAGAGTGGTTTTTTAGAATCAGAGAAGATGTCAATAATCTGGTAGATTTTATGACCCACGACCAGCATTTTGATATCAGTTTACCCATCCCATTAATAGGTTCCTATATAGGGGACAGATACAAGGCTTTAGCTGCGATTAAAGGTGTAAAGCAAATCTATGCATTAGGCCACGTGGCAGATGGGAACATTCATTTCATGATAGGAAAAGAAAATCTAAACCTAGCACTTAAAAAAGCCATTGATCATTGCATCTACGACGGACTCAAAGAAATAGGTGGCTCTGTAAGTGCCGAGCATGGCATAGGAACCCATAAAAAGGCGTATTTAGAATTGTGCCGTACTCCAGAAGAAATTGCTTTGATGCGTTCTCTTAAAAGTTTTATGGATCCTAAAGGAATCTTGAATCCTGGTAAGATTTTTTAGAATCAATTATTTTAAAAGCTGATCAACCGCACTTTCCGTATTGGTAACAGGAAGTTTACAACTACCATCTACGCATACATAGATATACGTATGGTCCTGATTAAACCTATTTTTCATAATAGACAAGTCACTATCAACAGTGGAACCCGCTATTAATATATTTGGCAAATAATAAGAATGCAGCTCCTTCATTTTTTCCATAGCATTACTTCCAGAAATAGCTACTTCATAATAAGGGTTAGAATAGTTTAAATATAAACCCAGCCAATTAGCATAAGCAGAAGGCGTTGCTTTCAAATCCTTATGCATATTGGACAGCATAAATTTTGAATTTTTAGAGTACTCTTTATTCGTATAGTAATGTCCTAGTTGGAATAAACTAGTAGCTAACACTGAATTTGATGAAGAAATCACATTATCTACAACCTCCGTTTTACGAGTGATCAAGTTGGTGTGTTGATCGGAAGTAAAATAAAACATACCGCTGTTTTTATCATAGAAATGGGTCATGGAATACTTCATAAGATCATTTGCTGTCTTGAGCCATTTTTCATCTAACGTTGCCTGATATAATGCGATAAACGCGTCAATCGTGTGTGCATAATCTTCAGAAAAACCTTCAATCGTACTTCTGCCTTTTTTATAATTATGGAATAGCGAGCCGTCCTTATTTAATTGTTTGGTTTTTATAAACTCGGCATTTTTAATTGCTCGATCCAAATATTTTTTGTTTCCTAGAACGCGGTAGGCATCCACGTATCCCTTAAGCATTAATGCATTCCAAGAAGTGAGCACTTTATCATCTGTAGAAGGTCGTTCTCTGTTGGCTCTAAAAGTACCTAGTTTGGATTTCCAATCATCTACCAATACATCTAACTCCTGTTGCGTTAAACCAAATTCTTTTAAAAATTCTAAGTCTGATGTTGTTTTGTATAAAATGTACGTATCATCTTCCCACTTCCTAGCTTCATTGATATTATAATAGGAATTAAACAGCTCTAGTTCTGAATCTATAGCAGTTTCTAAGTCTTTTTTAGTCCATGTATAGAATGCACCTTCCTTAAGGACATCGCTATTGGTTTTACTATCTGCATTTATGGATGAATAAAAAGCTCCTTCCTTTTGAGTAAGCTCTACATGAACAAAGTCTAATGTTTCCTCTATAATTTTTTTAAAATATTCATTTCCTGTTAATTGATAGGCATCTGCATAAAGGCTAACGAGCTGAGCATTATCGTACAACATTTTTTCAAAATGTGGTACATGCCATTCTTCATCAACCGTATACCTAGAAAAACCACCACCTACTTGGTCATATATACCGCCATTAGCCATTTTAATTAAGGAGTTCTCTACATGCTTTTGCAGTAATTTATCATTGTTCTGAACACTATAACGCAGTAAAAAACTTAATTGATTAGGCATGGGGAACTTTGGAGCACCTTGCTGTCCTCCATAAACAAGATCTAAGGAAGGTTTCCACAAGTTTACTATAGAATCCATTGACTTCGTATTAAATGCAACCGCTTCTTTGTTAACCGCAATTAAGTCCTTGCTTTTCATTCCTTTAGTTAATCTATCAGCATAGGCAATTACTTTTTCAGGATTCTTCTTATACAGATCAGACATTTCGACCAATACATTAGTCCATTGGGATGTTGTAAAATAAGTACCTCCAAATACAGGTCTTCCATCTGGTAGAGTAATACAATTAAGCGGCCAGCCGCCCTTACCTGTCATTAATTGAACCGCATCCATATAAATTTGATCTACATCTGGTCGCTCTTCGCGGTCTACCTTAATACTTATAAAGTTATCATTCATTAAAGCCGCAACAGAATCATTTTCAAAGCTTTCTTCTTCCATGACATGACACCAATGACATGCTGAATAACCTATGGAGATAACCACTAGCTTATTTTCCTCTTTTGCTAACTCTAAAGATTCTGAATTCCAAGCCTTCCAATCTACAGGATTGTATGCATGTTGCAATAAGTAAGGACTTGTTTCATGAATTAAATCATTTGCGAGCCGTCCTCGAGCATCTGTTGCGGCGGCTTCTTCTTCTTTATTTGAGCAACTGGATATTAAGATAAAAGAAGCTAAGAGAAAAAGTACTTTATGAATCATAGTCAATTGTAATTTTAATGTAAAAATATTCTTTTTATACTATTGGGTTCGATAACTAAAAAGGTAAAATAAAAAAGGCTGTCCTTACAGACAGCCTTTTTAACTCTTATTGAATTAAATCAAATAACCAATTGTTATTCTTTAATAAGCTTTATGGTTTGTACGCCATTATCGCTTTCAATTTTAGCAAAGTACATACCTGCAACAATGTTAGTAGTATTGATTTCTACATCCATGTCGTTAGCTTCTACTGTAGCAATTTGCTTACCCATGATATCAAAAATAGCAACTGAATTAATGGTAGTAGTACCAGAAATAGTCCAGTTATTTGAAGTTGGGTTAGGATATGCAGTAAATACAGCTGCATTTGCATCATCTACACTAGCTGTAGTATCCTTGTGAAGATACAAGTTATCGTACCACACATTATTTAAATTTGAAGTAATCACTATTTGAGACAAATCATCAAATGGAGAAATATTTAGATCAAGAGAAACCCAATTTGTACCATTTCCTGCGACTACACCAGGATTTGTACCATCATTAATATTGAGTTCAATTGTTCTAGCATTATCTTCTCCAGCGCCTCCATTAAAATCAACTAGTTTCAGGTTGAAAACTTTACCTACTACATTAGTTTCATCCGTATAAAAATCAATGTGTAGTTTGGTAAATCCAGTCGCATCTATATCGTTAGCATCACTATCAAAAGCAATTCCTTGACAAGGTTTGCTTGAGAATAATTTTGTAGCATTACCCGCAATAATTGCATCTGTAACAGAAGGAGTACCACAAAAACCTGCGTCAAATGCATCTACAGCAACATCCGTATAAACGTCACTAAAGAAAGAAATAACATCAGCAGCTGGTCTATTAGGTGGTCGAGGTGCAGCTACGGTAGGTGGTGTAGGACAGGCAGCACAGTTAGGTCCTCCACAATCGATCCCTGTTTCCCCTTGATTTTGAATACCATCATCACATGTTGGTGGTGGTGGTGTGGAAAATGCAGAAACATTATCTACGTAACTAGTTCTAACAGAACTTGCTCCGTTTGCATCGGCCCATCCACCGCTTCCTCCATTTGCAGAGCTATCCCACAGGTTAAAGAAAAATATTTTAGGATAAGCACCATTAGCCACTTGCTGACCATCTTTAGGTATACTAAAGTCAAAAGAAAGGTTCTCCCAACCGCTTCCTGTATGACTTGCATCAGTAGCAGATATAGGACCAGTTCCTCCCTCTATTCTAGCAAGCATGTCGAAAGCTGAAGTTGAATAGACATCTACAGTAACTATTTTGTTAGTAGTTAAATCCATCCAGTCACCTTGTAAGGTAAGCTCGGCTTGCTGCCATGGTGCAGATGCTGCTCCTGTAATTATCTCAAGAACGTTACCGTTTGCAGCTCCTGCAGCCGGATCAGTTACAATTGTAGCCGTACCTGGCCCATTAGAAAAGCCTAAGGTCGGTGCTGTACCTTCAAAATTTTCCAGCACTACTTGTGCAAAACAAACTGAGCTGATAAGGAAGGTTAATAAAAATGTAATTTTTTTCATGGTGTTTTTAATTAAAATTTGACACCTACAAGATGCAAAACTATAACGATATAGCTGCGACAAAACACCTATACAAAAACTATACAAAACTATAATAATCTAGGGATTGATCATTAAAAACAGAAAAAACTACTTGTAATTAAGATTTAAGTGGAAATTTAAAGAAGATGTTCTCCTGAAGTTAAAGTAAAAAATCCTCTAACTCTACTAAGAATATGCAGCTATTAAATTTTAGAATAGAGCTGTTTTTAGCCAAAGAAGGAAAGCATTAGCATTACCTATTTTCTACACAGTTGTAAAATTATCTTTACTATATCTCGGAAAACACAAAATACTTTTACAGAGCACTTCCTCCTAGTTTATTTAGATATAAGGATAAAACCTGCAGCATGATGATAAAAAGCGATTCTGTCTTTTAGCATTTATGGTATAGAATTCAGATTTTCTTCCATACCGATAAGCAAAGCTCAAAAGCTGCAATTATAAATGTCTATCTATTTAAGAACATGGTAAATGTACCTTAAAAGACGAAGTTAACTTTACAAAACGCCTATACAAGGAACAACAAAGCAGCATAAACTGCATCAATCAATAGTGCTTGCTATCTATAAAGGACTATGGTTGTTCTTTAAAAAAGGATAGAGTTGAATTGTTGTTAGTCACCACAAAGGTATTGTTTCCTTTAATGGAAAGCTGTTTAAGGTCTCGGCTATCTCTAGGAACATAAAAACCGCTTTTTCCTGCTGGCATAAAACTAAAATCGTTTTCACCGTTACCCAGCAGCACCGTTCCATAACCCGCATCATATCGCACCGTTTCCACCTCAACACCATAATGATTTCCTACGGTAATGATATCCTTATAACCGTCCTTGTTAACATCTATAACAAGAGCTGATTTAATTGGAGCTATTTGGGCTTCGTTAGGTAATGATTTTGCTATAAGCTTACCATTATCATTAATAAGTAGGATACTTTCAAAACTTGATATTTCATAAACGACACTACCTTCTATCTTTTCTTCCGGTAAGATTTCTATTAAGGTAGAAGAAGCAAAGCTGTGATAATCTCCAAACTTATCGGCTACATAAGGCATTTGCTGACTGGTGCATTCTCTACCTCGCATAGGTACATAATCGCCTTTATAAAATTTAGCAAATACCACATCGTTAGTACCGTTGTTATCAAAGTCATTTGCATATACCTTAAAAGGGTGCTCTTTAGAAGCTTTAAACTTATTGTTTTTACCTAAATTACCTATGATATAATCTTCATCACCATCATTATCTAAATCACTGGCCGTAATAGACCACCAAATCCCTCTGGTATTCTCGAGCCCATATAGCTTGGAATCGTCTTTAAAAACGCCATTATCATTTGTTAAAACTTTAATTTCCATCCATTCCCCTACTATCATCAAATCCTCATCATTATCATTATCTATATCTGTAAAAATAGCGTCGGTAACCATTCCTATATTCTGTAATGCTGGTGCTACATCGCTTGTTGATTCTTTAAACACCCCATTTTCATTAATAAGAAAATAACTGGTTGCTGGAAAACTGTATTTACCAGGTATCATTCTAGTTCCTACAAAAATATCCAGATCTCCATCATTATCTATATCTGAGGTTTTGACACTTTGCGTACTTTGGGCAATTGCAGGTAAGGCTTGTTCCTTTTTGCTAAAGTTACCTTGTCCATCATTTATATATAAACGGTCTCTAAGTTGCGGACTTCCTATATTAAATTCACTTCCTCCACTTGCTACATATAAATCAACATCATTATCTCCATCAACGTCAAGAAAGACACTTCCCATGTCTTCACTAGCTTTATCCAATTGCCATGGTTGAGATAAACTCTTGCGGAACTGACCGCTTTCTTGTTGCAGGTACAATACACCGCTCTGACCGGCAGCACCACCTATAAAAATATCTTCTAACCCATCATTATTCACATCTTTGATTGCTGTGAATGGGCCGTTTTGAGATAATTTATGTGGTAAAAGTATTTGCTCTGTAAAATCGTCAAAATCATTTTCAGTATGTATGAAGTCGATTCCAATATCATTTGGCTTTACTGATGACAACAATGTCTTGGATATTTCAGTAGAAGTATCCATTTTTATGGCTTTAGCGTAATTTGCAGTTATTGTCTGATTTGCAGATACCTCTTTAAATACATTCACCTTTCCATCAGGCCAGGTTACCTCAATTTTCTCTATTTGAGTATCCTTTCCTACTCCAAAAAATAGACCTGGTTCGACAGAAGATAAATAACCTTTTGTCAAAAAGTGTTCAGCTACTTGTATTTTATTTTTTTGATAAATTTTTGCTTTTGCCCCTAATCCAAATGGATTATTAACAGACCCCTTAAGGGCTATTTTCAAGAAATTCCCCGTTGCATTATTGTTGTAAACAAACGCCTGGCCGTCGATGTTATTAATGACAACATCTAGATCACCATCGTTGTCTAAATCGCCATATGCCATTCCGTTTGAAAAACTAGGAGTATCAAAGCCCCATTTTTCACTTACTTTTTCAAATTCTAAATTTCCCTTGTTTCTAAAAGCATAGTTAGATATGGGCTGTGATGGCGCATCTTTACTTAATTGAAACAATTCATCTACAGTTGTGGTTTTATCTAAATTTTGAAGAGTAGTTCTAAAATCATTGTTGTCTACATCTTTCTTTATACCGTTAGAAACAATGATATCTTTCCAGCCATCATTATCTAAATCTACCAACAGACTTGCCCAGCTCCAATCTGTAGAGGATACTCCTGCCATACTAGCCACGTCTGAAAAAGTCCCTAGCCCAGTATTCACTTGTAACGTATTAGACATATACTGGTAATGAGCTCCAGCATCTACCATTTTATTAAAAGCCTCTGTACTCATGGTAGCCATATTAGTTTTGGCTCTATAATGATCTTCTGGGGTCATGTCTGTGGTCATTAAATCAATAAAACCATCATTATTAATATCGCCTGTATCTGACCCCATACTTAGTTGGGTAATATGTTTTAACTTTTCATTTATGACATTTGTAAATGTACCATCGCCATTATTATAATACATAAAGTCAGGCTCTGCATAATCATTTGCAACATACAAATCTGTCCAACCATCATTATTAAAGTCTGAGGCACTAACACTTAAACCATAGGAGACATTGCTAGAGATACCCACTTGATTGGACACCTCTTTGAATTTACCATTATCATTTCTGTATAGCTTATCTCTAAATAAAGGATACTGCTCCCGTGGAATAGTATTGATTAAAATTAATTTCTTGTCAGGCATCTGATTGACTTGATACATGTCTAAATCCCCGTCATTATCCATATCAAAAAACACGGCTTGGGTAGAAAAGCCAGCATCTGCTAGACCATAAGCTGCAGCACTTTCAGTAAAAGTTAAGTCTTGGTTGTTTATGAATAATTTATTTTCCCTGTCTTCTGCTTTTAAGGAATTACCATTTCTACTAACGTATATATCTAGATAACCATCTGCATTAACATCGGCCATAGTAACTCCCCAAGTCCATCCTGAATCTGTATCTATTTTAGAACTAGTAGTAATGTCCTCAAATTTAAAATCCCCTTTATTGAGATATAACTTATCATTTACTTGATTCCCCCCAAAAAAAACATCTGATAAACCATCATTATTAATATCACCAATAGCTACTCCAGAACCTAAATAAATTTGACCGAAAAAGTAATGATTGAAATACTTAGACTCTTCGATGGTATTGTTAAAATCTATTCCCGTTTGTTCAGAAGGCAATAAGTTAAAACCTCCTACTAACTCTTTAGGATAAAGATCACGCGAAGGCTCTTTATTACAGCTCATCAAAAAACTAGTGATTATTAATAATACTATAAATGGACTATTTGATTTTTTCATTTTTATCATCTAATGTTTTAAAAGTCGTATTTGGGATTAAATCAATACGGGTAAAGGTAATAATTATCTGAATTATTACATCACGTGCAAGGGACGAGCACATGGATAGTATTGGATTCCATTTACCTATTGTAAAATGGGCCTCAATTAATTACTTGTAAATACCTAAAATAAAACGGTGCCTTTTTTACTCTATCTCATTTAATTCAAAGGTAGTTTTAAGCGCTGCGTTAGAGCTGCCTCCTACCCAAATATCAAAACTTCCGTTTTCTATAAACCAGTTCCCTTCATTATCATAAAAGCCCAGGTGACTTTTATCTAATATAAACCTTATTGGAGTAGAACTATCCGGTTCTAATTCCACTAACTCAAATCCTTTTAATTCTTTAACAGGCCTAGCAATACTTGAAAATTTATCACGTAAATATAATTGGACAATTTCTTTTCCTTTCACTTTACCTGAATTTGTCAATTTTACAGTAACCTCTATAGTCCCGTTTGAGCTATAGTTGTCTATAACGCTTAAATCAGCATACTCAAATTCTGTATAACTTAATCCGTGACCAAAAACCCATAAGGCATCATTTACTTCATCTTGATAATGTGACCAAAACACAAAATCTGGGGAAGGCAAACTAGGTCTCCCAGTACTTTTACTATTATAATAGATAGGCACTTGACCTACATTTCTAGGAAAGGACATCGGTAATTTACCCGAAGGATTGTAATCTCCATACAGGACTTGTGCTATGGCATTACCACTTTGCGAGCCTAACTGCCATGCTTCCACTATTGCAGGAATATTTTCTTTTGCCCAAGGTAAGGCTAGAGGTCTTCCATTGTTTAAAACCAGCACTACATTTTTATTCACCTCAAATACTTTCTCAAGCAATTCTTGTTGAAGACCAGGCAATCCTAATTGAGTTCTACTGCGACCTTCACCGCTTTGAAGACCATGTTCTCCTAAAACCATAACAACTACATCTGCCTCTTTTGCCACCTCAACGGCTTCGGTTATTCCGGTAGTATCAGAATTGTTTATAAGAACCTCTTTGGTAAATTCAATTTTACCTAAAGTGAGATCTGGTCCTTTAGAATATATAATATTTTCATCATACTGCTGCATCCCCTCAAGAACGCTTACCCCTGTATTTTCTTTGGCAGCCGCCCTCCAATTTCCTAAGGGACTGTTTTTTTCAGTAGCAAGTACCCCTATTAATACTGCGTTTTGACCACTTTTATCTAAAGGTAAAAGCTGGTTTTCATTTTTGAGAAGAACTATA
The DNA here is from genome assembly GCF_012974865.1 of Nonlabens sp. Ci31. Lineage (NCBI taxonomy): Bacteria > Pseudomonadati > Bacteroidota > Flavobacteriia > Flavobacteriales > Flavobacteriaceae > Nonlabens > Nonlabens sp. Ci31. The sequence goes on along the minus strand of NZ_CP043633.1, from coordinate 2,146,778 downwards.
GATTTTAAAGCCATATCTAGTGCCCCATTAATGATCTCTGTACTGCCCATTACCTTTTTTTCTCTTTCCAGATCGCAGTACTTGTAAGGGTTATCAAAAAGTCCTAATTCAAATTTTATCTTTAAAATGCGTCTAGCGGCATCATCAATTGCAGCACTATCTACGAGACCTTCCTTAACCAGACTCACCAATTCATTTACATAAAGATGGGATTCCATATCCATATCTGTCCCGGCATTAACGGCTAACTTTGCAGCCATTTTACCATCTTTAGCATAGCCATGGGGTATCAATTCAGCCACAGAACCCCAATCAGAAACTACAAAGCCTTTAAAATTCCATTTTTCTTTTAAGATATCTCTCAGTAAAAACGTATTTGCAGTTGCAGGAATTCCATTCAATTGATTGAAACTATTCATAAAGGTTCTAACGCCAGCATCATTTGACGCTTTAAACGGAGGTAAAACGATGTTATATAGTGTCGATGTCCCAATATCAGCATTATTGTATTCTCTTCCCGCTTCTGGAAAGCCGTATGCAGCAAAATGCTTTGCACAGGCCATAATGGATTCCTGACTGGCTAAATCTTTTCCTTGAAAACCCTGAATCCGAGCCACCGCAATTTCACTAGAAAGAAATGGATCTTCTCCTGCACCCTCCATGACTCTTCCCCATCGTGCATCCCTAGAGACATCTACCATGGGTGCAAATGTCCAATTGATACCAGCTGCTGAGGCTTCCTTGGCTGCTAAGCGAGCAGACTCTTGAATGGCCTTTAAGTCCCAACTTGCAGCCTCTGCAAGCGGGATAGGACTCATTGTTTCATAGCCGTGTATCACATCAAAGCCAAAGATTAAAGGAATACCTAAACGAGATTGCTCTACTGCTATTTTTTGAACAGCCCTGACTTCTTTTACACCTCGCACATTTAACATGGCTCCCACATATCCCATCTTAATGTGTTCAAATTTCCGTTCTGTATCCTCCACATTTGGAACTGGACCTGTAAAATCCATAAAACCGTTATACTGGTTCATTTGACCGATTTTCTCTTCTAAAGTCATCAAATTTAAAACCGAATCTACTTTTTTGTCAATGGTATCCTGCTGGAGAAGTGTACTATCTTTCTCCTTAAATGTAACGGATGAAATATCATCTTTACATGCGGTGATAGAAATAACCAAAATGCAAAAAATAAAGGCGGTAAAATAATGTGTGTTTTTAATAATAGTAGAATTAGTAATAATAAAATAATAATAAACCGATCGTGTATTTAAATTCGCTTTCGCGAAAGCGAAACATAATAGTAATTCTTAAACAAAAACTTGCTAAAAAGATTATAAAATCTATTTAGCAAGTATGTTCTAACGAATAATTATATTTGATACCATAGAATTGAAACTCCTACATATTAGAATTTTAACTGTTCTATTTTATCCCAAAGCCCCCAATAGGCTCCTACTTCACCTTCAGCTCCTTTTTTCCAAGACTCATCAAATGAGGAAAAATAGAAAACATCAATATCGTTTTGACTTGACCAAAGTTGTGCGTTTATAAAATACTTCATGGCATTTACCGCTGATGAATGTGCCTCTCTTAAACTCTCCCCTTGACTAGGCCAGCCCGTTTCTGTGATAATGACTCTTTTGCCCTGGCTTACATTGACCACTTGATTAAACATGTCGTTCATGTGGCCTATTGAATAATCTATACTTGTTCCTTCCCAATACGGGTAGCAATTGGTTAAAATAACATCAGAATGCTGTACTAATTCTGGATGTACTACAAACTCATAATAGGCGTCCACATAGCCTACTGGAATATTTGGTAGCGCTTCTTTAACTCTTTTCATGTATTCCAATAATTGCTCAATAGAAAGGTCATTGCGGTAAAGCACTTCATTACCAACAGCTGCAATATCTACGAAACCTTTATTTGCAAGATCTATCAAGGCTTCAATCTCTAATTCGTTTTTCTCAAGGTCATCACTTAACCAGGCTCCTACGAGAGTTTTAAGTCCGTATTTACGAGCCATTTGTGGCACAAATTCATTTCCCTCTATACAGGAGAATGACCGTACCCATTTGGTATAAGGCTTCAGTATTCCCATACGTCTTTCCACCTGTTCCATCGTGATGTGATCTCCAGGTTGCTGCCCATCTTCATACATACTAAAACAAATCCCATGCATCCCCTTCTTTAAGGATTCATTCCATAATTTACCTAAATCTTTTGTTTCAGTATACACAGTAAAATCAACTCCCGAACTGTCTATATGGTCAGGGTCATGATGCTTTTGGTATTCTTGGTACGGGTGATAATCTTCGTTTCTAAATGACATTATTAATATTTTAAATTTTCGTTTTTATCCCATAATCCCCAACGTGCTCCTACTTCTCCTTCTTGTCTTATTTTCCATGACTCATCAAATGATGAGAAATAGAAGGTTTCTACTCCTTTATCTTTTGCCCAATTGGTCACGTTTACAAAATATTTCATCGCATTTATTTTTGAAGGAGATGCGTCTTGGTTATCGTTACCTTGGTTTGGCCATCCTGTTTCTGTCACCATAACAAGTTTATCGTTTGCTACACTACATACAATGTTATGCATTTCATTGAGGTATGCAGTTGCGTTATCTATATCACAACCTTCCCAGAAAGGATAGCAGTTTGCTAGAATTACATCACATTCTTCTACTAATTGAGGATTCTCCACAAATTGGTAGTAGGCATCCACGTAACCTACCTGAATATCAGGAACAGCAGTTTTCACCTTTCTTACGTAGTGTAGTAATTCATCCAAAGTAAGTTCTTCTCGTAATAGCACCTCATTACCCACAACAGCGATATCTACCATTCCTTTTTTAGCCTGTTCAATAAGGTTTTGAATTTCTAAATCGTTTTGAACTTTATCACCACTTATCCATGCACCCACCATTGTTTTTATACCTTTAGAACGCGCTGATAATGGAATAAGTTCGTTTCCTTTAGTGGTAGAGAAAGAACGGATCCACTTCGTATACGGTGCAATTATCGCCATTCTTTCGTCTATTTGGGTTCCCGTAAGGGTATCACGCACATCCTGACCCTCTCTGTATGGACTAAAACAAATACCGTGTAATCCAGCATTTAAAGTGACTTTAAATTGTGCTGCCAATTCTAAAGTCGTTGTATCGTTTCTAAGATCAGTTGGATACTTCGATGTTCCCTCAAAGAAACCCAATGACTGTAGTTTGTTTAAAGCGTAGTAAGAAGAACTTATAGGCTTGCTTACCGGTTTTTTTCTGAGGGCTAGCTCTGCACTGATTTCTAAAGATCTTTTTTCGGTAAGATGATAATTACGCATGATCCACATAGCTCCTAGAGTACCAGCTATTGGTAAACCCGAGTAAAACAATCGTATTCCTGTAATGGAGGCTTCAGAATTAACTGCATCAGGTACAAATCCTACTAATGACATGATAACACCTGTTAATAGTCCTGCGATGGCAAAACCGAATTTTACCATCCACCAATAAATAGCTCCAAAAACACCTTCTCTTCGCTTTCCTGTGTTCAATTCATCTATATCGATAACATCTGAAGTCATGGACATCATTAGTGTAAACAAACTTCCAATCCCAAAGGAGAAAAAAGGTAAAGCAAATAAAAACAAGTAAGGCTTTCCAGGAACAAATAAAAACCAAAGCATCACATAACCTACCACTGATATTCCTTGAGACCATAAAAAGGCTTTCTTCTTTCCTAATATTTTGGACATCTTTGCTACTATAGGGATGACTAAGAAAGTCGTTACTAAAGCACCTATACTCCCTAATAGCGTTGGCCAAAGACCAGCTGCTGCTGCATCTCCATTGAATAAATAATAAACTACAATAAAGAATGAGAATCCTGCAACCGTATTAAATGCATTAAAAATCAAGAAGGTTGAAAAACAAAGTTTTTTAAAATCTTCAATCTTAAAGGCCTCTCTAAAATTATCAATAATTTGTTTCACACTGCCTCCTATAGTTTTCATGGTTAAAGGAGTCAAACTATCATCATCTACAGTAGAGTTGCTTTTTATAAAAAAAGCAGGAACCATAGCTAAAATAGCACAAATAACACCAACCCAAATGGCTATAGTTCTAGTGGCAACTGCCCCATTCTCAAACCAAGAAGGGTCATACATAATCACCCAAAACCAAGGTGCTATTACCCAAGCCCATTGTCCTATCCATTGTGCAACAGCCATAATGTCTGTGCGCTCATGGAAATTATCACTCATTTCATAACCCATAGCTACATAGGGAACGCTAAATATGGTTAGCCCTAAATAGAAAACTAAAGACCATAACAAAAAATAAGTGAAATTATAACTTAACGAATCTACTTCATAAAGTTGCCACATCAGACTGAATGAAATCCCCATCATTACGGCACCTATCAAAACATATTGCCTTCTTCTACCCCAAACTGATTTTGTATTGTCTGAAATAAAACCCATAATTGGATCGGTAATCGAATCAAATACACGAGGTAGGAAAAATAAAACCCCCCACATCCAAGTAGGGAAACCTAGATTCTGAACTAAAACCACCATGAAAATACCTAGTGCCGCAGGAAACATCTGGTTGGCCAACATTCCAAGACCGAAAGCCACTTTCTGGCCAAAATGAACTTTATGAGTAGTGCTAGACATAAGATTAGTTTTTGGTTGGTATAATAACAGTTTGTAAGCTCTGTGCACCTAAGTTGATGCTGACCACGCTTTCGCGAAAGCGCAGTTCATAATTCTTACCTTCCATACCTTCATTAAAAATAACAAAAGCAATAGTACCGTCTGGATTCTTTGCTGCGGTCACCATAAGGTCTTTATCTGTATGTTGTACCTCAATAACTTGAGCTCCTGGACGTATATATTTACTAAAATGTGCCATGGTATAATAAAGCGGTGTAAAATACACTTCATCATTATCTGGGTCTACAATTACCGGAGCAACACACCAATTTTTAAACCAGTTAGGTCCTCCTTTACGGTCTAGAACCATGTTCCAATCTACCCATCCATCTACCCAATTATTCATACAACCTATAATATCTCTAGCATAACGGTTTACAGGAGCGTATTTAGGATGCAGGTATTTTTCTTCTTCTTTTGCCCAGTCCCAGCCCCAATCTGTTGCCTCTTTAGACCAGTACCATTGATCATCGCGCCAGTGTGGCACTTCAGAATCCACACAACCTTCGGTCTCGATCAGGTATTTTTTTGGTGCTTTATGATGTGCATATTGCAGCTCTTCTGGAAAGTAATCATAAGTACTTTCGTACCAGTGAATAGCTGTTCCATCAAAATATTTGGAAGATGCCTCATCTCTATACATCTCATCTACCCATTCTTTAAGTCCTGCTCTATTTTGATCGTAACCTAGAATAACTTTATCTCCATAACCATCTGCTTCTAACTTGGGGCCCAAATGATACTCTACAAAATCTGTCATTTCCTTAGGAGTATAATGCATACTTTCCCAGTTATTTCCATTTCCATGCGGCTCATTTTCTACCGTAAAACCCCATATAGGAATGCCTTCGGCTTCATAAGCGTCTGCGTATTTAGAAAAGAAAAGTGCCCAGGTATCATAGTATTTAGGCAGTAGTTTTCCTCCTACCCAATCATTATTATCTTTCATCCAAGGTGCTGCTGTCCATGGGGATGCAAATAAATTAAAACCATCCTCAGACGCTGCCATAGCATCTTTGATCATAGGAATTAAATCATCTCTATCTTCCTCTATGCTAAAGTGTTCTAAGTTCACGTCGTCCTCGACTGGAGAGTAGGAATATTGTGACAAAGAAAAATCACAACTATTCATATGCGTGCGCGTTAGCGAGTAATTTGCTCCTTCACGAGAGAAATAAGCATTGATGATGGTATCCCTATTTTTTTTACTCAATCGATTGAGCAAATAAGCAGACGACTCTGTAAATGCGCCGCCAAACCCAGTAATGGTTTGAAAGGTTACCTCATCATTGATAGTAATTACAGTGGTACTGTCTTTTACTTCAAAAGGCATCACTTTAGACAGATGATTACCAGATGCAGAAGTCTCGTAAACTTCTACATCCAGTTTTTCTCTTTCCTGTTTACAGCTTACCATAAAAGCTGTGAATAAACAAATTGTTCCATATTTAATTAATCTCATTTTGGTTGGTTTTATCCCTCTTCATCATTCAGCCTGCGTTATTTTATTTTAAAGGTGGTAATAAGACGTCTTTCATTAATTCCTCTTTATTGCCATTATAAGTTTTGGTAATAGGCTTCCCCCCTCTAGTTAAACCTATAAAAGCACCTTCATCTACCCGATCCCAAAGCGCATATTTTGCTTTACCATCAAGAGTAAAAAGTCCAAAGTAATTCTCAGAACCTAGCTTATTAGCAGCATCTTTCCATCGCTCATCAAATGCCTCAAAATAAAAACAAGAAATCCCCTCTTTATCTGTCCATTCTCTCATAAAATGATAGAATTTTGCGCTTTTATACTCATCTGTAGCTCTTGATCCATCTGGACCATAATGTCCATTTGAAACCGATGCCCATCCTGTTTCTCCTATGTGAACTGGCTTATCAACACCTATAACATTCATATACTCCACAACACTTCTGTATTGTGATTTTGCATAGTCTCTTGCACGGCGCATAGCGGTATCCATTTTCTCATGAGTTGTCAAACTCTTTTCAAAATTTAATGTTCCCCAAAATACGGCATTGTAATGTGTATCGTGCATAGGATAAGTATGTAAGGACACATAATCAACAGCTTTCAAGAGTTTAGTCAAGTCTGGTGTGTGATAGATATAATCACCACCACCCCAAGAGGCAAAATTATCTGAACTGGTAATCCATAAATTTTTAGAAAGCTTACCTTTTTTCTTCAAGCCTTGTAAATGGTTGACCCATTTTAAAATAACTACAGGTTGCACATAATAACTGGCTGCCCATTTTACCATGGCCTCATTACCTACGGCTATTACTTTTACAATATCTGGATATTTGATGGCTAAGGCAACGGCTCTAGCTATCTCACCAGCGTTTGCCTCGCTCTCTACGTTATGATCTGGTTCTAAACCAGTCCAAGCATTTTTACAATCAATCCATGCTCCCAGCATGACATACATTTCAAAATCTGAATCTTCCTTCTTAAGCTCCTGTATCGCAGCGAGAATATTAGAAGCATGTGGTAAACTAGGTTGCACGTTATACGTGCGCAACACTTTTATACCCATGGCTGCCATGATTTTGATGTCTTCTTTTAGTTGGGCTATAGTAGGTTGTTCTTCTCTAGAAATCCCTCTATAACCTCCATAAGAAATAGCTTGATAATCTGGGTTGCCCAAAATATCTACTGCATTGATTTCTTTCGTCTGTTTCACTTCTTCCTGCTCTTTTGGTGCATTACCACAACTTCCTAGAATCAATAATTGTCCTAGTACTATTCCTATTTTAAAACTGCGGTTGATGTTCATTGGGTTAATTTTAAATTTCGCTTTCGCGAAAGCGAACTGATCACTTATCTATGATTCCATTATCTATTTGATCACTTCTACAGTTATATGATTGATCTCCCCTGTGCGCTGAAACAACTTTTCACTGGTTGTTTTATCCAGTTTCAATTGCCCAAAAGTTTTCTCCGTACCATCTTTAAATGCAATTTGCACACTTTCTTGATTAGACTTCGTATAAATCACAGGAACCTGACAATAGGTAAACGCAAGGGATCCCGCACTTACCGTTATGGCCTGTTTATTTCGATCTACGTCTATGTAGTTAAATTCTTTATTTTTTGCCAGAAACTCTTGCTTGCGCAACAAGCTAGGTTTAAAGGAAAGTACGCCATCAGAGACAACAATACCTAACTCGCCAAAACGGCTCAAAATATCTTCTTTTACCTGTCCAGTCATTCCTGGCTGTTGCGCACCTTTTGTAGCTGGCGTATGCGAGTAAGGGTCTGTAGGAACAGCTCCATATAACTCTGGTGATTTATGAGCACCTATTCCTGCCTGTATCTCGTAATAATGGTCTAACATCTCACCTATTAACGCATCGCTTTCTCCGTCATTAACTGCTTTTAAACAACATTCTTGTACAGCCAGCAATAGCTTGGAAACCATGTGCCAATAAATAGAACCTAGTCCTTCAAAACCAAAGAATGTTCCTGATCTACCGGTAAAAGCTTTGTGATTAAAAACAACTTCAAAAGTTTTTTCTAACTGTCTTTGTTCCTTGCTAACAAGACTGCTATAATTCCCTTTAGCTAATTGCTTAAGGGCTTTTTTAAGGCTATTTACATTATTGAAGCTGGCATTGAAATGATACGCCCCAGTAAGGTCTTGAACGATGACTTGTTGATTGTCATCTTTGAGTAATTGTTGCAACAATTCTGATTTAGAAACCAGCTCATTAGGAATGATATTCTTTTCTTCAAATCCCGGTAAGTTCTTATTAGGATATAGGATATAACTGTACTGATCTTCTCTAAATAAGGCACTTGACTTTAACGCGTTCATAACCTCTAAAGCCTGTACTGATGTTAAATATCCAGAGCTTAAAGCTGCTACTTGGCCTTCTAACATTTCTGATAAATAGGAAATACTCACGTCGCCGTTATCCTCTAATGTCATCAAGTTATAAGCGTGATACATTCCGTCTTTACGCTTATTTGCATCTATACTATGGTCCAAGTATTTTAAAGTAACCTCTATAAATTCTAGTAAGCTATCTTTTGAAATATCTTGTTTTTTACCTGAGAAATTATGGTCATAAATATTTTTTCTATAATCACTTGCAGGTTGAGACACCCCGTCAAGAACAGCTCTGCGTTGGGTGTCGTTCAGTGAACCTTCTAATAAACCTTGATGATCTTTCAATGTAATGCTTACTGCTGTATAAAACACCTTTAGATCTTCAGATATAGAGGAAGACTCAAAGTCTGCCTCCTTAATAAAACCTTTAAAGTAATTTAAGAAACGTCTCAAATAGTAAAGGGTTACCATAGAAACACCGTTACCTACTAAGGCATTATTAGCATCATTCCATTCTGGTCGTTGGGTATTTAACCATATTCCAGCTTCAGGAATCAGGTTAGAAACTTTAGCGAGGACGGTAGCTAATAATTTCTCTACCAGGTTTACTTTATAAATAGCCCCTGATGTATCCCTTAATAAAGAACCGTCTGCACCTAATTGTTCCCGACGTTCTTCTATGACTTCTTGTAAACGGTAATCAAAATCAATAGTGTCTTTAGGGTCCAGTAAAATGTCTGCATATTCCTTAATTTTATAAGGAACATTTGCGTAAACAAAGAGATTTTCATTGAGGAAACTATCTAGTTTACCAGGGTAATAATCTTGTATAAACTCTAAGAATTTAAGCAAATAAATAATCTGGTGATCTCCCCAATATCCAATATAAGACCAAGGGTCATCTTCTTCTATTACTTCCCAGTCAAATCCTCCTTTTGTTACTCGATAAGGATTATAACCATCAAAGGTTGTCGCGTTCAAAAATTTATGAATCATTCCATCGATAAACTCTGGATACGAATGAGCGAGAGCTTCCCAATTTTGGAAAATATCACGCCAGTTTCCTTCATAGTCTAATATTTTAGAGCCATCAATTTCACTACGTGTGTTGATAGAAAATTTATTCCATGGACGACTAGGGTCACCGTGTCTTCTACTAAACTTTAAAGGTAAGTACTCTATTACTAATCTTTTAAAATGCGGATTATCATGAGAATAAGCTATTTCATTTAAATTATCTAGATCAAAATCTGCTGGCAGGTCTTGAAGCAATTCTTGGGTACTTTCAAACACCTCTATATTTGCGGCTTCTAAATATTCTAAAAAGTCCTGCTTTTCAATAACATAGTTGTTATCAAAAATTCCACCACGCATGATATTGAACATGGTATTTGCAAAATGGCGGTTGTTAGTTAACGGATCTGCTGTTAATTGCAAACCGTCTGATGCAGCTATAAGCCCTACTAATTTTTGAGAACCCAATGCTATATCCTTTTGAATCTTTTCTATAAGATGAGCATCTGTCTGAATCTGGTTGGAGATATCATTTATGGTAACGATATTTTGGTTCACATCTGCTAGGGTATACCATACTTTATTATCTCCAGCATTGAGTTGCATTTCTGAAACAGTAAAATAGGCTCCTTTTTCTGCCTTAATATCTGTCTCTTGCTTTACTGCTATTCCTTTTCTGAAATTTTCTAACTGAAGGCTAGACAACAAATAAGTAGGATGATCTAAACCTAGCGACCAGGCTATGTTTGCTTTGAGCGCTTCACTAGGCTCTGCTTTATCAACTATTACAGCACTTAAAGCTATAATTCCAATACCGGTTTCTTGCTTAAGCTCTGATCTTTTGTAAGCGTCCACTAGGTTACTTGATGCCTTTTGTAAATCTTCTCCCACATTTGCTGGTAGCATGTTTTGCAAACCATCCAACACGGTCATTTTTAAAGAACCAGAACCCTGATTGATCAACTCTGATTTTTTGACAAATCCATAACTATCACTAGAATTCCAATGGTATCTATAGGTAAGATTTAAATCGTGGTTGATCTCTTCAAAAACCAACTTGTTACCGTACGCATTTTTATAGAGGTTGCGAGTAATTTTATAGATACCGGAGTATCTATTTGAAAAAGGCTCCCATAATAAATCACGGTCTCCGTTGTGCACTCTTATGATTGTTTTACTACCCGTAATATCGTTAGACTCCGTAATCTTATCATCGGTATAATATGGAAAAAGCGCCGAGTCGCTATTTTTGCGTCCCGCAGTAAGACCACCATTGCTCGAAACAAACATCCAGTGGTTGGAATCACTTACTATGCTCATAAAAAATGGGCGCATAGCATCGTGATTACTTATTTTATAATATTTTTCGTTTTCAAAATCAACAAGTTCCCCTTTGACTTTACTTTGATCAAAAGCAGCTTTTTGGTTCCCTAGGTATATAGAATTTTTGGTCATTGGATAATTTATAGTTCTTTATGATATCCCTTAAACTACTTTTAATTTAAGGGCATTAAATGTTTTTCAATAGCTATTTCGCTTTCGCGAAAGCGTAACAATTGCATGAGCATTTGTTACAATTAATTTCTTTGTATAAAACTTACTCATAAACGCGTACATAATCTACATACATCGTTTGTGGATAAACAGTATTTAAACCTGGAGCACCTACAAATGTACCTCCAACAGCAACGTTCATGATAATATAAAACTCATGGTCATCAAACACCCAGTCGCCAGTAACGTCTTCAGGTGTAATTTGGTTATAAAGCACCTCGTCAATATAATAATTTACATAACCAGGTCCCCATTCTATGCCATAAACATGAAAATCGGTATCTAACCTGTCTGTAACTAAATCATATTGTTTAGTAATGGCCTGACCTCCAGAATAACCTGGACCATGCATACTACCGTGCACTATGGTAGGTTCCTGACCGCGGTACTCCATAATGTCTATTTCGCCTATTTGTGGCCATGCTTGAGCACCGTTACTATCATCTCCTAACATCCAAAACGCCGGCCATAAACCTTGTCCCCAAGGAAGCTTGATTCTCGCTTCAAAACGACCGAATTTTTTTTGATACTTCCCTTTTGTAAGAACTCTTCCCGATGTATAGTCAGAACCTTGAAAGGACTCTTTAAGAGCCGTAATTTTAAGCATCCCATTTTCAACCACCACGTTTTCTGGACGGTCTGTATAATATTGACGTTCCTCATTTCCCCATCCAGGTATTCCTTGAGCTTCACCGTTTCCTAAATCAGCACCCCATATTAAAGGATCCGGAGCACCATCTACACTAAACTCATCTTGCCAAACAAGATTGTTTTTTGTGGTTACTTGTTGCTTATCATCTGGAGAACAGCTAAAGATTACCGCTGCAGCAGCGACTAGAAGTCCAAGACGAATTATTAACTTAGTATGTATCTTTTGAAGTGTGATGTTCATCATTTCTTTTATTGAATTGTTGGCGTCTAATGATTAGTTGTAGTAGTATACATTATCTATATAAAAATTTCTCAATGAAGAAAAATTAATATTTTCATAGATAATGAGTCCTATATTATCCCTATTAACTAGGGTCAAAGGAGCATCAATGCTGACCCAACTGTTAGCCACTACTTGATTGCGACGTACAAATATTTGTTGTCTAGAATCATCACCACCATTATCCACCCCATTAGGGCCCCAATCTTCTATAGATATTAAAAAGTCAAAATTGTTTGGCACCGGACCTGGGATATACAGGTCAAAGTGCACCATAGTCATACTCGATGCATCCACTAATGGATTAGCAGTTTGGGTACCTACATAATTAAAATTGGTGTAATTTAAAATATGGTCTCCATTCACTGAAAAATCAGCTGAGCCAGTAGAAGAACCAGGAAGCCAAAATCCATTATAATAGTCTACAGGAACATTCGTATACGCATCACTAAAAATAGAGATCACATTAGCAGGGTCTCTTGTAGGTGTAGTTGGCAATTGAAAATTACCTTGTGAATTAATCGTTAAAGAACCCGCCGCATCAATCCCAGCAAGCGTTGCCGTAATTACCGAAGTTCCTGCAGCCGCAACAGCAATATTACCTAACGCATCCACTGATGCCACGTTAGGATCAGAAGCTGTGAAATTATAATAGCTAGGAGCGACTGTTATAGTTTGTTCTAATCCAGAAGCTAAATTGAATGTTTCTATTAAACCGGTAACTGCTAAATTAACTCCTATAAAAGAGCTAGTAGCTGCATCTTCACCGTTAGAGATAGCAGGTCTAGGTTGTGCTACTGTGGCCAAATTTTCAAATTTGATATCGTCCATCCAGACAATATACCCGGAACCACCAGTACCCTGAGTTCCCATAGCATACCAAAAGGCACCACGCTCCTCTACTAATTTTGAAGGATCTGGAATAGGTATGGTCACTTTAGACCAGTTCGTACCTACATTTACATTGTTTGCGGTTACTTGATATTTATCTTCTAGAAAGTCTTGACCAAAACCAAAAGCATCTACACTTACTCCTCGAGAAGCTTTTACCCAAAATGTAAGCGCGTTAAAGCCAGATAAATCTCTCCCGGCTCCATCTACACGAAGAATTGCCCCTGCATAATTCCCTGTAGGATCAACCGCGTTAGGCACGTCTATACGTATGGAAGAATTACTTTGAAAACCTACTTGCTCATCCACTGAAAACGCGTCTGGTTTAGAACCTGCAAAAGGTAAATAAAAGTCACTTCCCATACTTACAAATGCGTCTGTATAAATCTCTCCTGTCTTTGAAAAGGTTGCTGGTATAGCGTCATCTGACAGATCTCTCTCGCAACCTACTGCTATCATAAACACGACTGCTAGTGTTAGAGATATTTTATAAAAAGTTATTTTTTTGGTATTCATTTCTTATTCTTTTTTTCTTTAATTAAAAATACAACGGTATTTTTATGTCATCCTTACAATAATAACTGCCTATTTGTTATTTGAACAGCTATATTAAACATGCAAAGAGGTAATCATAATTTTCTAATTTGATTGATTAAAGGTTACCAATTATCCCGCTTTTTAAGAACTTTTTCTACTGTACAATTAATGTTACATTATCAATATTAACCAACCCAGCTTCTCCATTAGAATCAAATAATACTCGAGCATTAGTGGCTCCGAAATTTGTTGCGGTTAAAGTTAACTGATATTGCTGTTGGGTGTCCGTGATGCTTAAAGGCTGACTATTATTAGCAAATGTTCCACCACTTAATCCTATTCCTGCTATGACATCTCTATTGCGATCCGACCACGCGTCAAAAGTTAATACATAAGTAAACCCTTGAATAATTTCTAATTTTTGGCTCAAGTTCACTAAAAACGGCTGGTTTGAATTAGGGTTGGTTATGTTTACTTGATAATAGGTATTACCTGCAAAAGTAACAACTGGTGCTGGACTATTATCATCCACTCCTTGGATCCAAGGGGTAACACCATTTTCAAAGTCTCCGTTAGTCAACAGACCACCATCAAACAATTCGTCAATGAGTATGGTATCTTCAAAACGAGCCATTGCACCATCATTGTTAGTGACTTGTAGCACAACAACGTAGGAGCCCCCCGCGCTATAAGTCTTAATAGGGTTAATTAACGTTGAAGAAGTACCATCTCCGAAATCCCATGCAAACGTAGTAGCGTTACTAGAAGTATTGATAAAAGTTACTGTACCCGTATTTTGATTGATCGTTTGTGTAAATCCAGCAGCGACATTTTGCAGCACAACGGCATCATCTTCACTACAACTCATAAAAGCTATAGAAATGAATAGCGCAGCAATTACTTTAAATCCTTTATGTGTTTTTATCATCTTATTAATTTTTAAAAGTCAAATGAATTTATGAGTAAAAGATCCCATTTGAAATTATGAATACTAAGTACCCTAAATAGGATTCCTGTTTATTAAGGTTGATATACTCTTACGTAGTCCACTAACATGGTTTGTGGAAAAACAGTTTCTGCGTTTGGAGCACCTGGCAAGTTCCCCCCTATAGCTACATTAAGAATGATATAAAATGGTTGATCAAAAACCCATTCTCCTTGACCATCAGTTTCTTCAAATACATCTTCCCTTGTAATTTGCTGGTACAGCACATCGTCTACATAATAATTGATATAATCTGGTGCCCATTCGATACCGAATACATGAAAACCAGTATCAAATCTATCATTTTCTAAGACATATTCTTTGGTAATAGCATCCCCGGCAGAATATCCTGGTCCATGAGCACTACCAAAAACAGTAGTAGGCTGATCACCTAGGTACTCCATGATATCAATTTCTCCACATTGCGGCCAAGCATTTTGATCACAATCATTTCCTAACAACCAAAATGCAGGCCAGTAACCTTTTCCATAAGGAACTTTGATACGAGCCTCAAACCTTCCATAAGCCTGCTCAAAAAGACCTTCAGTTTTAATTCTAGCCGAAGTATAGTTAGAACCATTAAAGGCTTCTTCTTTGGCTGTGATTAATAAATAGCCATTTTCTACGGTCACATTTTCAGTCCTATCGGTATAATATTGAAGTTCATTATTACCCCAGCCGTCATTACCGGGTCCTGTCCCGATATCGTACGTCCATAAAGCGCTGTTAGGTGCACCCTCTACATCAAACTCATCTTGCATTACCAAATTATTGAATTCAGCAACAGTTTGTGTTTCGTCAGGGTCACAGCTAGCCATCATTAAAAATGATACTACTGCAACCGACTTAAATACAATTCTTATACTAGTCTTGTTATATATATTGTTCATTTTTCTTTTGTTTGATGTTGTTTATTAGCCTTTTTACGGAGTATAGAAGTATATATTATCCAAGATAAAATTGGGCCCTCCAGCTAAAATAATTGCTCCCAAATTGTTTTTCTGATTTGCAATAGCGCCATTTAGTGGAATATCAAAAGAATTCCAGCCGTTTACCGTTACACCAGAAGCTGTAAATCTTCTATCAGCATCATCTCCTTCAGGTTGTCCTGTAAAAATATTTGTGTTGATCTCCCCGTTGGCACCAATATCTCTTATTTGAAATTCAACTTGAACACCAGCCTGCTGCACGTATACATCTACATGCATAAAGGATAATGCAGAAGCATCTACTGTATTATCAAAAATAATTCCTGTAAAGTTATTGTTTGTGTAAATTAAAACTGAATCATTATTAGAAGTGACTACAGTGGCCTGAGTAGTAGATCCACCAAAGTCTGGTGAAAACTCACTCGAAGTATCAATTGTGTAGGCATCGCTAAATATAGACTTGACATTTGACTGAGCTAAGGTTGGAACCGGAGCAGTAGGCAAAGCACCAGTAGAGGTAACTTCTAAAGATCCATTTGCTAAAACACTACTAATACTTGCAGTAATAGTAGCAGTACCAGAACCAACAACAGAAACAACTCCTAATTCATTAACTAATGCTACGCTGGTATCAGAGGATACAAAATCAAAATAAGAAGGTGCTGTTTGTACAGTTACATTATCCCCTGACTCTATGTTAAATGTTTGAGTGAATCCAGAAAGAGGAATGGATGAGCCTGTAAATGATTGTTGGACTAAATCCTGACCATTTAATATAACAGGTCTTGGTTGTGCGATAGTTCCTAAGTTTTCAAACCTAAGTTCATCGATCCAAAGCGTGTACCCTAAACCATTGGTACTTTGAGTGCCTGCTGAAAAAATAAACATTCCTTTTTCTTGAGTTAATTTTGAAGCATCCGGTATCGGCACCGTGTATTTTCTCCAATCCGTAGAAAGCTGTATATTTTCAAGACCTACAGCGTACTTATCTTCTTCAAAATCAGTACCAAAACCAACTAATCCGACTGTTGCTGTTAAAGAGCCTTTTGCCCAAAATGTTAAAGCATCGTATTGCGTTAAATCTCTTCCCTCCCCACGATCTTTAAAAATACCTCCAATAAATCCCCCATTAGGATCATTAGGAGCCGGCACCTCTATTCGAATAGAGCTCGTTCCTTGATAAGCCTCATTATCATCAGTCCCAAATCCTTCTGTATTAGCACCCTCCACTGGATCAAAAGAAATAAAGAAATCATCAGTTAATCCTACAGGATTATCTGTAAATATTTCTGCGGTATTAGGGAAGCTTGCTAATGCAGCATCATCTGAAATATCTCGATCACACCCAATGATTAAACCTAACATCAAAAAGACAAGGCTTAAATTCTTGAAATAATTGAATTTTATATTTTTCATTGCTCTTATATTTAGTTACCTATATTGATATGAACATAGGTTCTGATTTCCCACTCTGTTCCATCAGGGAATCCCACTGGACTTATAGTAGGCTCACTTGCAAATGCAGCAGCTGCGTTAGGACCAAATCTCCCTCCTGAATTAGCATCAAGAGATCTCCATGTTCCTCTAACACCTACAGTAGTACTAGGTAAAATAAACCAATCTGGTTTACCCAAAGTAGTAGAAACATCTAGCATCAATTGCATAGGGAATGTGATGTTAAAGTCTCTGTAGTAATCAAATGGTCCCCAGTCATTAACTTTCACTGTTGCAGTGGCTTTAATTGATTTATAAATAGCTCTTATATCACCGCCAAAACGTTTTATTTCTCTAGTACTATCTCCATTACCTTGACCATTACCGTAGTAGAAGTTACCTATAATTCCTAATTCAAGATTTAGTTTTGAAACGATACGTGTGTGTGCCTCGTATAAATCAAGTGCTGGTGCAGAGTTTGGAAACCTAAGAAAAGTTCGATCTGCTGCAAAACCGATAGCTGCGTCTTGAGTTGTAGGTAGATGACGGTATACAAATCCTGCACTCATAGCAAATTCTGCATCTTCAGTTCTATCATTATCCCATTGATACATCCAAGTTCCTGGTGTAGGGTCATAGGTGAATAAGATCTCACCAGCGGTAGTTTCTCTATTTCCCCTAACAGCAAATGGATCATCAATAAAGTTTCTTAATCTTCCTGGTGCTCCAACATTGTTAGGCATAGGGTCTACTAACGGCTTTTGCCATAAAAAGTTAGGTGCAATTTGCAAATCACCCATGGTATAAGTCATACCAGCTAAAAAGTTGGATTGATTACCACTACCGTTATCTTTTAATTTCCATCCAGTAAAGGTTTGTGTAGGATCTGCCCCTCCGTTTGCTACCAGTCCCATTACTCCACCTTGCATATACGCATTCACTTTCCCACCTTGATAGGTTACTTTAGCTTTCCCACCCCAGTTGTCACTTGACTTCACTTTATCATTAAAGACCGTATAATTACCTTCCGTTCCTGTAACATCTTGATAAGAAGTGCCATTTAAAGGACTCCCTCCCCAAATACCACCTAAGGTAAATCCAAATTGTCCTAAATCTCTTTCCACTACTAGTGTAGCTCTCTCCATAGGAAATGCGGGAATAATACCACTACGCACCTGATTTTGGTCTAAAATACGTACGCCATTTTCGTCTAGTTGAATTTCTGTTTGTAAATCTCTATGATAAATTCCAGTAATATTGAAATTTTCAATAGATCGAGAATATTTAAGAAGTGCGGTTGGATTTGCTCCCCACCATAATTGCGGCCCAAAAGCAGCCTTTAATCCTGCAAACTCATTTTTCCCATCTATTTCAAGCCCTAATGTTTCCCCTCCGTAGATATCTAAGTTAGGTCCATAATTAGTTTCAGGATATAAACCAAAGAAATCACCTTCATAACCCCAGTGATAATGACCTGTTCTATAAAAACCTCGTAGGTCAAAATCTTTTGCATTCCATTCATAAGACGCGTTATAAACTTGAACTCTATTCACATCTCTTAACTGAACAATACCATCTGGTGTTTCAACCTGCTGTGGACGCCCTCTATTTTCATAAAAGATTTCATCAATAGGGTTCTGTGCTACATTACCAAGTATGTTAAAGTTCACCTCACCTCTCATATTAGATGATGGATTCCCTTGTACTCCGACGAAATAGGATTCCATACGATCAAAACCTAACTGGTCCGGGTAAACAGGATTATCTGGGTCAGCATTGTCAGGAGTTGAAAGAAGAGTACCTCCCGTGTTAAAGGTGGTAAATTCAGCTCGTAAATTGCTTAATCGTATTTTATTATTACTGCCACCGCTTAATGCCGCCTTGTCACCTCTTGCTCTAAGTACAGCCTCCATTAACTGGATATTATCAAAATAATTAGTTACAAATTCTAAAGTTTTATTACCACTATAAGGATCTAAACTATGTACTTGTTTCAACGCATAATAAGCGGCTCGAGGGTAAAGATCATAAAGTCCTCTTTCATTAGAGGGCCCTTTAGCACAAATACCAAACCATTCTTCATTCATGTTCTTAGAAACACCATCAGTATCTAATGAGTATCCCTTACTCAACCAACTCGCCTCTGAATTATGAATATCCAAATCTTCCGTTTGTCCTCTTTTCCACCATCCATCACTAAACTGGAATGTAAATCCACCAATGGAATTTCCCGCTTTGCCTAGTCCCGCAGCATTTTGATAAATTTCCTTCCAGTTATTCACCATATAATAAGCCTGCATTTTTTGATCTTCCTTATTGTTTAATGCATTAAAAGCATCAGAACCAAATTCTGAAAACATCAAAGGCTTACCCAGTTCATTTTTAACTCTATCAAAAGCATCGCTAAAAGAAACACCTCTGTACATATTGGTTGCATATATATCCATATCAGTTAAATACTCAGCAACTAAATTCAAATACAACAAGTCTCCATTACAAATAGCAATAGGATGATCAGTATTGATTTTTTTCATTTCAACTACTGCTTCATTCATCAACTTATACATAGCTCTAGCTCTAGTGATGACAGTTCCCTCTGTTTCAATAGGAATATCTTCAGTTTCAGCACCACCCCATGATAAACCATAATTATTCTCATTCCCTAGCATGAACATCAAAAGACCAGAAGTACCCTTAAAATCCTTGACCAAATCAGTGGCTTCTTTTAAAAGAAATGCACGAGCCCTTGGATCTGCATATTCCGTATTAGACACATAAGATCCATCTAAAGTCAGACCATAACGACCAAAAGAATGGTTGATCATGGTATAAATACCATAATTCTCATAGATATACTCCACCCATTTAGGTTGCATACCTGTATAAACACGTATCGTGTTCACCCCCATGTTTTTCAATAAACCCATTTCTGAATCTAAGGCAGCCTTAATAAAGTCGTCCGGTTGCGCCCAAAAATTATAAGAAAAGTTTTCACCGATGGGGACATAATCCCAGTTCATACCATTAATAATAAATGGTTTTCCGTCTACCATAAGAGTATGGCCATTCATGTCTTCTATAACTGAAACTTTTTGATTTTGTGAAAAACCAAAAAAGGCAAAAAAGATCAACGAAATACTTAATAAAAGATTCTTCATGTGTAAAGAGGTATTGATAGGTTGGTACTGATAAATGATTTAATGTCTTCCTTTCTAAAGATGATTTAATTGTATTAATTTTAACGTGCTAAATATATATTTTGAAAAACTTTATCAACCAAAATCAAACACAACAAAAAATATACACAAGTATAAATATATATAAATCTGTAATAATTCCTATCGTATATTATAAAAAGCTTAAAAATAAGTATTTATAATTTTCGATTTGATAAAAACCACTCCGTATCATCAAGATTGATGTGGAAATGTTGAGTTATTTAAAACAATTCTATACAGATTTAAATCTCAACAATATAGCTGGTTAAACTATCATCGCGTGAAAGAGCTAATTTTTTACGCAAACGATATCGTTTTATTTCCACGCTACGAGGGGAAATATTTAATAGTGGAGCGATCTCTTTGGAAGATAAATTAAGCCTTAAATAAACACATAATCTTAAATCCCCAGAAGAAAGGGAAGGATGTAATTCCTTAATCTTTTTGAAAAAATCTTTGTCTGCATTATTAAATGCTTCTTCAAAAGTGAGCCAATCTTGCTTGCTGTTTAAATTTTTATCCAACATCTTTTTTAAAGATTTAGACGCTACCGTTTTTGGTAAATTGTCCAATTCAACTTTCAACTCATTAAGCGTTTCATTTTTCTTGATCATCGCCATCGTTGAAATGGCAAGCTCTTTATTTCTATGCTCAATATCACTTCTTAGTTTTTCATTACGCAACTCCACTAGATTCTTCTCATTAGTCAAGCTTTTTAACTCCAATTCTTTTTGCTGCTTTTGGAGTGCAATTTGCTTTTGCTTTTTAAAGTACCAGATATAAAAGCCGTTAAGCACTAAAATAATGAGGATCAAAATGACAATATATACGGCAATAGCTACACTAGTTAAATAATAGGGTCTGGCTACAGTAAAGTCTATGCTGTCTACGTTATCAGATATTACAGTATTCACCCTGGATCGCACCTCAAACGTATAATCTCCATAAGATAAATTTTTCAGCTCTGTGCTATTCACCTTACTCCATGCACTCCATTCTTCATCATCTCCCAAAAGTCTGTGCTGATATTCCAGGATACTTAGCGTTTTATAAAAAGGTGATGAATACGCTATCTGTAAATGATTGTTTTTATACGGAACTTCCGAAGGGTTCTTTAAACTAAGATTGGTTGGAATATTTTTATCAAGACTGTACAAATTATTGATATAGACCCTATGAGAGAGCATATTATCTAAATTTTGATGGAGTGTTGTATAACCATAAGAGTTACCTATTAGATAGTTCTTAGGACCCACCTTTGTTAAATTTTCATAACCTATCTTTTCTCTTCTCAGCTCGTGGCCTAATGGTATGCTGTCTATGTTATAACTGCCGTTTATATCTTCTATATTGATTTTAAAAATTTTGCTTTTATTGAAGAGCCATAAATAACCGTCATTTTTAATAAAAGTTCCAGAAGTGTATTCGCCGCTTGCAACTATCTTACTAAGCTCTTTATCTTTTACAAACTCACTCTTAGAATCTGATTTCACATATACGGCATCCCTTTTAGAAAAGAATATTCTGCCCTTAAAATCAGTGATATCAGAACCTATTCCTTTACCTAATTCTTCTATTTTCTCCAGCTTTTTAAGCTTTTTAAACTCTTGATCTAACGCTATTTTAAACACGCCTTTGTACTCGTGGTTGACATAAACCAAATCCTTATAAGCAATAATATCTTTGGAACTAATATCAAAACCTTCTATCCTATTTCGAAATTGCCATTGGCCATTGCTGTTCGTTAGTACTTGAAGTCCTTTATAAGTACCGGCTAAAATCAAGTCTGTTCTATTGGGTATGGAGTTTAATTGCCAAGTTCCAATAGTATTGTCAAGTCGCCTTGCTGTCCTATCACTTAAGACGAACACTCCTAAATGATGGTTACAAAAGACAGTTCCATTGTGTTCACTAATCGACCATACCTGACCTTCGGTACCATTAATAAAACTAAAATTTTCTTCATCCGATTTCTTGTAAAACAAACCTTGATTAGTCCCTATATATAAAATACCGTCACTTTGATAGGATGCATACACGGTACCCAAGTTCCCATCATTATCATTATAAATCTTGTAAGGCGAGTCAATACTAATAGAGCTAATACCGTTATCTAACCCAAACCATACATTTTTAGAACTGTCTTCATAAACATATAAACAAGTATTATTTGCTAATCCATCACCTTGATTAATTGCATAATTTACTTTACCCCTAAGGTTCATTGAAATAACTCCATTTGCTATGGTTCCCAATAAAATAGTATTATCACTTAACAATGAAGCACTATAAACGGTTATTTTTTGATCCAGCTCACAAGAACCAACCAGTGAAACATTACCGTCTTTGTAAACGTAAATAGCTGCATCTTGAGTAAGAAGATAGACTTTAGAATTGTATTCAAACATCAAGATAATGGTCTCCTCCAAGAAGAAATCTGTTGAGCCCTTTAACTGTGGTTGTTTATTGACTACCTGAAACAAGCCTTCCCCTAATACGTGATAATAATAAGTATCGCCTACTTGAAAAAACTTGTTGATCTCCGTCTGTTGAGCAATTTGTGATACTTCACCAGACTCGATATCATAAAAGTAGATACGGGAACGCGATTGAAAAAGAACATAATCATTCTTAACAATAATATCCCAAAACTGTTCGTCTTCTTGTAATTGGAACTTTGTCTTTTCTATAATAGACGTATAATTTAATCTACCACTGTCGTCCCGTATCCAATACCCAAAATCCATATAACAACCTGTATAAATACGGTCGCCTTGAGCCTTTACAGACCTCATGATACTTTCATTAGGGGTTTTATACAAGGTCCATTGAGACCCGTTGTATTCAAGAAGTCCTTTGTTATTAGCTACGTAGATAAAGTGGTCATCAGACTCAGATACCATCCAGTTTTGATTACCAGCGTGATATAAGGACGGCTCGTAATTATGAAGCGGCGGCAACTCCTGACTAGCGACAAGAGTTATCATTAAAAATAAGAATAGAGAAAGTAGGGTTTTCAAGAGAAATTCATTTACTCAAATATAGTAAAAAAAACACCTCAACATAATGAATACAGAATAGGTTATATTAAATCATAAACCACTGTAAATCAATTATTATAAATACAACATCTATTATATTTACCTCAACAAATTACTAGGCATTGAACCCGCGCAACTTGATAGCCGTGAGCACCTTCTTTGTATAAAGCGGGAAATCTGCATTTTGAATCCAGCTGTAATATCCAGGTTCTTGTTCCAATACATCTACTATACGTTTGCCTTTATGCTTCCCAAAATTAAAACACTCTTCTCCAGCGTCATTAAAAGCAAGCATACCCGCAAAATCAACTGGCTTTCTACGAGTAGAGAACTCTGCTAGAGATTTCATATTATTATCCAGTTCTGGATAACGATCTAATTGACCTTTTAAAACCTCGTAAGTAGCAATAGTATCCGCCTCTGCACTGTGCGCATCGGTAAGGTCTTTTTGGCAGTAGAATTTATAAGCGGCTACTAGCGTACGTTGTTCCATTTTATGGAAAATATTCTGCACATCAATGGCATTCCTATTTCCCATTTCAAAATCGATTCCAGCTCTCAACATTTCTTCCGCAAGCAATGGAATGTCAAATCGATTGGAGTTAAAACCAGCCAGATCTGCATCTTTGATGATATTATTAACCTCATGAGCTCTTTCTTTGAAAGTAGGCTCATCTTTGATCATATCATCTGTAATACCATGCACAGCAGTAGTTTCTGCAGGAATAGGCACGGTGGGATTCACTTTAAAAGTATAGGTCTTCTCCTCTCCATTGGGAAAAACTTTGTGTATAGAAATTTCAACGATTCTATCTTTAGAGATATTCGTACCAGTAGTTTCTAGGTCAAAAAAGCAAATAGGTCTGTTGAGTTGTAAATCCATAATAAGTGGTCGATTGATTTTTAAATATCCGCTTTCGCGAAAGCGGAACACCCACTAACAACAAAAACAGAAACGAACTGAGTTTACAAATATAAGTTGGTACTCCCGAGCCGAGCATAAAATTGGAAGCCTTTTATTAAATATTATCAGGAAGTTAAAAAATTCCATTTTGAAATCCTTTTTTACCAGTTCAAATAAATTCTTCAAAAGAGCATAAATAGCCCCTTTCAAGAACTCTGGCTATGTCTTATATCTACGAACGAGAATTACACGGGGATTTCTTTACTAAATAATTCTTTACGCAAGATCACGAGCAACAGCAATAAATAAAATAAATAATTACCTAAATAAGCCATCACCACACCTTCTTCTTGATAGGCTGGAATCAAGTAAAGAGCTAATAGGTAAAAAGATGCAATGCTCCATACTTCAGCTATAAGGTACCTCCTCAAATCGTTCATAGCAATAAATCTAAACGCCATGACCGTAGTAATGATCTTTATAAAATCACCTAATAGTTGCCATTTAAATAAGCCACTTGAAGCGTCAAATTCTGTAGTGAACAGAATGCTGATGATCAAATCTCTAGAAAAGTAAATAGCGATAAGACCTACTATAACTAGTGGTAATATTGTTTTATAGAAATTCCATATGGTAGCTCTATAGTTCTTATGACTGTTATCTTTACTCAAACTAGGCAAGACATAAAGGCTGATCAAACTGGTTACAAAAAGCATGTAATATCCAGAAATACGCACTACAGCCTCCCACCATCCAGCAGCCTCATCACTCACCTCTACTCTGACTTGATCTCTTACTAATATATTTACCAACGGAATCAGCAAAGCACTGACCAGTGCCATAATACTGTATTTAAGCAACTGCCGACTGGCTTTTTTATCAAAGTAAAAATGCAGAAGCTCTTTAAGTTTTATAGTTTTTTCTCCTTGAAATAACCAAAAAGCAACAGCTGCAATAGATTGTAAAAAAGGAACTAAAGCAAGGGAGTACAAGGCTCCTGAAAGGTTGTATTGATAGACCAGTATCGCAGATGCTCCAAAAACTAGAAGACTTATGATGATATTGAGAATGATAAATTTCTTGTACCATTCTAAACCTTGCATAAGGCTGGTAATAAAAACAAAAACTACATAAAAAGGCAGCGAACAGGCAAGCACTTTAAAAAGGATAGAAAAGTCTACCTCTGTCGCAATAAGCTTTTGATCCAACCATGAAGCGGCAAAGAATATCACAACCGCTGCTACTATACTGGCGCATATGCTCCATACCCAAGCGGTACCAAATACCTTTTTTAACTGTGCCGGCTCTTGTTGAAATTCTGCCGTATTTTTAACCAATCCATTTTCCAGTCCTAATACAGAAAAAGTAAATAAGCCTTGTGTAAAATTACGCAGATTACCCAGAATACCCATCCCTGCCGCACCTACATACTCTGCAAGAATTTTAGACATGATGGCGCCTATACCTATTTTAATAAATACATGTATGGAATTAAAACCGGCTACTTTGAGCAGTACATTTTTATGGAGTTTATAGAACGGTCTTCTCATCTAGTATCCATTTACTACCTGGACTACTCTTTGCATTTGCTCCAAGGTCAAAAGTGGATGACATGGCAAGCTTACTTCTGTACGATGTAATTTTTCAGTTACAGGAAACCTAAGTTGGTTGAGATGTGCTAATGCTTTTTGTTGATGCGGTGGCACTTCATAATGCGCACTAGTCCCTATTCCCTGACTGTCTAAGTGATCTACAAAAACTTTCCTTTGATCTACATAAACAGGGAAAACATGAACTACATTATTGTTGAGAAAATCGAGAGAATGCAGCCGTACTTTACTATTCTGCAGATGTTTCAAATAATAAGCAGCTATCTCTACTCTTCTTTGATTATCGGTATCGAGTTGTGGCAATCTGTTGAGCAAGAAACCCGCTTGTAATGTATCCAGTCTCGAATTAACTCCTACTAAATTATTGACAAAACGGCTTTCTCTACCATAGTTTGCGATCTTACGACAGGTAATTGCCAGTTCGTGATCGTTAGTGGTTATCGCCCCTGCATCTCCAAGAGCTCCTAAGTTTTTTGTTGGATAAAATGAGAACGCACTCGCTCGAGCTAGATTTCCTGACTTGAGGCCTTTATCATTAGTTGCTCCATGAGATTGTGCTGTATCACAATAGATAGGAATAGACTTTTCTCTTGCATAGTCATAAACCTCATCACCTACCAGCTTGCCGTAAATATCTACAGCTATGATGGCATCATATTTTTGATGGAGCTGGCGCAACGCTTGTGTTGTTAAATTGAGCTCTTCCACATCTACAGGAATAGGTTGCATACCCGCATGAAGGATGCTTAAAAAAGTGGCGATATACGTATGAGCAGGGACTGCAATTTTTGCCATTTCAGGAAGGTTTCCTAGAGCGACTTCAGCTTTTAAGATAATTGTGAGCGCGTCCAGTCCATTTGCAGTACCTATACAGTGACTTGCTCCACAATAAGAAGCAAAAGCGCTTTCAAACCTACTCACCCATTCTCCACCTATCAGCTTTCCTGTAGCTTGGATTTCTTTAAACGTCTTTAGATCTTGTTGCGCAAACCTGTTGTTATAAGGTTGTAGATCTAAATATGGAATATAAGTTGATATCATTTCCTTCATGGACTAAGTAACGAAGATAGCATAACAAAAGTGCTTTAACTAAAGGCTTCTTTTAAATTACCGATCAAAGCGAGGCTGGTCATCACCAAAAAGAAGAAATTAACTCCTATTCCAACATGTTTTTTCCAGTGGTAGCTCTCTCTAATACTCAAAACACTAAAGAAGACTCCTAAAAGAACCGTTACAAAAAATAAGGTAATTAAGTAACCGGTTATATCGTTGATTGTATGGGCTGCTGTCCTTGTGGTCTGGCCTAAAATCGTAAAAACAATGAGCAATACCACTGAAAAAACGGCAAAATGAAATGATCTCTTTGTATTCTTCATTTGTTAAAAATCTGTTGCAAATTTATTGCTTTTTTAAAATATAAAGGTAACACTACTTAACATTGCTTAACTAGACATTAGGACCTTGAACTAGGTAATTACTTTAAATTTGTACCTTCATAAGATTGGAAGTATAGGTTTAGATTATTGAATTAGCCTTTTTTAATTATAAGCATCCGAAAATATTATGAAAAAGAAAAATAAGTTAAGTTTGGTTGAATGACCACCATATAATAAGTGTTTGATAGCAACTTATTGTACGGTGGTTTTTTCTTTAACCTATTGATCACCATTCTATCTCCCATCGTTCCCACTCTTCTTGCTGACAGCCCAACTGTTTTTTAAAACGCTGCAGCCCTTTATTTACAGATCCGTCTTTTTCATTTACTGGCCCATAATCCATTAAGCGGAATCCTTTTCCTTTAAATTCTTTCATAGCCTCCATATAAATATAAGCTACAGCATCTGTCTTCAATCCTTCGGGAGAGCTGGCAGCATACTGAGACTTTACTATGTTTCCCTTTATAAAAAAAGTGACTCCAGCAAGTAATTCATCCTCTCGATACACATGGTGTTGAATGATGTTATCTGGAAACCTGGAAGCGAGTAATTCTATTTCTGCTATACTGTGCACTGGCTTTGAATGGTGACGTTCTGCCAATTGTGGTATTAAAACTTCTTCCCAGAAACCCCTAAAATCATTTCCGCTTTCCATTCTCAATCCCTCAAATTTACCATTGCGGTAACCTATAGACTTTTTAGGTGACACTTGTATTTTTTGATCTAATGGTACCGAATGATTGTGCAACTTTCGATTAATAGTAAAACCCTTCTGTTCTAAAACAGCTGTTATTTCTTTATTGATAGAGTTATAGGATACTGGTGGTAGTTGTAACTCTGCTTTCCTGCCTACAGACATGGATGGCGATAAAACGAGACCTTTCAGATACTCCAACAATGCATCAACAATGCTTTCTATACTTTTTACTGCTGCAACCTTGATTATCAAACCAGCATAACTCAAACCCCGATGACTGTAAAAAACACCTTCTTTTACGTGAGCAGGAACACAGCAAATCAATTGACCATCTAGGTACATCATTAAACTGTGATCTTCAAAGCGCTCCTGGTGATAGTCCATAAAATCACGTTCCAGAAGGAAGGTACCGTTAACAGAGTGCTTGATAAAGGCGTTCCATTGTATGGTGTTTTTTGGAAGATATTTTTTAACCTGTATACTCAACAAAAATTATTAAGACGCTAAGATAAGTAGAAAGAGGGTTTTTAAACTTGAACCTGAACCTGAACTTGAAATCGAATGTGAATGTGAATTTGAATTCGAATTTGAATTTGAATTTGAAAATCAAAACTTTTGTTTCCCCACCTTTCAGGGTTGGGGAACACAAACAAACTGCGCAACCTTCAGGCTTGGTGCACTGAGATCAAAGCCAGAACCTTTTCCCCTGCCCTAAAGGGTGAGGTTTCTAATTTTTTACTCCACAAAATCTTATGATTCATACTCCATATTAATACTACTGTTGTTTCCCCACCTTTCAGGGTTGGGGAACACAAACAAACTGCGCAACCTTCAGGCTTGGTGAACAGAGATCAAAGCCAGAACCTTTTCCCCTGCCCTAAAGGGTGAGGTTTCTAATTTTTTACTCCACAAAATCTTATGATTCATACTCCACATCAGAATAACCGTAGTTATCGCACCCTTTAGAGATGAGGGACGGCAACAGAAACAAAATAGACCCTTTAGGGTTGGGGGAGGGAAACAAACTCCGAAAGCTTTTAAACAAAAAAGACTGCCTCTTCAGGCAGTCTTTTCTATAGTATAATTCTTAATTAGAAATTAAGAAAGTTGTTTTCCACTGCGTTTACGTTGACCTTCATCAAGAATAATCTTACGCAATCTTAAGTAATTAGGAGTTACCTCTACGTACTCATCTTTTTGTATGTATTCCAGCGCTTCTTCTAGTGTAAATTTTACTGGTGGAGCGATCTTTACTTTATCATCGTTACCAGCACTACGAACGTTAGAAAGTTTCTTCGTTTTTGTAAGATTGACCGCTAGATCATCTGGTCTAGAATTCTCACCTACTACCTGACCCCCATAAATTTCTTCACCTGGATAGATAAAGAATTTACCACGATCTTGTAATTTATCCATAGAATAAGGAATCGAAGTTCCTTTCTCCATAGAAATCATAGAACCGTTGATACGTCCTTGAATGGCACCTTTATAAGGTTCAAAACCTACAAAACGATGGTTCATAATAGCCTCACCAGCAGTAGCTGTGATCAACTGGTTACGCAACCCGATGATACCACGAGAAGGAATTTTAAATTCACAAACCATACGCTGCCCTTTAGGCGCCATACTGGTCATTTCTCCTTTTCTTAAGGTAACCATTTCAACAGCCTTACCACTAACCCCTTCAGGTAAGTCGATAGTCAGCTCTTCTATAGGCTCACATTTCACACCATCAATTTCTTTGATAATTACTTGTGGCTGCCCTATCTGTAATTCATAACCTTCACGACGCATCGTTTCAATCAGTACAGAAAGGTGCAATACACCACGACCAAAAACCATAAACTTATCTGCAGCACCAGTATCATGTACCTGTAATGCAAGATTTTTTTCTAGCTCCTTATTAAGACGATCGTTAATGTGACGCGAAGTCACAAATTTACCATCCTTACCAAAAAATGGCGAATCGTTAATGGTAAACAACATACTCATCGTAGGCTCATCAATAGCTATAGTTGCTAAGGCTTCAGGCTCTTCAAAATCAGCAACAGTGTCTCCTATTTCAAAACCTTCTAATCCCACAATAGCACAAATATCACCAGCCATTACCTCATCAGTTTTAGCTTTTCCCATACCGTCAAAGACATACACCTCTTTAACTTTGGCCTTTGTGATAGAACCATCACGTTTGCATAAAGAAACACTTTGACCTTCTTTAATAGAACCTCTTTTTACTCTACCGATCGCGATACGACCTGTATAGTTAGAAAAGTCTAAAGAAGTAATTAATATTTGAGTAGTTCCTTCTTCTACGACAGGAGCAGGAACATGCTCAATCACCATATCTAGTAATGGCTCGATATCAGTTGTTTCATTCTTCCAATCTAAAGACATCCAGTTGTTCTTGGCACTACCGTAAACAGTAGGGAAGTCCAGTTGCCATTCTTCAGCTCCCAGTTCAAACATCAAGTCAAAAACCAACTCATGCACCTCATCTGGTGTACAATTTTCTTTATCTACTTTATTCACTACCACACATGGCTTTAAACCAAGGTCGATTGCTTTTTGTAACACAAAACGCGTTTGTGGCATAGGACCTTCAAAGGCATCTACTAAAAGTAGTACACCATCAGCCATGTTCAACACACGCTCTACCTCACCACCAAAATCGGCGTGACCAGGAGTATCAATAATATTGATCTTCGTGCCTTTATACATTACTGATACGTTCTTTGCAAGGATGGTAATCCCGCGTTCACGTTCAATATCGTTGTTATCAAGAATTAAATCTCCGGTAGTTTCATTCTCACGAAAGGTTTCACAATGGTGTAAAATCTTGTCTACTAACGTAGTCTTACCGTGGTCTACGTGAGCGATAATCGCGATGTTTCTAATATCTTTCATAAAAAATAATGCTTCTAAGCGGCTGCAAAAATAGTCTTATTTATTGGTTTTTAACACTTTGTTACGTTAAATGATCGTTATCATTAACTATCTGATTTTCAGCAAATTTATTCTTAGGACCGCTTTCGCGAAAGCGAAATACTTTCCAACTCCACCGTTTTTACACCAACAGCCGCATCATTTGGATACTATGAGATTTTCTTTCTACAAAAAAGTGCTGAAAATTTATATCAACATAAAGTGCCAAATACTTAAGAAGTGTCTGTTGCTATTTATATATCAAAGAAAATTTCGAATCCGATGTCGCTCCTATATTCCTTCATTTAAAAAATCCCTTTTGCACGTAGTTCATTTGCCCTTTTAACTCATAATGATTAGGGAAACGTTATCATCAAAGGACGCTATTCGGGTATTTAAAATACCATAAAAACGACTTGCCAAGAAAATCAATTCGATGATCCTTAGAAATAACTGACTTTTCATACGTATTCAGTAAAATATTAGGTATTACCTAAATGAGTATTTACACCCATCGTTATCTATGTATTTACACCCAATTCTATTAAAACCAATTATTTAAGATTTATTTAGACCATTATAAAAGGTTACTTTTGACATTTTTTGTATTAAACATTAACATAATTGTGGCGTTTATCGAATAAATAAAATTGGTTCCATTACGATCCTAAAGACGAAATAATAATTTTTAGCATTTCGAATTTAAGAAGTAAAAGTGCTCTAAGAACCCTATATCAGGCAGATTATTTCACTATTATCCTCACAAAAAAAAATATTTAAAAAACCGTACACATTTTGCATCAAATAAAACGTATGTTTTTTCTTATAATTTAGTTAAAAAAATATTATGTTTGCTAATATTCTAGCTTTCAGATAACCACTAATAGATAAATGTAAATAATGGGAGAAAATTATTTTAAGTATTCGGTAGTAAAGGCACTATGTCCTTTAATTTCAATACTGTTGTTTACCACAAACTCAAATGCGGTGACTTCACTGCGTACCCATGCTATGCTAAATAACTATGTAGACGCGTCCGTATCAGATAGCGATCTGCTAAAAAACAAAGAATACCTTTATATATACTGTTGCTATTTTGCTCAAGGCGAAAAAGAGAAAAATGCAGTTCCCTATCTAGAAACTCAGCTCGGTATGCATATTGCAGCTTCTACTGATCTTACCGGTGCCGCTGGTAATTGGACACCTATATTTGGAGAAGGTGGGAAATTTGGTTCGACACCTTCTACTTTTGGTGGTGTTGTTGCCGGTAGAGGTAGAACCTTCGTTGAGCCGTTTCTCAATAGTGGTTCTTCAGTAGAAGGGAGAACTTCACTACTGCTAAGGAATGTTGAAGTTATGACATTTGGAGGTTCTGGCACTTGGGCTACAGTAAACCGACCTCCTACAGTATTAGTGGTAAATACAACAGAAATTCTTTTTATAAAAATGATCCTACAAGATGGAACTGCAACCAGTGACAACAGCATACATCCAAGAGATATGAACTGTAATGCTACGATAAGCTAGATAACAGTGCCCTAATCCTCTCTATTAGTAAGAAATTTGGTTTACGAAAAACAGGAGTTTTTATATAAAATTAACTACAGTGAAAACATAAAAATGACGCATATGTATATCGATCCAAAAAGGGAACGATCATTTAAAAAAACGCTAGGGGCAAAGTTATTGCTACTAGTAGCCTTTATATGGGTATCAGTAGGCTATTCACAAACTTCCAATTTAGTGGCAACCTCCAATGGAGGGGTATTAATAGGCTGCCCTTCTCAATTTGATACCTCAGGTATATACTCTTGCCAAGCGTTAAACGATGGTATCCTCAATAATGATGGTTGGGCAAGTGCTCCAAATCCACCTGCATTAAATTTTGATTTTAGATTTAGCGGCAGCCAGACGGCACTTATAAGTCAATTTAGAATAAATACAGGTACTGCTGAAGGTGTATACTGGAGTAGAGACATACAGATTTTTACATCCAATGATAATGGCGCTAATTGGGTTTTAAGGCAGTCAGCTACACTTCCTAATAATAACAATACCCTCACTTATAACATCACATCTGTTCAAGCTAACCGGGTGCGATTAAGGATTTTAAATGGGCACGATGATGATTATTGGGAGCTTGGAGAGTTTGAAGCTATAGGCACATTTAATCTTATAGATCCTTGCGACCCTGTTGCCTCAGGAAATACAGATACCGATGGTGACGGTGTTTCTGATGTATGTGACTTAGATAACGACAATGATGGGATTTTAGATACTGATGAAGGTTGTATAGAAACTACTTCTACCATCACATTAGTTGGATCACTCCCTAATCATTTTTCGAATGCTACTTTTGCGGACTTGTTTGATGCCAATACCGCTAACGCTGTCAATGCTGACCGTAGAGTTCATCACCCACCAGGTAACGATCTTAATTTAAATTTTGGAACAACTTTACCTACCAATACTCAAATAACCGTTTACTGGGGTAATAGTCTACAAAATAACACTCCAGCTAACTATTTGGGTTTAGAAATATTGCTTTTTAATGGAGCTACTCAAATTGGACCAACCTACGCAACCGCTTATGATCCCGTAGCTTCAGCAGCTATAAGACAGTTTAACGTATTTTCTGCCGGTCCTATTACCTCTATAAGAATTAGAAGTAGACAAGATAACGATGGAACAGACCCACATCTATTTGAATTTAGTGTAGATGGCAAATTTGGAACATCTATTACTATTCCTTGTAGTGGTCAAGATACAGACAGCGACGGTATTCAAGATCATTTTGATACTGACTCCGATAATGATGGTTGTAGTGATGCGATCGAGGGAGGAGCAAATTTTACCAATGCAAATACAAATTCTAATGACACACTTACAGGTAGTGTAGATGCTAATGGAGTTCCAACAGCAGCTACGGGAAGCGGGCAATCTGTAGGGAGTAGCCAGAATAGTGCTGTACAAGATGCCAACTGCCCTGATCCATGCGACCCTATAGCCTCTGGAAATACAGATACTGATGGAGATGGTGTCTCCGATATTTGCGACCTAGACGACGATAATGATGGTATTCTAGATACAGAGGAGTGCGGCCAGACTACAGACATTATTCCAATATTTGGTTCAGGCGCGATTGATAATTCTGACGATGGAACTGTAGCGGTACCTGGAGCAACAGTGACCTATGATTTTACTGAAAATGGTGGCAGTATATCCGTACAAGACCTTAATGGAGCAGGACAACAAGGACCTGTTTTCTTTTTAAGTGGAACTACAAATCAAGACGTCACGGTAGATATGGTTTTTGCTCCTAATTTCGTAAATCCTAGATTTACCATATCAGATTTTGACACCGCTGAAACTGCTATAGTAACCTTGTATGATGAAAATAACAATATCATTAACTTATCAGGTAGCACAAATGTGACCGTTGGAAGTCAAATTACACAGTCTGGAGCTAATGGAACTACTTTTACAACCACAACGAATAATAATATTAGCGGGGATCTTGTATCTAGTAATCCGCTAGGAAGTGTCGTTTTTAATTTTTCAGACCAAGAGATCAGCAGGATTACCGTAAGAGTAGATTTTGTTCAAAGTTCATCCTTACGGTATACCCAAATTACCTTTTGTGGGGATACCGATGTTGATAACATACGCGACCATGTAGATAGCGACTCTGATAACGATGGCTGCTTCGATGTGGTAGAATCAGGAGGAGTAGACGCTAATAATGACGGTGTTTTAGACGGTACAGGTTTTGACACTGACGGTCTGGTAACAGGTGGAACAGGTGGCTATAATGGTGTTACCGGTAATGAATACAACGCTACACGTGTGGTGGTAACAACACCACCGACAGACCAAACGGAAGCTAATGGAAGCCCAGCCACTTTTAGTGTAAACGCTCGTGGAGATGAGACGAATGCCTTTGCTGGTACCGCACCCGCTACAACTCCTAATTATACCGCACCAGGAAATGCCAATACTGGACTCAGGTATCAGTGGTATGCAGGCGACCCCAACTCCGGTGGTACCTTACTTACCAATACAGTACCTTATACGGGTACTACTACCAACAGTCTTTATATCAGCGATACCACAGGTCTGTATGGAACTGAATATTATGTTGTCGTTACTCACGTCAATAATGTCTGTATCAATGAGGTGTTCAATGCTACACTAAATGCAGATCCTTGTATAAATGGAGCCACAGCTGGCATTGTAACCGCAAACGACCCAGATGCAGATGGCATCAATAATGTTTGTGATTTAGATGACGATAATGATGGTATACTAGATACTAATGAAAATCAAATGGTAGTGCTTTCCACATCTTCAAGCTTTAGTACTGCTACTTTAGCATGGCAATCCTCTGGTGTTTCTATTACCGCTGGTTCTACTATCGAGTTTACAGCACCTACATCATCCATAGGCTCTGCAGTTGTAAACGGTGGACCACATAACGGTCAATCTTTATTAAAGTATATTTTTGATAATGGTTCTGTTAATCCCAGATGGGTTGATTTAGATGGAAATTGGTATGAAGATGGTACCGGTAACTATATAAGGAACCCAAGGAATTCTGTTGATCTTGCTTTTGCAAATCTGCTAGCTGCTGATTATACTAATATTTTACGATTTGTAGCCATGGTGGATACCAACGGGAATGGGCAATACAACCCCGGAGTGGATGAATTGTTAGGAGAAGTTTTTTCTGTCAACAATACCATTTCAGTTACCCCAACAGTTTCAGGAGAAATATTTGTGGTTTTTGCCGACAATAATTATAATGATAATGACGGAGATTTAACTTTCCAAATAGAACAAACGGTCGGAGATACAGACTTGGACGGTATTGTCGACTCCTTAGATCTTGACTCTGATAATGATGGCTGCTTCGATGTGGTAGAATCAGGAGGAGTAGATGCTAATAATGACGGTGTTTTAGACGGTACAGGTTTTGACACTGACGGTCTAGTAACAGGTGGAACAGGTGGCTATAATGGCATTAGCGGTAACGAATACACCGCTACCCAACTCAACATAACAGTTGCAGCAGCAAACCAAACCGTAAATAATGGAGCTACAGCAACCTTTAGCGTTACCGCTCTTGGAGACGAGACGACCACATTTGTAGGTACAGCGCCTGCCACAACACCTAGTTATACCACACCAGGTAATGCAAATGCTGGAATCAGATATCAGTGGTATCTAGACGACCCAGATGCGGGAGGTACTCCTATAGCTCTAGAAACGAATGCCAGTTTAAATATTACAGCAACCGAAGCCTTAGATGGGCAACAATACTTCCTAGTCATTACACACGTGGATTATGTTTGTGCACGTGAGGTACAATCGGCAACACTTAGCGTACTACTGCCAAACTTGGCATTAGTCAGAACAGCGACTTTTAATGATACTAATGGCAACGGTTGTACAGATGCATTAGAGACGCTTACTTATACTTTTCAAGTGAACAACCTAGGGAACTCCAGTTTAACAGCTGTAAGTCTTACAGATGTAGAAGTGCCTGTTATTAATTTTGTCAATGGCGATACAGATGGCAATGGCGAGTTAGATACAACGGAAACTTGGGTGTATACTGGTACTTATAGCATTACTCAAACAGATATAGATGCTGGCTTTATAACCAATCAAGCAACTGCAGAAGGAACAAGCGGTACTCAAACAGTAAGTGAT
This sequence comes from Nonlabens sp. Ci31, assembly GCF_012974865.1. Lineage (NCBI taxonomy): Bacteria > Pseudomonadati > Bacteroidota > Flavobacteriia > Flavobacteriales > Flavobacteriaceae > Nonlabens > Nonlabens sp. Ci31. The sequence continues at coordinate 2,110,402 of NZ_CP043633.1, read as the reverse complement.
CTCTCCGGTTCTAATAACAATAACGATCTTCCTACGCTAATCAACTTAATCGCTTGTGGCGTTGGAGGAAATAGCTTCTTCGGAGAGCGCAGCGGAAACCAAAACACAAAAGGAATTTACAATAATTTCTATGGAAATGCGGCAGGATTATCTAATGTCACAGGGAATCACAACCTATTCATTGGTGAGAACAGTGGCTTTGCTTTAAATCAAGGTAACTACAATGTCTTTATTGGTAAAAGCGCTGGTGTGGTGAATACGTCATCTAACTACAATACCTTTTTAGGGAGTTACACAGGCGCTACAAACACAGGTCAGGGCAATATTTTTATTGGTCATTATGCAGATGGTTTGGTCTCTAACGCCAATGACCTTTTTGTACTTCAAAATGACAACCTAGATACGTCCCTTATATATGGAGATTTTCAAGCCAATACCCTTCAGATAAATGGACGATTGATCATTCAAAATAAATTAAACTTATCACCTAAAGCTCAAATTCCATCAGCGCCTAATACTGGAGATATGTATTACGATTCCAGAGATAATAAATTAAAAGTATGGACGGGTTCTGTTTGGGAATCACTTAATTAATACTACTAGATTATGAACTTAAATATATGTACTTACCAGCCAAAGCAGTTTCAAATCCAATGCATGCTATTGCTGTTGTTCTTATTAGGCTCTAGCAGCCTAATAGCACAAGTAGGTTTGAACACAGCAACTCCTAGCGAGTCTTCTTCACTAGACGTCGTATCTGGAAATACCGGGATACTCATACCTAGATTAGCGCTTACAGGAACCAATGACGCCCTTACCATTGCAAATGGAAACATTGAAAGCTTGTTGGTGTACAACACCGCAACGGTAAGCGATGTAACTGCAGGTTTTTATTATTGGGACAGTACCCAATGGGTTCGTTTGGTAACTAGTGGTACAGAATCTAGAGACTGGAGTTTAAATGGTAATGCCGGTACGGTAAACGGCGTGAATTTTATAGGAACCACAGACACACAGGATCTGGATATCAAAACCAACAACACTTTGTTTTTCAGATTTACTCAAAGGGGACAGATCGATTTTTTAAATACAGGGGAATCCGTATTTATAGGAGAAAATGCTGGAGAAGCAAACGATAATACCATTACGACGAGATCCACCTTTATAGGAACTAATAGCGGTGTCTCCAATATCTCTGGTGAAGACAACAGTTTTTTTGGAGCTAATAGCGGGCAAAGCAATACCACAGGAGAAAAAAATAGCTTCTTCGGTTCTCAAAGTGGTGTAGCTAATGTAGATGGATCAAAAAATAGCTTTTTTGGAGAACGTACAGGGATCCAAAATACTTCAGGTTCTGATAATAGCTTTTTTGGTCAGACATCAGGTAGTTCCAACACCACAGGACTCAGCAATACTTTTTTAGGCAGCGCCAGTGGTCTTAATTCTAGTGTAGGAGATGAAAATGTGTTTGTAGGATCTACAGCAGGGCGCAATAATGCTGCTGGAAACTCCAATACCTACATAGGAGCTACTAGTGGCGCTTTGAATACTGGAAACAACAATGTCTTTATAGGTTTTGGTGCAGGTAACGGAGAAACTACCGCTAGCAATACCCTTATTATTCAAAACAACCCTAATGATGATCCTTTAAT